>CAZQWU010000016.1:0-26145 GCA_964597305.1 uncultured Bifidobacterium sp.
ATTAAAAACTTCTACTTTTTTACTCCATAAATTTTTCTTGCAGTACCAAATCGTTGCTTCTTGTAATCCAATAACATCTGGTTTGTATGTTGCTACTTCTTGCACAAGTTTTGGCGCTCGAGCCTTGAAATTTGTTGCTTTCACTTGGTCCCACATAAATTGCGCAGCTTCAGAGAATTTAGGTAGCAACTTCATCGCTACGCCAACATCAGCTCCAAGATAAAGATTGCGAGACATCACAGTTACTTGTGTTTCTGTTGCGTGGGCATTGTTAACAGGAATGAGCGTGAGAATGAGAAAAAGTCCCATAAGGCGAATACGCATTTGCTAAGCCTAAGGGAGTTATTTTCTTGGGGTTGAATTTAATATGACCACTGGTAGAATTCGGCCAACGAGACCCGCTAGGAGCGTGCACCTCAAACTTAGGTTCGAAATCAGAACCACCTTTGATTGTACAAATTGCAATGAAGACCCAAACGCATCATGCGCAAACTTTCCGCGCGACTTATGGACCGGCACAACCCATATCTCGCTCTGTTATTCAGAAAAAACTACAAGAGCAGTGGGAGTTATACAAAAAAGTAAACGCACAGTCTGGCGTTGAAAATAAAAAAGCACTCGAGTCAATTCCACTCGGTGTTCATTCATCTTTCCAATCATGGGAGCCATACCCGGTATCTATTTCATCAGCGCAAGGTGCCTGGATGACCAATGTTGATGGTCGAAAAATGCTCGATTTATCAATGGGTTTTGGTGCAATGTTGGTGGGTCATCTCAACCCTGATGTTGTCGCGGAATTAAAAACAACACTAGATATCGGAACGCTCTTCACCAACCCATCGCCTGAATCTCGAGATGCGGCAGAGCGAGTCTGCAAGCGATTTGGGATTGATCAGGTTCGTTTCACAAATTCTGGAACAGAAGCGACCCTCTATGCGATTCGAACTGCCCGTGCGGCGACAGGAAAAAATGCCATCGTGAAGGTTGAGGGTGGTTACCACGGAAGTGGTGATTCGTTGATGGTCTCCACTAAACCGCCGATGGACAAGATCGGTTCTTCTGAGGATCCGATTCCTTTCACGCCCCAATCTGCTGTTGCAGGAGATGTCTACGTTGTTCCGTACAACAATGCCGAATCACTCGAACGTATTTTCCAAAAACATGCGCAATCGATTGCCTGTTTCATTCTCGAACCAGTTCTAGAAAATATTGGAATTGTTGTTCCGGATGAGGGTTATTTAGAGCGAGTGCGAGAACTTTGCGATGAATATGGAATCGTTCTTATTTTTGATGAAGTGAAAACTGGTTTAACTGCAGGTCCACAAGGCGCAGCCCAACGTCTCGGGATAAAACCAGACTTAATTTGTCTCGCAAAATCAATTGGCGGCGGCGTTCCGCTTGCGGCATTTGGTGGAAAAAATGAATACATGAATGCAGTGACTGATGGTCGTATGGCACATTTAGGAACCTTCAATGGCCACGCGCTCGCCATGGCAGCAGTGCGAGTAGTTGATCGCATCGCTACCCCGGAAAAACTCGCAGAATGCGAAGCTTTTAACCTTCAAGCGCTTACGCGAATTGGCGACATCATTGGTGAGTATGAATTGCCCGCTCACTCCGTTGGTTTTGGCGTGAAAGGCTGTACTACCTGGTCAGAGACTCCGGTGCGAAATTATCGAGACTACAAAGCAACTGATTTTGAGATCGCCGAACTTTCATTTCTTTGGTCAATTAACCATGACATTATGACTCCGCCTGGACTTGATGAACAGTGGCTCATCAGTTTTGCGCATGGCCAGAAAGAGATTGATTTCCAAGTTGAAGATTTCCGTAACTTTGCCCGTTACGTTCGCTCTTAAACGTTAAGCGTTAGTAGGAAACCCTAAGTTAATTCCACCATGACTTGGGTCAAGCCATCGACTTGTCACAACTTTTCCGCGCGTAAAGAAGTGCACACCCTCTGTTCCGTGAGCATGTGTGTCTCCAAAGAGAGATGCTTTCCAACCACCAAATGAGAAATAAGCCATTGGTACTGGGATAGGTACATTGATTCCTACCATGCCAACTTCCACTTCATTTTGATAACGTCGAGCAGCGCCGCCATCATTAGTAAATATCGCGGTGCCGTTTCCGTAGCGATGATCATTCACCAATGCGAGCGCTTCATCATAAGTTTTCACTCGAATAACGCTCAGGACTGGACCAAAGATTTCTTCGTTATAAATACTCATCGACGTTTTCACATTATCAAACAGAGTTGGTCCTAACCAGAATCCTTCTCCGCCAGGATTAATAGCGCGACCATCAACAACGAGCGTTGCTCCTTCTTTGACGCCGGCTTCGATATAGGAAGCGACTTTGTCGCGATGGACCTTTGTTACCAGCGGTCCCATATCAGCACCTTGCGTACCGTCACCGGTCTTGATTTTCTCCATTCGCTCCTTGATTTTCGCAATCAGTTGATCTGCGACGGGTTCTACGGCAACAAGAACAGAAATTGCCATGCATCGCTCGCCGGCTGAACCAAAGCCAGCATTGACTGCAGAATCAGCAGCTAATTCAAGATCGGCATCAGGGAGAACCACCATATGGTTTTTAGCCCCGCCTAATGCTTGAACTCGTTTACCAGTTTTTGTACCCGTTTCATAAACATATTTCGCAATCGGAGTAGAACCAACAAATGAAACAGATTTAATTCCAGGATGTGTCAGTAACGTATCTACCGCCTCTTTATCTCCGTGAACGACATTGAATACGCCATCTGGCAATCCGGCTTTCTTTAATAGCTCTGCAATAAACATAATTGCACTTGGATCTTTTTCTGAAGGTTTCACTACTACCGTGTTACCGCAGGCAATCGCGATGGGGAAGAACCACATCGGTACCATCGCAGGAAAATTAAATGGCGAAATAATCGCAACCGGACCTAATGGTTGACGGATTGAATACACATCAACATCTGTTGAAACTTCTTCTGAGAAACCACCTTTGAGTAGATGTGGAATCCCACAGGCGAACTCCACAACTTCAAGGCCACGAGTGACTTCACCGACCGCATCGCTAAGAACTTTTCCATGTTCCTCTGTAATCAATGCAGCAATTGCAGATTTGTTAGCGTTGAGTAGTTCTCGAAAAGCAAAAAGGATTTGAGTACGTTTTGTTAACGAGCTGTAACGCCACTCCTGAAATGCAGCTGTTGCAACATCTACTGCTTTACCTACCTGAGCCGCTGATGCAAATTCCACTGTTCCGGAAACTTTTCCGGTTGCTGGATTATAAATTTCACCAGTTCTTCCAGAGGTTTCGGTAGATATGCTGCCATTAATCCAATGTGAAATCTTTTTCATGTTCAGAGGTTACCTCTATATATTCAATGTAAAAAATGCTTAGATTGGCTATCGCTGACAGGAGTTATTAGGACCACATATGAACGCTGAAGAGGGCAAGAAAGTATTCGCCGATGACCGGCAGTTTGTTTTTCATTCCTGGTCAGCGCAAGCGCAAATCTCACCCATACCCGTCGCCGGCGCAGCTGGATCGTATTTTTGGGATTACCAAGGCCATCGGTATCTGGATTTTTCTTGTCAATTAGTTTTCACAAATATCGGACATCAACACCCAAAAGTATTGGCGGCTATTAAGAAACAGACCGACATACTGACCACAATCGCACCACAGCATGCAAACGAAGCAAGAAATGGTGCAGCTCAACGCATTGTCGAGCTTGCGGGCGGACACTTCTCAAAAGTTTTTTTTACTAATGCTGGTGCGGACGGAATAGAAAATGCAGTGCGCATGGCGCGCTTGCACACCGGTAAACATAAAATTCTTTCGACTTACCGTTCCTATCACGGAAATACTGGCGCAGCTATCAATGCAACGGGAGATCCTCGAAGATTTCCCAACGAGTTTGCACATGGCCATGTACATTTCTGGGGGCCTTATCTCTATCGGTCATCTTTTTGGGCGAGCACAGAAGAAGAAGAATGTGCACGCGCACTTGAACATCTGGAACACACGATAATCTTCGAAGGTCCGCAAACAATCGCCGCTGTACTCATTGAAAGTGTCCCAGGAACTGCAGGAGTATTAGTACCACCACGAGGATACCTTGATGGAATTCGAGCACTCTGTGATAAGTATGGAATTCTCTGGATCGCTGATGAAGTAATGGCAGGTTTTGGAAGAACCGGAAAATGGTTTGCCTATCAACATTCTCAATCGATACCCGATTTGATCGTCTTTGCCAAAGGCGTTACCTCTGGCTATTTACCATTAGGTGGCGTTGTCATTTCGCAAAAAGTTTCGGAGAGTTTTAACGAACGAGTGTTTCCTGGAGGACTCACCTATTCCGGTCATCCGCTTGCCTGCGCAACAGCGATAGCAACAATTGATGTCATGAAAGAAGAAAAAATGATTGACAACGCTGCAGCTATCGGCGAAAAGATCCTTGGCCCTGGCCTTGCCAAATTAGCGGAAAAACATCATGTGATGGGTGATATTCGCGGGGTCGGAGTTTTCTGGGGAATAGACATGGTTGTCGATAGGGCCACTCGTGAACCACTCGCACCCTATGGTTCATCCAGTCCCAAGATGAATGAAATTATCGCTACGTGTAAGAAGAATGGACTCATGCCGTTTAATAATTTCAATCGAATACACATGAATCCACCATGCAATATTTCTGAAAGTGACGCTCAATTGGGCTTAGAAATATTAGGTAATTCGCTCACTGAGATTGGTTTGTAATAACCTCTCCTAATGCCTTCACCCTTGATTGTCGCGCGCCAACTGACTAAAACGTACGGAGATTTCACTGCGGTTGATCACATTGATTTCGCAGTTGAGCAAGGTGAGTCCTTTGGTTTATTAGGTCCTAATGGCGCTGGTAAATCAACAACAATGCGCATGATTGGTGCAACTTTACAACGCACTTCCGGTGAACTGACTGTTCTTGGTAAGGACCCAAATTTACTTGGTCCGCAGATTCGTGCACATCTTGGAGTAGTTCCACAACAAGATAATCTTGATGGTGAACTTACTGTGACGGAAAATCTTTATATTTATGGTCGTTACTTTGGTCTCTCCAAGAAATTTATCAAAAACAAAATTGATGAGCTTCTTGAATTTGCACAATTAGAAGAAAAGCGCCATGTCAAAGTAGATGCGTTAAGTGGTGGCATGAAACGCCGCCTTACCATTGCTCGCGGATTGGTAAGTGAGCCTGAAATTTTGATGCTTGATGAACCAACGACGGGTTTGGATCCGCAAGCGCGCCATATTCTCTGGGACAGACTCTTCCGTTTAAAAGAACTTGGCGTAACACTTTTGCTCACTACACACTTTATGGATGAAGCCGAACAATTGTGTGGTCGACTCATTGTTATGGATAAAGGAAAAATCATGGCTGAGGGAAGTCCAGCAGACCTGATTCGTCGCTATTCAACAAAAGAAGTGGTTGAGCTGCGCTTTGGCTCTGATAAAAACGCAGAAATGGCGAGCAAGCTCGTTGATAAGTGTGACCACATCGAACAACTTCCCGATCGGATTCTTCTTTACAGTGATGATGGTGAAACATTGCTCTCAGACATCATGAGTGGTGGAGCACATCCCATTACATCATTGGTTCGCCGCACCTCGCTTGAAGATGTTTTCTTAAAACTTACTGGCCGGAGTTTGGTCGAGTAATGTCACTGTACGAACGCACTCGCCAAGGGTCACTCGAGATTGTTAATGAAACTAGGGTTCGACGTTTTGGCTCACTCTTTGTGACCGAGTCACGATTTAAACATATGGCAAAGTGGCTCTCAGGAATTATCACGCAAGCAATTGCCAATCCACTTCTATATTTACTTTCGGTGGGCGTTGGAATTGGTTCGCTCGTTGATAAAAGTCAAGGTGTTACCGGTGTTGATGGCGTTTCCTACCTGACATTTCTTGGACCAGCCCTCCTTGCCAGCACAGCAATTCAAGGCGCTATCGATGAGGTAGTTATGCCTACGATGCAAGGATTTAAATGGAATAAGAATTTCTTTGCGATGAATGCAACGCCACTCACGGGAAAACAAATTGCGCAGGGTGTCTATCTCGCTGCGCTTGCTCGAGTCGCACTTACCGTAACTGTGTACTGGATACTTTTGTACTTTTTTGGTGCATTACAAGCGGGAACGGCATGGGTAGCGATTGCGGTTGCTATGTTCGCTGGTGCCGCATTTGGCGCGATGATGTTGGCAGTAGCTGCGCGAGTAATCAAAGAAGATTTCTTTTTCTCAATTCTTGGTCGATTTATCATCATGCCACTCTTTCTTTTCTCCGGAACTTTTTATCCGTTATCAACAATGCCAATTTTTCTTCGTCCAATCGGCTGGATCTCACCACTCTGGCATGCCACTGAATTAGGCAGATATTTCACCTACGGGCATTCGATTTCTGGAGTCATGCTCGTTCTCCACATTGCATATTTGGGAACAATTCTCTTCATTGGAATTCGAATTGCTGAATCAGCATTCACGAAGCGACTTGCCAAATGATTACTAAAAGTGCCGTAACGATTGCTGAAGCACGGATCGGGAAACCATTAGAGAAATATTTCGCCGGCCGAATCAATAGCCCGCTTGAGCGAAGTTGGCTCGCGTTCAAGTCATCTACCTGGATCATCATTCTCAGCGGATTTCTTGAACCAGTCCTTTTTCTCTTTTCTTTTGGCTTCGGTGTTGGTTCACTCATTGGCGGCATCTCGTCACATGGCGCGACCATCTCTTATGCCGCATACATAGCACCGGGCTTACTCGCGACGAGCGCTATGAACGGCGCCGTTTACGACTCGACGTGGAATGTTTTTTGGAAAATTAATGAAAGTAAGTTGTACCAATCCATGCTTGCTACCTCGCTCGGAGCATTGGATGTTGCGCTTGGTGAGATTGCATGGGCACTCTTTCGCGGACTTATTTACGCTCTCGGTTTTATGGTGGTAGTAACGCCACTTGGCCTTGTCACAAGCTGGTGGGGGCTCTGCGCAATTCCGGCAGCAGTCTTAATCGCATTTGGTTTCGCATCTTTCGGTATGGCTATCACGTCATATATGAAGTCCTACCAACAAATGAACATGATTAACATTTTTATGTTGCCTATGTTTCTTTTCTCAGGATCATTCTTTCCTATCTCAGTTTATCCACGCGTTATCCAATGGATTATTGAAGTACTACCGCTGTGGCATGCAATATCGCTGGTTCGAGGAATTATGCTCGGTGAAATTGGCCTAGCCACTCTGGGTCATATCGTGTATTTCATCGCCATGATTGCAGCCGGACTTTTCTTTACAACAAAGCGATTGACTGCGCTCTTTCTCCGCTAAAGATTTTTAAACTCTAGTAAAACCTCGTCAACACTCTTCCGCTTGAGATCGGGAACTTCACATTCCGGATCGGGGTAACCTATTGGAAACAGAATGTACGGACGCTCTGTTGTAGGACGCTTAAAAATTTCGTTAAGAAATCCCATCGGATTTGGCGTGTGAGTTAACGTGGAAAGCCCTTGAGAGTGAAGGCTTGCAATAAATAAACCACATGCAATTCCGACTGACTCGCTGACATAATAATTTTTGCGCAATGTTCCATCAGGCATCGGCGTAGATTTCTGAGCAAAAACAACGACAATCCACGGAACTACATCAAGATAACCCTTATCAGAGTTTGTTCCGATGGGAGCCAATGCCTCTCGCCATGCTGGCGGTAACCGACCACCCTCATAATTTTCTCGTTCTTCAGCCTCGGCTGCTAATCGAATGCGGTGTTTGATTTCTGGATCGGAGGTTGCACAAAATGTCCATGGTTGCTGATGCGCCCCACTTGGCGCGGTATTTGCAGTAGCGACCGCTATCTCGATGCATTCACGTGGCACGGAATCGGAAGAAAACATTCTTACACTTCTGCGGCCATCCATGAGTTTATGAAAATCTTTTCCGCGTTGAATTCCGGTCTTAATCGGAATTCGTTCTGGTTGATACTTCATTTATGTAAGACTAGGTGAGTTCATTTACTAATTCAATGATGTGTTGATAGTTCTTTCCTGTGCTCTTGGACATGCCAATTTCACATGTGCGATTACATGAAGCATATTTCTCAAATGTTCGAGAATTGATCTCCAATGCTTCATCGTGAGTGGCAGAAGCTGTTAATTCTGGATGAAGCAATCCTCGATCTCCAGCATAGCCACAACAGCTCCACGAATCCGGAACATATACTTCCTCCGCAATCGATTTACCAAGTTTCTGTAAATCTTCATTAATACCTAATTGATAAGAGGAACATGTTGGATGTAATGCAAGTGAACTGATTTTTCTTGTCTTGAGAGTAGGCAACACATTGTTGAGAATAAAAGTCACTGCATCAACAATCGTTAGATCAGAATTAAGTTCAGATAATCCGTGGGTGCATGAACTACTGTCACTCACGATGGGAATTGCACCATCGTTACTTGCTTTCATCAGAATTTCTGCTGACATCGCTCGCATCGTGCGGTACCCCTCGGTCATCCCTTTCGACTTCCATGGCGTGCCGCAGCATGAATCTGCAATCTCCTTAGGAATGGTTACTTTAATTCCAGCTTTCTGACAGAGCTGCATAAAAGCATCTGGCGAGCCACCACCAAAAAGCGTACTTGTACATGATGGGAAATAAATTACGTCAGCAAATTTATTGAGATGGGCTCTTCGTAATTTTCCACCTGGTACAAATCGAGAGCGTTGTAAAAGTAATGTAGATGCAAGACGTGAGAGAGAACCGAGTAAAACTGTTGTGACTTTCCACTTTGTACTGAGAGAAGTCCATAAAGTGCGAGAGATTGCTGTTGACTCTTCTGCGCGAATCCTACGAACGAGATCGCCAGTATTAATAAGGACAGGACATGCAATCTGGCACATACCATCTACCGCACACGTATCAACTCCATCATAGGAATATTGCCTTTCAATTTCTCGCACTAACTTCGTGTCGCCACGTAGTCGAGCTTGCGCTAATTCTCTTCGCAAAACAATACGTTGACGTGGTGTTAGCGTTAAATTTTTGCTAGGACAAACAGGTTCGCAATATCCACATTCAACACATCGATCAACTTCTTCTTCAATAGTCGGAATAGTTTTTAAATTCTTTAGATGTATTGTTTCATCATCAGAAATTATCACTCCTGGATTTAAAATATTGTACGGGTCAAATAGTTGTTTTATTTCTAGCATGAAACGATAAATCTCATCGCCGTATTGACGTTTGACAAATGGCGACATTATTCGGCCAGTTCCATGTTCTGCTTTAAGAGTTCCTCGATTACCTAAAACTAACTCCACCATATCCTCAGTAAATCTTGAATAACGAAGCAACGAATCTTTATCGTCGAATTTTTCATTAAGTAAGAAATGGATATTGCCATCTTTCGCGTGGCCAAAAATGACACTCTCTTCATAACGATGTTGATTAAATAAATCCATCAATTTTTCACACGTCATCGCCAATGCGTTGATCGGAACTGCAATATCCTCAAGAAGGGCGGTTGTCCCCGAAGGTCTATTTCCCGCTACGGTTGCATAGAGCCCCTTACGAATATGCCAGAGTTGACCCCGCGTTGTGGCGTTATCAGTAAAAGTAGGTGCATTTGCTATCGCAAGTGAGTGAAAGAAATCTTTATTTTTCTCAATTCGCTTCGCCAATTGTTGTTGAGTAAGTTCTTGATATTCAATCAAAAGCGCTGCGTGGTGATTGATATTCAACGCTTTTAATTCGTTCGTCGCTTTTGCATCATTTTGGGCAACTCGCAATGATGTTGAATCAAGTAGCTCTATAGCCGCCAATCCCGTTGATACTAATTCAGGTAAAGCTTCTGTTGCCTTTCCTATTGAATCAAACAGCAGTAAGGAGGTCGCTGCATGAGGTTTCACTGGAACTGTTGTGAATGTCGCTTCTGCAATAAATGCAAGGGTTCCTTCACTACCAATAATCAACCGAGTCAAAATATCTATGGGCTGTGAATAATCTAGAAAGGCATTTACCCCATAACCCATCGTGTTTTTAATAGAAAATTGCCGAGAAATCTCTTCCACTAGATTTTGTCGCGAACGTATTTCATCGCGAATTCGAAGTAATCCTTGGTAAAGCAGCGGTGCACCTTCTCTTAATTGTGCATCAGCATCGCTTTCTGAAGTATCAATCCTGATTCCATGTGTAAGAATCACCACTAATGATTCAAGTGTTGCGTAGGTATTAAATTCCGTTCCACACATCATGCCGCTTGAGTTATTTGCGATAACGCCACCAATGGTGCAGGCAGCTTCACTTGCTGGATCTGGACCTAATTTGTATCCATATCTGGCAAGCCGTGCGTTGACTTCACGAACGGTCGCACCTGGCTGTACTCGAACTCGTGCCCCATTATTAAGTACTTCGATTTTCTTAAAATGTGCTCGTGTATCAATGAGTGTGGCGTCAGTGACTCCTTGGCCACTCAAACTCGTGCCACCCGATCGAAATGTGATGGGTGTTTTGGAATCAATCGCCCGTTGTATCTCATGTAAAAGGTGATCTGAGTCTGTCGCTTTAATAACCTCTTGAGGCACCAATAAATAATGTGATGCATCATGTGCGTAGGCATAACGATCAATAGATCGAGTGCTCATCGTTGGCCGTTTTTCTTCGCATGCGTTCTGCGTATATCAGCGATGAGACCATCAATTGTTTCCATGACCGCTATCGATTCATCAAGCGTTCTTAGTGGATGTTCACGCTTTCCTTGATGAATAGCTAAATGCACTTCTTTTAACATCGGAACGTAACCATTACCTTCTTTGATGAAGGGTATTCGCTCATCCGACAACGTGCGTTGAGTGCGTGGATCACGAGTCAAAATTCTTATCGCCGGTGGAGACCAGAATGGAGACTCAATCTGAATAAAACCATTATTTCCACTGATTGATGCATCAAGTGGTGAGTGACTTCTCATCGAAGATGACAACGCAGCACGCTCACCTCGCGCAAATTCCAAAACCATAGAAGCCTCAACATCGATGTCAGTTTCACCAATATCACCTCGCACATGAGATTCGATTGGTTTACCAAAAAGTGAATGTGCGAGTGAGATGGGATAAACGCCTTGATCAAGCAAGGTACTCCCACCTAATTCTTTATTCCATAATCTACTTGTTGACACTTGCGATGAATCAAAATCAAAAGCAACTCCAAAATTTGCGTGGAGAAAAGTTACATCTCCCAACTGGCCAGATTGAGCAATACTCAAAGATTGAATGATTGCGGGAGAAAAAACCATCCACATTGCTTCCATCAAAAATTTCCCCGACTGCACAGCAATTTTCTTCAACTCACGAGCTTCTTGCGCATTCATCGTTATTGGTTTTTCTACCAAAACGTGTTTTCCTGCGTTAAGGGCTGATTTAGCCTGTTCGAAGTGAAATACATGTGGCGTGGCGATATAAACCGCATCAATATCAGTACGCGTAAGAACTTCCTCATAATCGCAACTTCCTTCAGGAATTCCTAATTCACGCGCTGCTGCGTCAGCGCGTTCTTTCGTCCGCGACACGATAACTTTAATCTCGGCGTCGGAAACTAATTTCATGTCGTGAACCATCGCATAAGCCATGCCACCAGTAGCTACAACTGCCCAACGAATCTTCATCGAGCGCTCGCTACTGTGACTGCGATATCGATTGCTTTCACCATAAGTGATAATTCTAAAGTTGGTTGCCCTGGAAATTCACTCTCTTGCCCGCGCATCAGGGGTAGATGAATAAAGCCGGATCGTATTGATCGATTACGCATAGCGTGTTGCATGGAATAAAAAACGTTGTTGCAGAGAAAAGTTCCAGCCGACAATGATTTTATTGTCGGAATTCCAGCGGCATTCATTGCATCTATTATTTCTGTTATTGGCAACGTGCTGAAGTATCCGTCATCGCCATCATCAACGATTTTCTTATTGAGTCGTTTCTCGCCTTGATTATCGGGAATCCGGGCATCGTCTAAATTGATGGCGATCTGCTCTGGCGTGATCTGACTTCGACCTTCTGCCTGGCCTAGCGCTATAACAACATCGGGTTGAATCTTCTCGATCAGATTCAATAATTCACTACTAGCTTTACTGAACACACATGGCAAAACCGAGGTGTGCAGTTTGATCCCTGTTATTCCAGTGCGTGCCAATTCGTTGACAATTTCCTGAGAAGGGTTTAGCGAAGCGCCATTGAACGGCTCAAAACCTGTCACAAGGGCGGTTCTAGGCATGTGTAATTCTTTCATAGCCGTTCATTTGCCGATAGTGAATACTCAAACTACATTTGCCTTCTCAGCGAAAGGTTTCACAATGAAAATCAAAGGTTCCCTCAGTGCATTAATCGTCGGCGCACTGCTTTCAACGTCAAGTGTTTCAGCAATTGCTGACACCACCACTGTAACAACCACAAAACTAACTGCAGCACAAGCAGCAGCACAAAAAGCTGCACAAAAAGTTCGACTCGCTGCGTTCAACGCTGCAAAGGCTGCCTATGCAGCAGCAGTTGCTACCGCAAAAAAGAATCGCGATACAGCACTAGCAGCCGCTCGTGCTGCGAAGAAACCAACCGCTTCGATTCTTGCTGATTACTCAAAAGCCATTGATGCGGCTATAACTGCTCGCGACAATGCCAACAAGGCAGCGGAAGCGGCATACACCGCAGCAAAGTTAGCCGTTGGAATAAAGTCATAATTTAATCTTGCGCGCTCGAAGGGATTCGAACCCCTAACCTTCTGATCCGTAGTCAGATGCTCTATCCGTTGAGCTACGAGCGCAGATTTATTGCTTTTGGGAAGGTCTGAAGCCTACCGATTTTTTAATTTATGCCAAAATGACACGTGCGTTCGCTGAAAATCAATAATTACCGCCCCGATATCGATGGGGTGCGAGCAATTGCCGTTCTAAGCGTTATTGGCTTTCATGCTTTTCCTTCACTCGTGCCTGGTGGGTTTGTTGGTGTTGATATTTTCTTTGTTATTTCTGGATTTCTCATCACTCAAATTATTGTTTCAGAGTTAGATGCAGGAAAATTCAAGATAAGAAACTTCTATTCTCGTCGAATCAGAAGAATTATTCCGAGCCTTCTTCCTGCACTTGCCATAGCCGTCTTTCTTGGATGGATATTGCTCCTCCCGCAAGATTTCAAACAATTCGGGTCTGTTCTTTGGGGATCAACTACTTTTCTAACTAATTTTGTTCTGTACTCACAAGTGGGTTATTTTGATGTAAACGCTGTTGAAAAACCTTTACTTCATCTCTGGTCATTAAGCATCGAAGAACAATTTTATATATTTTGGCCATTGCTTTTAATCCTAATTTACACGTTGCGACGATTCGCCCTCGCGGTAACTAGTGCGCTACTTCTTGCGTCGTTTTATTATGAATATTCCATTCGAAAGGTAAATCCTGAGTTAGCGTTCTATTCACCTTTACCAAGATTTTGGGAGCTTCTTATTGGTGGAGTTTTAGCATTTATCTACCTTCATCATCGATCGTTACTTGATCTACTAAAAAAATATCGAGTAGTTTCTGAAATAGGAAGTTTGTTCTCATTTCTTCTTATCTGCTATGCGCTACTTTTTTCAAGTACGGATAAAAGTTTGCGCGCGGTGGTCTCTGGTGTTTTAGGAAGTGCTGGGCTCATACTTTTTGGCTATGCACAGCCAATATTGTCTCGTTTAGTGGGAAACCGAGTATCGGTGTGGATTGGGTTGATTAGTTATCCCTTGTATTTATGGCATTGGATATTTCTCTCCTTTGCCATTATCTATTTTGGTAATTCGCCGAGTACTCTCGTAAAGATTATGGCTATTACTTTGAGTTTTGTTTTAGCCTATATCTGCTATCGATACCTTGAATTGTGGATGCGCGATAAGGAATTTCAATGGCGCAAGGTGGGAGCACTTATCGCAGGCTTAGTTGTCTTTGGTCTCTCTGGACTTACTATCCAACAAGCAGAAGGATTTCCACGTCGTCTTTCGAATTCTAACAACAGCGCACAACTCATCCGTGTCGATGCCAATGATGAAAGTTGTTTTGAATTAGTGGGAATCAAAAATCCTGCTTTTCATTACTGTCGATACAACAATGTTGGTGGATCTCGGACAATAGTTTTTACAGGTGATTCACATGTCCACGCTTCGTGGAAAGGAATTACAGATTATTATGGTCAGCGAGGCATTAATACGTTGATGTTAGCCAATCAACTTTGTCCGCCTATTATCGGTGCGGCAACGGGGTGGAATGCACGTCAACTTGATGAATGCGCACAAGGTACCGAGCAGATAGTCAAAGCAATTTCGACAATTCCTTCCATAGATACAGTGGTCTTTTTATCTCGAGGTTCGTACTACATAACCGGACACGAACTAATACCCCCGAGAAAAGTGAAGTTTTATCGATGGCCTGGCGATATAAACCATGTTCCATCGCAAGTCGAAAAGCAAAACATTTTCCAAACGTCTTTGCAGAAAACTGTTGATCTATATCGCTCGCAGGGTAAAAAAGTATTTATCGTGAGTGAGAACCCAGAACTTCCGTTTACCGTGAAAAGTTGTGCGAATTTTGGAGTGCCTCGCGCTCTATCACAGAGTTATTGCAAGCCTCAAAATAAAGCAGAAGTATTGGGACGCCAGAAATTGGCTCGTTCAGCATGGATTTCGATCTCTGGCGCCACATATATAGACACCATAAGCCTTTTCTGCCCGACTACTACCTGTAACTACCTACGAAACGGCATCCTTCTTTATTCAGACGACGATCACTTATCAAAATTGGGAAGTACAGTGCAGGTTAGATTTATCAGTCGATACATCAATTAAGTGCAACTGAGATCATCTCATCGACATGCACTAATTTTCGCCGTGGTTTACCCAATGGTTCTCCATCGGAAACCTCTTTGGCGTTTATTTTGCTCCAGCCTTCCTGTGTAATTATTTTCTTTCCTTGAACAAATTCAAGTACTGAATTCTGATTCTTAGGTTCTTTCAAATCAGAAATGAGAAGTTCTACAACCGCACTCGCATCACTCTTATTTGTTCCTATGACTCCAGATGGTCCGCGTTTAGCCCATCCCACAACATACACATTGTCTTGGACTCTACCGTCGGTATTGACGACTTTGCCTTTTTCATAAGGTAATCCATCAATGGCAAGAGGCTCGTAACCAATTGCCGAGACCACAATTCCACATTTAATTGAATACGTTTCACCTGTTGGTATGACTTTGTCGTCTTGTACTGTGTTGATTCCAAAAATAACTTCCTCTACTTTTCCTGCTCCCTTAATCTCGAGCGGAGTGGAGAGAAATTTAAATGTCAAGGAACGAGGATTTCCTCGCTTTTCTGCTTCCGCTACGGATTTCATCGCCTCTAAGTTGCTTCGTAAATCTTTTTCTATTTCACCGTGTAACTCTGCTCTTGATTGAGCTTCGACAATAGAATGTAAATCCAGATAAACATCTGTATGGTCAAGTTTCGGTAGCTCACGCAATTCTGGCGCAGTAAATGCGGCATGCTCTGGTCCACGTCGTCCGCAAATATAGGTTTTTCGAATGGAGCTATTGTGGAGCGCTTTAAGCGCGTGATCAGCGGTATCAGTTGTGTCCAGTTCTTCTGGCGCCAGCGCAAACATTCTTCCCACATCCATCGCCACATTACCCGCACCGATAACAACAGCTACTTCGGAAGAGAGATCAACAGCAAAATTCGCATAATCGGGGTGCCCGTTATACCAAGGAACTATTTGAGCCGCCGAGTACGAACCTGGTAGATCTTCCCCTGGAATACCCAATTTTTTACCAACCGATGAACCAGTTGCGATAACTACCGCGTCATATATTTCTTTGAGTTTTTCCAAAGAAATGTCTTTACCCAATTCAATATTTCCAAATAACCGAAATCCTTCAGTTGTTGCAATTTTTTCGAACACTTTAGAAACAGTTTTGATTTTTGGATGATCAGGTGCGACTCCGCTACGTACTAATCCCCATGGCGTTGGCAAACGTTCAAACATATCGATAGAAAACTTATGATTTTCGGTTTGCGAATTCTGTAACGCTTGTGCAGTGAAATAACCAGCTGGACCTGCTCCGACTATAGCGATAGAGAAATTTCGTGTCATGGATAGAGTCCTCGTAGTTTGTGTGCTTCAGCAACTCTACCGACTCCAAGCATCATCGCCGCATCACGCCATGAAACTTTATTATCCTTCGACATCATTTCAACTTCTTTGATTGCACGCTTAAGGATACTGTTGAGATTTTCTTTAACTTCTTCAAGATTCCAGAAAAAGTTCTGTTTATCTTGAACCCACTCAAAATACGAGACGATTACTCCGCCGGCATTTGCCAAGATATCTGGCACGACAAGTATTCCTTTGTCTTGAAAAATCGCATCTGCCTCCGGTGTTGTTGGGGCATTTGCTCCTTCGACGATTATTTTCGCCTGAACTTCTGGAGCTGTGATTGCTGTAAGCGAATCGGAGAGCGCTGCTGGGATTAATACATCACAGCGAAGATGTAAAAGTTCCTCGTTTGATAATGCATCAGTTCCAGGAGCGTTGAGATTTCCGTTGGCTTGGTAGTAATTCCACAGCTCTGAGATAGTGGAAAATCCCGTAACTCCACCATGAACGTCACTTACGGCAATTACTTTCATGCCGAGCGATTCGCAAGCAACCGCAGCCCAATAGCCAACTTTTCCAAATCCTTGAATTGCCACTGTGGCACCTTTGATATCAATATTTCGAACTCGCAACGCTTCAGCAGCTGCAATTGCTACACCATCGCCCGTTGATGAATTTCTCCCGAGCGAACCACCAAGCACAATTGGTTTACCCGTAACAACTCCAGGCACTGCAAAACCTTCATTCACTGAATAGGTGTCCATCATCCAGGCCATGTTCCGCTCATCGGTTCCTACATCTGGTGCTGGAATGTCTCGTTCCGGACCAATTATTGGCAATATCTCTGATGTATATCGACGAGTGAGTCGCTCATTTTCACTCTCACTAAGTTTTTGTGGATCAACAGAAATTCCACCCTTTGCACCGCCGTAAGGAAGATTAGTTAATGCGCATTTCCATGTCATTAACATGGCAAGTGCAATAGTTTCATTCATATCTACATCTGGATGAAATCGAATACCACCTTTAGCCGGACCACGCGTTGTCGAATATTGAACTCGGTATCCCTTGTACATTTCCACACTTCCGTTATCTCGGCGTAATGGAACTGCCACTTCTAAAACTCGTCGAGGAGTAGATAACGTTTGCCAATCATTCTCACTTAAGTGCAGAAGTTCTACAGAATTTCTTAATTGAGTTAATGCGGTATGGAGAGCTGACGATTTATTTACACTCGACATCAATAACGCCTCACATTTCAATGACTTAATAGTAGGCGTGTTTTCGTCTCACATCTAGGGAAATGTGAAGGCTAGCCTTGATCTAAATGTGACGTGAACTTTATATGAACGACTAGCTGCCCTGTTAGTTTCTCGACTATGAAAAGAAAATCCCTTAGTTCCCTCTTCTCACGTCTTATGCAAATTACCCTACGAACTCAGGCTTCTATGTCATTGAGTGCGTCGCTGGGGACAACGGATCCAGACCTCGTTGGTGTAATGCCGCGACGCAATTATGGATTTCTAAAGAAGACGGTGCCTCATACGCGCAAATGCTCCTGGACTTACAGATACCTATTACGACTTATGGCAAACCTTGAGTTTCAAAATTAGGTAATCAGGAATATCTGCTGATCGCTTCCCAGTCCCAATCAATTCCGAATCCGGGTTGATCTGAGATTGGGAAGTGTCCATCCTTTATTTGGAGTGGATTTTTCATTAATAAGTGAACGAGATCGACATCGAGACGCGGATCCATATATTCAAGCCCGCCTTCGTACAAATTCTCAATTGTGGCTGCTAAAGGTGCGTGAATTTCGCTATGAATATGGGTGGAGACCTGCAAGCCCTTTTTTCTCGCAATTTCTGCAGATGCGAGAAATTCTTGTACACCACCTACAACTAATGCATCTACTCGTACGAGGTCAACATAATTGTTGTGGACTAAATTCGCGATTCCTCTATGGCCAAATTGCGATTCTCCAAAGGCAATTCTCACTCCAGTTTTCTCTCGAAGCTCGATAGCCATGAGGCCCTCTGATTCGAGAAATGGATCCTCAATAAAATCCAAATCAAATGGCTGCATTAATTCGACTCGTTTCACAGCGTCATCAACATTTTTTAATGAACGAAACGCGTCAACGCCAATTTTTGCACTTTTACCAACGAGATCTCGCACCACTTTCATCCGATCTCCATCACGTTCAGCGGTTCCTGCGCCAACCACCATTTTGAAAGATCGAATTCCATCGGCAAGCGCCCGTTCTACATCACGCGCTAATCCAGATTCGTCAGCTCCATATTTATAGCCAATGACATAACATATTGGTAGAAAATCTTTCTTTTGTCCTAGCATTGTTGCAATGGATTTTTGCTGAAGTTTTCCGCGAGCATCCCATAAAGCGATATCCACGGCACTTACTGCGGCGGTAAACGTTCCGTGTTCAGCTGAATGCCAATAGGTAGCAAGAATTTCTTTTCGGATGTTCTCCGATTCTTCAATATGTTTACCAACAACTACTGGAGCCAACATATTTTCAATAATTTCTTTTATAGGTAGTCCACGGCTATAGCTGTAGCCCACACCTTGAACTCCACTACTTGTGATTACTTTTACAACTGTGTAAGTGCGAACTTTGAATACTGTTGTGCCCACCGTGACAGGCTCAGGAAGTGGCACCTTGGCTTCGACAGCCTCAATTTTTACGATTTTCTCCACGAGAAAAACTTAGAGTTTAAGAGAAGCTAAGGCTAGGTTTTCTAGATCATAAGATTTTGGCGCAGTATTGCCTTTCTTCACCATGTCTCGATAGAACTCTTCGATAGCGTCTTTCAGGCTGTATCGCGGAACAAAACCTGTGTAATTCTGGATCTTTCGCGAATCTAAATATCCCGTGTAGTCCGGAAACGGAAAGAGCATGTCTTTAAGATTAAAACTTTCTCGTTGAAGATCAGGGTGATTGGGGTTGATGTAATGAATATTCGCCTTTTTGCCAACTATTTCTGCACAGATATTTACAAAACCAAGATTGGTCACACCTTCTGGCATTGCAATATTGAATGCGTGTCCGTTGACAACTGATCCCGCCCGAGTAAGAGCAAGTAGTCCAGCCGCAACATCTCCAGCGTAGATAAATGATTGGACGGCTTGGCCATTGTTGGGAAGGATCACCGGTCGGTCGTTGAGAATTCTGCTCAGAACAAAAGCTTCGCGGTCTTCATAATTATCGATGCCCATTACATAAGGAAGTCGACATGACACCGTTTCAAAATAGCCACTCTTACTAAATTCCAGGAGGAATTTTTCACCTTTAATTTTCTCATCCGAATAAGTAAAAAATAATTCATGCGGAGCGATGTCAAAGTGTTCTTGCATTGGATATCGATTACTTTTTTTATACACTGCACCGCTCGAAATAAAGATATATTTTGTGATGTTCCCTTTTAGGACTTCGCCCGCTTCTTTCACCCAAGCAGAGGGATAGGCTGAAAAATCCAACACAACATCAAATTTCTGATTCGCAAGGGCATTAATGGCTCCTGCAACTGAACGATCAAGTGAAATAGCCTTTACGCCAGCGATGGGTTCGTTCGTTCCGCGATTTGCAATAGTTACGTCGTAACCTGCTTCAAGAAAAGTACGGCTTACATAGCGCCCCATAAAACGAGTTCCACCGAATATCAATGCTTTCATGTGCAGCGCTCCATACTCTTTTCTATCGGTCTAACTCTAATTTTGAATATATGAAGTGGCGGAGACGAGAGGATTTGAACCTCCGAGACCCTTTAGGGGTCAACCTCATTAGCAGTGAGGCGCACTAGACCGGGCTATGCGACGTCTCCAGTACTGAGGAGTTTACCGTGTAACTAATTCAGTAATTTCCGGATACGAACTCATTCCACCTGTTCGCGATACAGCAAGACCAGCAAAATCAATCGCTCTTAACGTTGCATCTTCTAGCGAATATCCCGATGCGATGTATGCCGCCAGTGAACCTACAAAGCCATCTCCGGCCCCCGTGGTATCTCTGACAACATCTACCGTGCGAGCAGGAAAATGTTTCACTAAGTTGTTTTCACACACAATTGCTCCTCGTGCGCCGAGAGTCAGAATTGCCGACTTGCTTATATTTAATAGTTCGTTACCGGTTTTATGGAAATCCTCGTCGAGGCCGTGACCTAGTAATTCGCACGCTTCATGTTCATTAACAACGAGTGGATCACACATTGTCAGAATTTGTTTATTTAAAGATTGATATGGCGCTAAATTGAAAATTTTCCGCGCAGAAATATTTTCATTACTTAAGAGTTCTGCTACGACATCCATATTGTTTTCTGCCTGCATCACAAGGACATCTGGTTGAATTATTTTGATCGCCTCGTAAATATGATCCGAAACAAGGGAGTGGTTAGCACCTGAGATAACCGTGATGGCATTTTCACCAGTTGTATCGACGGTGACAAAAGCAACCCCTGTTTGATTATTAACTTTTTTCACATGTTCAGTGTTTACACCGTACGTGTTGAGCGCTGCGATAAGTTCGGCACCTTCATCATCACTCCCCACGCAGCCAGACATCCAAACCTGATGAGTAATTTTCGAGGCGGCGACTGCTTGATTCGCGCCTTTACCGCCTGCTCGTTTGAGAAACTTTTTACCTAAAATCGTTTGCCCTGGCTTAGGAATTGGTGAGTCAATAATGAAATCTAAATTGAGCGATCCCACCACGAGCACACGTCCGTGGAGTTTTGGGGTCATGCGAAAACTATATAGATGAATTACGCTCACCCTATGAGTAGTTCAACGTTCGATACCAATGCAGGGAAAACGCCGGGAACTCAAGGCCACGACATTCCCGCACCAAATGCGATGGCAGAGTTTATGAAAGTTGGTTGGGCCGCCTCACCGCTTGATAACGTCGTTGAACATCCATCAGTGCCATTTACCCGCCTAAGACGCGACAAGGTATCGAAACAATTCCTTGGAAAACGACTCGTCATTCCAGCTGGAACTTTAAAAGTTCGAAGTAATGACTCGGACTATAGATTCCGCGCGCATACTGCATTTGCATGGCTTACTGGAATTGATGCATGTGACACCGTTCCTGATTCCGTATTAGTTTTGGAGCCAAACAGTTCTGGACATGAAGCGCTCCTTTTTATTCATCCTCGCTCACCTCGCAATAACGACGAGTTTTATACCAATCGCCAATATGGTGAATTTTGGATCGGCCGACGTATGACACTTGAAGAGACGCAGACTCGATATGGAATTAAGGTCGCATTAATTGAAACTCTGCCGGATTTTCTTGCACAAGAAAAAGAAACTTTGACGGTGAGAAAAGCTGATCCCGCTATTGATTCACGAATTCCTCTCCATGAACATGATGAAGAATTCCATCGCTTTCTTTCAGTGGCACGAATCGTGAAAGATTCCTTTGAAATTAGTGAAATGCAAAAGGCTTGTGATTCAACAGCGCGTGGATTTGCTGACATGGTTCGAGTGTTCCCAGCGGCAAAAGCTCACCCACGTGGAGAGCGAATTATTGAAGCAGCGTTCTATGGCCGTGCTCGTTCAGAAGGAAATGACATTGGGTATGACAGCATTGTTGCTTCTGGAACACATGCATGCGTACTTCACTGGATTCGCAATGACGGCGCAGTTAAAGATGGAGATCTCATTTTGATTGACGCTGGAGTTGAACGGGAATCACATTTCACGGCCGATGTCACTCGAACTCTTCCGGTTAATGGAAAATTTACGGAGGCACAGAAAAATTTATACATGATCGTTCTCCGTGCTCAAGCAGCTGGGTTTGCGGCGGTAAAACCCGGTGCGAAATTTAAAGATATCCATGCGGCAGCGATGGTTGAGATTGCAAAAGGCGCTGCTGCACTTGGCGTTCTACCGGTTTCCATTGAGGATTCTCTAAAGCCTGAGAATGGGTTGCATCGACGTTGGATGTTTCATGGAACTAGCCACCAACTCGGAATGGACGTGCATGATTGTGGCGAAGCGCGGCGAGAACAAGTTCAAGAAACCGTTTTAGAACCTGGAATGGTTTTAACTGTTGAGCCAGGTTTCTATATTCAACCCGACGATGAACTATTCCCTGTTGAGTATCGCGGAATTGGTATCCGAATCGAAGATGATGTTCTTGTTACTGAAACTGGTCACACGATACTTAGCGACGCCCTACCGCGCCATCCGGATGAAATTGAAGTGTGGATGGCGAATTTACTTCGCTAGCCGATTACTTTTTCACTTCCTACTAGTACATACGTACACGAATGGGCATTGGCTGGGTCACGAGCAGTAACTTTTAAAACTCCTGATGTGCTCTCAAAAGTTACTGTTGCTCCTGAAATATCTTTAACATTCTTGTTGAGACAGAAATTCCATACTGTCACTTGACTTTCTGTCGCTCCAGAGATACTCCATAACAATGTTGAGTTTGGACTTGCGCTAGTGCCTGTAGGCGGACTAGTTAATCGAGTGATGGAATAATTTGTTTTTACTCGTTTTGCGATGATAATGACACCACCCATTCGGCTGTCGAATCCACCGAGGGCTAGTAACTCTGTTCCATTTGAAAGATCTAATCTCTCAGGGTCTCCACCTTTGATAAATGTCGTAGAGCTACCAAAAGTACTTCCATCGCCAATTTTGGAAACGATTCCGGTTGGGGAAGGCCAGTACCACTCCACTTTTCCATCTTTATTCATGTAAATATTGGGATTGGTCTCGACATCAGGTGAACCACCGTAAGATCGAGATTGCACTGCGGTCCAAGTTTTTCCGTCTGGTGATGTCGCTACACATGCCCAACGCGCAAACGTTGGAGGTGCATCACCCACACCAAAACCTTGAGCATGAAGCAGCCAAGTGCCATCTGCTAATTTCACAATTGCGGGATCACCGAGCGGTGCAATGGATTGTCCAGTCGACGTTTTACATGTTGTCGGGTCTAAACCTGGAATTGAAATTTCAGTAAAAGTTAGGCCATCAGAAGATTCTGCGTAATACATTGAATCTCCACTAGGGGTATGTTTCCAACCCCACGCTTGGTATCCACCACCAACTTTAGGAAGGACTTCTACCGGAGAAGTCACGGCCATACGAACGCCGGATTCAACAGTCCACGTTAATCCATTATCAGTTGAGGTAGCAGAATGGATGTAATTATCCATTCCAGAAATTTTTGCTTCTGGCGAATTACCGTTCTTAAAGTACATTCGAATTTTTCCTGTTGGTTCTTGCACAAGAGACGCATCAGAAACGTTACCTAAGCCATTTCCACTTGTGAGCGCGTAAAGATAGGTCCATTCAGTTGCAATTATTGGTCCCAAGTTCGTTGACGATGAATTACTCGGGTTGGAGGGACTTTGTGAGTTGTTATATGGAGACCACTTACCACTTTGGCAAATAACTTGTCCAGGATTAAGTGAGAGCGATTGAATATCACCTTCTTTGCTGCAACTGCCACCTAAATCTACAACCGAACTTGATGTTGTTGGAGTTGGATTTGGATTTTGCGGAGTATTTGGAGTTTGTGAATTATTTGTTGGCTGTGGTGTTTGACTTGTCTTCGGAATTGTTGTCCCTTTATCCCAGACCAATTTCTTCCCAGATTTAATACACGTAAATAATTTTCCAGAAACTATGGAAGTTGCTCCTGCTTTCGTACATGCACCACCTGCTTTGGCTGTGGTCGCTGCATTAATCACGCCTTGACCGCACACCATAACCGTCAGTGCTAGCAGGGTGATTAAGCTTCTACGCCGAATACTCATGTCAGAAGATTATTTAGCGACTGATGGTGCGTCAATAACAATTGGGCATGGAGCGCCATCGCAACAATTTGTCTTCATATGGCAGTGCGGACATAACCATCGTGTTGCCACTGGATCA
Source organism: uncultured Bifidobacterium sp. (assembly GCA_964597305.1). Lineage (GTDB taxonomy): Bacteria > Actinomycetota > Actinomycetes > Nanopelagicales > Nanopelagicaceae > UBA7398. The sequence goes on from CAZQWU010000016.1 coordinate 24,088, forward strand.
TAAAGCTGTCCACAGAAATCACAAGGCATGTGATTGTTTGCTCCCACAGGATGAGTTTTACAGAAATTGTGCGCCAACAATGGCAGCGACAAAGCCAAAAAGCAGATTGAAAATAAGATTTTTATAAAACATAGATCTTTTTCCTGAGGCGAGTTCTGCATCAAGGTCTAACGCAAGCGCCGACCACGTTGTGAAAGCACCACAAAATCCCATGCCGAGAAAAGCGGCATCGCCAGTGTGGGTATTAACTACCGCAGCCAATATAAATGAACCGAGAACATTCACAATGAGAATTCCTATGGGGAAGGAATAGCGTTTTCGATAATACAGATCGATGAGATACCGAAGTGGTGCTCCGATCGCTGAGCCAATGACGAAATAGATTGTTCGCATCATTTACTCGACTCATTTTGAAATCGAGTCCGGATTATGGAGACGATAAATAAACTCGGCAGAAGTGTGGCGACCACATAAAGTCCACCAATGACCGCAGAATTTTCAGTTGTGAGCAGAGCCAATGAAGAAAAGGTTGTCAATCCACCCGCAAAACCAGTGATCCAAAAGAGGCGTTGACGGTGCGCTGTGGCAATTCGATAGGCAAAAAGTGCGGCGACGGTCGACCCGACAAGATTAACAATGAGCGTTCCGATAAAGCTTGACGTTAATTCAACAACCTGCCACCTTGCCAGAGAACCGATAACTCCGCCAAGTGCGATGGCAAATAGATCGCCGAAGATGGTTATTTTCTTTTCAGTATTTTTCTCGAGAAACCCGAGACTACGCTGATAATAAATGCAGCAAGGAGCGCAGACTTAAAATTATCGATGGTGAGAACATCGCTCCAGCGATCTGTTAACTCCAACATCGCAGCATTGACAACAATAAGGAATAGCCCAAATGAGAGGATGACCGCGGGCAACGTTAGAAGCTTGATGAAGCTACCGAGGAATGTATTTGCTAAGCCAAAAATTGCCGCGATCCAAAAATAATTCCATGCGCCAGATTTGATATGAACGCCTGAAACTATCGATGTTGCAATCCAAACGGCGAGTGTGAGACCAGCCCAACGCGCCACGATTTTCACTAGAGGCCTTCGCGTTTGCGAATTTTGGAACCTAGCCAACGAATTGGATCGTACTTCTCATCAACAACGCGCTCTTTCATTGGGATAATTGCGTTATCGGTAATACGAATATGTTCGGGGCACACTTCAGTACAGCATTTTGTAATGTTGCACATTCCCAAACCATGCTCTTCTTGAGCCTTCCGCTTACGATTTCGTAATTTATCCAGCGGATGCATATCAAGCTCAGCCATCCGGATGAAAAATCTCGGGCCGGCAAAGGATTTTTTATTTTCTTCGTGATCACGAATTACGTGGCAGGTATCTTGGCAGAGGAAACATTCAATACATTTACGGAACTCTTGACTTCGCTCAACGTCTACTTGTTGCATTCGAGCTTGACCTGGTTTTAACTCTTCTGGGTGCTCGTAGGCATCGACTTCTAGCGCTTTTTTGTAGTTAAACGAAACGTCGGTTACAAGGTCTCGTATTACGGGGAAGGCACGAAGTGGCGTCACGGTAATGGTTTCGCCTTCTTCAAATGTATTCATTCGAGTCATGCAGGCAAGGCGTGGTTTTCCATTGATTTCCATGGAGCACGATCCGCACTTTCCTGCTTTGCAATTCCAGCGGACTGCAAGATCTGACATTTCAGTTGCTTGAACTCGATGGATGACATCAAGAACAACTTCGCCTTCATTAGCTGGGACAGTAACTTCTTTAAATCCACCTGACGTGGAATCACCACGCCAAATGCGCATTTTAACTTTGCGGGCCATTACTTCTTACCGCCCTTCTTGGTCGCAGAAACTTTTTTGGTCTTTGCTCCCATCGATGAGAGTTCTGAATCTGTGAAATATTTCTTCAACTCTTCCATTTCAAAGAGTGAATGGAGCTCTTGTGGAAGCGGTTTTGCCTTAATAGTTTTTAAAGAAATCTTCTTGCCGTTCCATTGCGTTGCATGATTAACCTGTCGCCACGTTGCAGACATTGTT
>CAZQWU010000017.1:0-11777 GCA_964597305.1 uncultured Bifidobacterium sp.
GAGAGTCGCGCGTTTTTTCAGCGAGAAATCAACAAATGCGCGTTGAGACCACATAAAGCAAAGAATAAACCTAAATAAGTAACTACGCTTTGGCTGTGATTCGCAAGCTTCTATCTGTACGTTGGGTGGGCCAATTTACCGATGGAATATTCCAAACTGGTCTTGCTTCGTTTGTTCTTTTTTCACCAGAGCGACAACCCAATGCAATGGCGGCAGCAGTTGCGTTTGCGGTCGTCTTACTTCCGTATTCGTTTATCGGTCCATTTATTGGAACGATTCTGGATCGCATTTCACGGTCGCGTATTTTGATGGTGGCAAATGGACTTCGCTCGATTACTTTGCTCTGTATTGCGTGGCTAGTTCATCAAGGTCAAACTGGCGTACTTTTAACTGCAGTAGTGCTTGTTGCATTCGGCATTAATCGATTAATTCTTGCAGGTTTAAGTGCGGGATTGCCATTGATTGTTGATCGTAAAAAATTACTTGGTATCAATGCATTGGCAGTGACCGGGGGAACGGTTGCCGTTGTTCTTGGCGGTGGCGCTGGAATTGGATTGCGGCGATTTCTTGACTCGCATACCCAAGCTAACTTTGCTGATGCTGGATTAATTCTCGTAGCGGCATCAGCGTATTTCGTTGCAGCGGCGCTTGCTGGATTTATGCCGAAAAAATCACTCGGACCTTTGCCACATGAATTACATGGCGGAACGATTCGAGAACGATTTCAAGAGTTGCGTGATGGCTTGGATTTAATGAGAAAACTCGGTGATGTGTACCTCGGTATTTTTGCCACTGCAACGCATCGATTTGGTCTCAATGCATTAACCCTGATGGCGCTGTTGTTAGAGCGCAATACATTTCATAGCGCAGATGATCCGGAAGCTGGTTTGGCGGGGCTTGCATTAGCGATAACAGTGGCGGGAATCGGAATTGGAATAGGTGCGCTGATTGCGCCATTTGGCGTCAGTCAATTTGGTCGACATGGGTGGATCCGCGCGACATTATTTTGTAGTGGAATCATGCCGGTGGTTCTTGCATTTTCTCAGAGCGAATTTATTTTATTAGCCACAGCATTTTTCGTCGGGTTATTTGGTCAATGCGTCAAAGTAACAAATGATGCGCTTGTTCAATCTAAAGTTCCTGATGAATTTCGTGGACGTGTTTTTGCTGTGTATGACGTGTTGATGAATATCGCAATTGTCAGTGGTGCGTTGACTGCAGCGATAGTTCTACCGACAAGTGGTTTAGGTGCAACAACTCCGTTAATTGTTGCTGGTGCTTATTTTCTAGTTTCGTTTGGAGTTCTTCGCACTAAGAATTTTCACGCTGATAGGCAGCCCACCAGTTAAGTAATTCAGTTGTTGCTCGCGCTTCTCCAAGTGGACCGTGCTCTAATCGAAGTTCTAAAAGATGGTCATATGCTTTTCCAATTGCCGGACCAGCGGCAATGTTGAGCAATTTCATTATCTGGTTACCGTCGAGGTCGGGTCGAATTTTATTGAGCTCTTCTTGCGCCATTAATTCAACGATGCGAGTTTCTAGTTGATCATAAGTTTTTGCTAACAGCTCTGCTTTCCGTTTGTTGCGCGTTGTGCAATCCGCGCGAGTTAAAACGTGGAGATGAGTTAGGAGTTCGCCTGCATCGCGGACATAGCGACGGACCGCTGAATCTGTCCATTCGCCATCACCATAACCATGGAAGCGCAGGTGGAGAAATACCAGTGTTCCAACTGCCTCAACAATCTCGCTAGAAAATCGAAGTTTTCGAAGTCGCTCACGAGCCATTCGCGCACCGACAACTTCATGGTGGTGGAAGGAGACGCCACCGCCCGGAATAAGCGCTCTCGTCTTTGGTTTGCCAATGTCATGTAATAGTGCAGCGAGACGAATAATCAGATTGGGTCCGCCAAGGCGAGCTTCGAGCGCAATCGCTTGTTCCAGCACAGTAAGTGTGTGTTCATAAACATCTTTATGGTGGTGATGTTCATCAACTTCTAGTTGAAGTTGTGGAATTTCTGGAATGACTAACTTCGCTAGCCCGGTCTCTACTAAGAGCGTAATTCCTGCGCGCGGATTATTCGACATGATGAGTTTGGTTAATTCGTCGCATACTCGTTCTGCCGACACAATGTTGATTCGATCAGCCATAGACGTCATTGCAGAAACAATTTCCTCATCAACAGTGAAATGTAATTGGCTTGCGAATCGAGCGGCGCGCAACATTCGTAACGGATCATCACTAAAAAGTTCCGTGGCGGCGCGAGGTGTTTTAAGTATTTGTTTTGCAAGGTCCATCACACCGTTATGCGGGTCAATAAATTGTGGAGTGGGCGTTGTTAATTCCAATGCCATCGCATTCACAGTGAAATCTCTACGACCTAAATCGCCCTCGAGTGAATCACCAAAATTAACTTCTGGTTTTCTGCTACTGGGGTCATAACTTTCGCTTCGATAGGTAGTAACTTCCACTGTGATATCGCCCTTTTTCCCAGCGATCGTTCCAAATTGAGCTCCGGTTTCCCAGATTGAATCCGCCCATGCATTAAGAATTTTCTTTGTCTCATGTGGTCGCGCATTTGTTGTGAAATCTAGATCGTGAGAAAGTTTTCCTAATATTGCATCACGAACAGGACCACCAACGAGCGCGAGGCGGAATCCACTCGCGCGAAATGCATCGGCGAGCGATTGTGCTTGTGGTGCTCGTGAAGTTAGCGTTGCAATCGCAAGTTCTTGTGCGGCTTGCGCTGGGGTACTCATAACGACCAAGGCTAGACGAGTACCCTTCCGTCATGACCCCGGCACCTAGTGCGGGCGGCGAAGATGCGCGTAAAAAGCGACGGCGGAAACGTCCCCCACGAAAAAAGAATTCACACGCCAAAAAAAATCAGGGCAAACGCCCCTACGCAAAGCGCGTTGATGAAACCAGTGCAGGTGGTTTAGTAATCGATTCCACTGGCACACAAGGTTTATTAATTGGTCGGCGAGACATCAAAGATCAAAGTAAGGAGCGCTTGTTATGGTCCTTACCAAAAGGCCATATTGAAGAGGGTGAAACGCCAGAACAAGCGGCAGTGCGTGAAGTGGCTGAAGAGACTGGAATCCAAAGCGAAATTTTGCGATCGCTTGGTGTTATTGATTTTTGGTTTATGGCTGGTGGAAAGCGAATTCATAAAACTGTCCATCACTTTCTCTTTCGAGAAACTGGTGGAAAACTTGCTCCGCAAGTTACAGAAGTCGATGATGTTCAATGGTTCCCGCTCGACAAGATTGCAGAAACACTTGCCTATCCTGATGAACGAAAACTCATCCTACGATCTGGCGATCTGACCTCATGAAAAAATTTCTCACCGCTATCGTGCTTTTTTTCTTTTCAGTATTTTTGTTTATTTTCAGCACTCCGTCGCCATTGTCAGCAGCAGAGCAAATTCCCGTTGTGCTTACTGAGCGGGCTCATATGGGACTGGATGGAACTTTCTATGATGATGAGCTTGCCTCTTTGTTATTACCGAGTCAGCGGTTAGGGCAATTAGTTTTTGCACCAACTCGTGCAAATAAAGTTTGGTATATCGATGCTGCGCTCCTTGACCAAGTGCAAGCGATGACAGATGGGTATTCGGTACGAGTTGCTGGAAAAGTTGATGAAGTTACCGCTGGTACTGGAATGACAATTGCATCGAGTTGGCTCGCAGCTCTTAAACAAGTCGTGCGAATTAATACTGTGTACGCACTGCCGTATGGCGCACCGGCTTCTTCCTGGCTTGAGCGAGTAGCTCCCAACGAGCTTCGATATTACGAAGCAAATTCGCAACTGAAAGTTATTTTCTATTCGGGAAAGTACGCCGATATGGTCGCTCAATATCCCGGTCAAAAATCCCCGAGCATCCCGGGCGAGACGCAGAATACGTACTTTCAGTTACGACGAGACCTTAAAGGTTTTCTTAAAGTATTGGATATCCAAGACACTGACCCTTACCGATTAGGTATTTCGCAGCTCACCAGCCCGTCACTCTCGCGCAATGATTCGCTCCGATTAGCAAGGGTTTTTTCGCAAGATTTTCAATCCTTATCAAAACGATTGCGAGTGGTTGTAGGTAAATACACCATTACCTCTACAAATGAAAAAATCCCTGTGACAATCGTCAATAATTTTAATAAAGATGTAACTTTATCTATGGCAGTTACACCGCTCAATGGGAAAGTAACAGTCTCACCTATTCGCGACTTCACTGTCGCTGCACAATCAAAATTAATTGTGCCAATAAAAGTGCATGTGGTGGCTTCAGGAACTTCGACGTTAATGGTCCAACTGAAATCTCCTGAGGCAGTCTCAGTCGGTAAACCTGTGGAACTACCGCTTCGACTATCTGTGATTAGCCCCATTGCAACATGGATTACAACTGTGTCAGCAATTGTTTTGTTATTAGCAGGCGTCACTCAGAGCGTTCGACGAGTAAAGAAACGAAATCATGAGCGATGATCAACAAATAATTCGTGCTTCGAGCGTGATGGCGCTTGGCACTATTTTTTCGCGCATTACAGGTTTGATAAGAAATCTTTTGTTGGTGGCCGTTCTTGGCACTGCAATTCTTGGTGATACATACAACGTTGGTAACACTATGCCTAACATTGTTTATAACCTGCTCATCGGTGGTTCACTTACCGCAGTTTTCGTTCCACAAATTGTTCGCGCAACTCGTCACGCTGATGGTGGTAGCGCCTACATTTCGCGATTATTTACGTTTATCGCGACAATTTTGCTTGTTATCACAGTGTTGGCAATTGCATGTGCGCCGTTATTAGTTCATCTCTATTCGCCATCGTTTACCGGAAGAACGTTTGATATCACTGTTTCCTTTATGCGTTTTTGCTTACCTCAGATTTTCTTTATGGGTATTTTCGCGCTTTTGGGCCAGATCGCGAATGCACGTTCAGTTTTTGGCCCCATGATGTGGGCACCAATTTTGAACAATCTCGTTGCTATTGCCATTTTCGCAGTGTTTATTTCGCAGGAGCTTGAACTTAATACGATCTCTGACAGTCAGGTTCAATTCTTAGGACTCGGAACTACGTTGGGAATTGTCGTACAAGCGCTTGTATTACTCCCGGTGCTCTCGCGAGCTGGCGTTTCACTTCGTGCACGTTTTGATTGGAAAGGATCTGGACTCACTCATTCCATTCGGTTAGCTGGTTGGACCATTCTTTTTGTTCTGATTTCTCAGATTGGTTATCTGATCACTGTAAATCTGGCGACCCGGGCATCAACTCAAGCGCTAGAACAGGGAATCTCGTACGGTGTTGGATACACACCATATAGCAACGCTTATTTAATCCTTTTGTTGCCCCATTCAATCGCAACAATCTCTCTTGTTACGGCAATTTTACCTTCGTTATCTAATTTCGTTATCGATAACCAACTCGAAAAGTTGCGAGCTCAGATCATTAAAGCAATTCGTCTCGTTGGTGTCGTAACTGTACCGAGTTCACTTTTCTTTCTTTTCTTTGGTCGATTAATGTCAGATGTTCTATTTTTTGGAATCAGCCCTAACGATGCGCGTTATATAGGGTACGTGCTTGCGGCATTCTCTTTAGCGGTGATTCCGCTGAGCATTAATCTCATTGCCATACGAGGTCTAAACGCCTTTGAAAATACCCGCGCACAAGTAGTTTCGAATTGTGTGATTAATGGTATTGCGATTGTTTTTTCGTTGGGTAGTTATTTCTATCTTTCAACCAAGTGGATCACGGTCGGATTGGCTGGCTCTTTTACATTGAGTTATTGGGTGGGAACTTTCTCAACGATTTGGTTGCTTGAAAAAAAGAGTGGGGTCATTGAGAAAAAAGGCATTATCTCTGCCTATGCAAAAATGTTCTTCGCCTCTGCGATAGCGATTGTTCCTGCTTACGCTATGAGTCGCTGGCTAACGAGCGTACATATTCCCGGTGGGAATTCTTTGGTCCTGATCATTGTTCTTACAGTGAGTTTTCTCGGTTTTCTCTTCACAGCAAAGGCGCTCAAGATTGAAGAGGTTGATGAAACCGTTCGAACAATTATCAAGCGGTAATTGTTAAGAGATTATTCGTTAAGAGATAAGGTGGGAACGTGGGTAGCGTTATAGACGACACCATTCATTCGGTAGTCATAGTCGGATCGGGTCCAGCTGGTTATACCGCTGCAGTTTATGCCGCTCGCGCTCAACTCCAACCAATCGTTTATGAAGGTTCTGTCACTGCTGGTGGCGCATTGATGAATACAACAGAGGTTGAGAATTTTCCTGGATTCGAAAACGGAATTATGGGACCTGATTTGATGGATCAAATGCGCAAGCAAGCGCAACGTTTTGGTGCACAACTCATTACCGACGACATTGTTGAGATGAAACTTTCTGGTGATGTTAAGGAATTGAAAGATGGGTCGGGAAATATTATTCGCACGAAATCGGTCATTCTCGCTACGGGATCTGCTTATAAAGAAATTGGTTTAGAGAACGAGAAACGTTTATCTGGCCGCGGTGTTTCCTGGTGTGCTACATGTGATGGATTCTTCTTCCGCAACGTTGAAATCGCAGTTGTCGGTGGTGGTGACTCTGCTATGGAAGAAGCGAATTTCTTAACGAAATTTGCCAGCAAGGTTTATGTTATTCATCGTCGTGATTCTCTCCGCGCATCAAAGATTATGGCTGAGCGTGCTCAAGCAAATCCAAAAATCGAATTTATTTTTAATACTGAAGTAACTGATGTACTTGGTGATGAGAAAGTTGTTGGACTTGCGCTACGAAATACAGTTACTGGTGCCGTTTCAACTAAAGAGGTAAGTGCGCTCTTTGTTGCAATTGGCCACCTGCCTCGAAGTGAGCTCGTCAAGGGCCAAATCACCCTCGATAATGAGGGTTATGTCGTTGTCGAAGGTCGATCAACGCGGACAAATCTTGCTGGGGTCTTTGCCTGTGGTGATCTCGTTGATCACACATATCGACAAGCTATTACCGCGGCGGGTTCGGGGTGCCAGGCGGCCCTCGATGCGGAAAGATTCTTGTCGGGACATTAAGTCGAAGTTTTCACAAAAAAGATCGAGCGAAGGAGAACATCGTGGGAGCAACACAAGCAGTAACAACGGCCAACTTTAGTGATGTGGTTTTGAAGAGCAGCACGCCAGTTCTTGTTGATTTTTGGGCGGAGTGGTGCGGGCCATGCCGAGCTGTTGCACCAATCTTGGAAGAAATCGCAACTGAATATGGCTCAAAGATCAAGATCGTCAAACTCAATACTGATGAAGAACAGGCGATTGCCATGCAATACGGGATTAGTTCAATTCCCACCATGAATGTTTTTGTTGGTGGTCAAGTAGTGAAATCAATTGTTGGCGCAAAACCTAAACCTATGTTGCTTAAAGAGTTGGAGCAATTCATCGCTTAGGTGATGAGTTCGCCTTTTGGTTATGAGTGAAGAACTAAAACCGGGCGATCGTGGTGATGTTGTTTATTCCATCACCAATACATTAACGCGGTTAGGTTTTTTGACCGCGCCAAAAGATCTCTATGACAACGCAGTTGAGGTTGCAATCCGAGCCTTTCAGCAAGAACGTGGCCTCACTGCAACAGGTATTGCAAATGCAATGACTATCCGTGCACTCGACGAAGCCCGATGGAAACTCGGCGATCGCACACTTCAATTTCAACCTGCCGGGCAGTTAATGCGCGGTGATGATGTTGCAACGCTGCAATCGCGCCTTGTTGATATGGGTTTTGATTGCGGACGCGTGGATGGCATTTTTGGAACGCGTACTGAGAACGCAGTTAAGGATTTCCAGAAATCTGCCGGAGTAAAAGTTGATGGACTATGTGGTCCGGCAACGGTGATGGCTTTGATGCGATTGATGCGAACTGTTTCAGGTGGCGCACCTACCGCGCTACGTGACCAGGCTCAACGCGAAAAACGCGGCCCAGTCCTCGCCGACAAAGTTATTGTGCTTGATCCAAGTTGGGGTGGATCAACTGTTGGTCGAGAAGCAAATGGAGTTAACGAATCAAGCATTGTTTTTGATGTTGCGCAGCGAATTGAAGGGCGATTGATCGCGCTCGGTGTTTCTGTATTTCTCACTCGAAATACCGAACGTTCACCGCTAGAACCAGAACGTATTAGTTTTGCAAATAGCGTGAGCGCCGATCTTGTTATTTCCCTCCACGTTGATAGTTACAAGAATGATCGCGCACAAGGTGTAGCGACATATTTTTATGGAAGTGATCACCATGGAATCCACTCCATTGTTGGTGAGCGATTTGCTACGTTGGTTCAGCGAGAAATTTGTGCGAGAACAGATTTAGTAAATCTTCGAACTCATGCAAAAACCTGGGATATGTTACGACTGACCAAAGCACCAACAGTCCGAGTTGATCTTGGATATATTTCAAATAACCATGATGCTGAGCGATTAGCGGATCCGCAATTTCGCGATCTGATCGCAGAAGCCTTTGTCATCGCAATTCAACGACTTTATTTATCCGCCGAGGATGACGCCAAAACTGGTACGTTGCGAGTAGAAGATTTACGGAAGGCTGGGATTCGGCGATGAATGAGATCGAGGGTTTGACAGAGCGCTATGCGCAACGAACTCTCGGAATGCACGCCAGTGAGATCCGTTCTCTTTTTGCTGTTGCCTCTCGGCCAGAAATAGTTTCTCTCGCCGGTGGAATGCCTAATCTTTCAGCGTTACCAATGGAGATGATGGCAACTCTCGTTGAAAAACTAGTTAAAGATCATGGTCAAGAAGCTTTGCAATATGGTTCTGGTCAAGGTCACCCAAAGTTGCGGGAACAAATTCTTGATGTGATGGCGTTGGAAGGAATCCGCGCGCATGCAGATGATGTCGTTGTGACAACTGGATCCCAACAAGCGCTCGACTTAATTTCTCGAATATTTCTTGACCCAGGTGATGTCGTTCTTGCTGAAGCGCCATCGTATGTTGGGGCGCTCGGAACGTTTCAGCAATATCAGGCGCAAGTAGTTCACATTGCCCTCGATGACAATGGATTAATTCCGGAAGCGTTGCGGGAAGCTATTCGAAATATTCGATTCGCTGGACGGAAAATTAAATTTCTCTATCTCATTCCAAACTATCAAAATCCTTCTGGTGTACTTCTTTCAGCAGACCGAAGAACAGAAATTTTGGACATATGCAGAGCCGAGAAAATTTTTGTTGTGGAAGATAACCCCTATGGCCTGTTGGGGTTCGATCGCCCCTCGCCAAACGCAATGCGCGCCGAAGATGCTGACAATGTCATCTATCTGGGTTCATTCTCTAAGACGATCGCACCGGGATTGCGGGTTGGTTGGGCGTTGGTCCCAAAAGAGTTACGCGAAAAATTAGTTATCGCGAGTGAATCGTCGATTCTCTGCCCTTCAAATTTCACACAAATGGCGATTTCTAGCTACTTAGCAGATCAACCCTGGCGCGATCAGATTGCTGCCTTTTGCTCACTCTACAAAGCGCGCCGCGATGCGATGTTGGAATCGTTAGAAACGCATTTTCCAAGCGGAGCAACCTGGACAAAGCCAGGTGGAGGATTTTATGTCTGGATTACTTTGCCGCCTGAGATAGATACAAAAGCGATGATGCCACGAGCGATCGTTTCAAAAGTTGCTTATGTTCCTGGTACGGCGTTTTACGCTGATGGTTTGGGATCATGGTCAATGCGGTTGTCGTATTGCCATCCAACTCCCGAGCGAATTCGAGAGGGAGTGAAATCACTCGCCCACGTTGTCAAGCAAGAGATGGAGCGACGCGCGAGCGGAATTGCGTTGAACTAACGCTCTATTCTTTTAATAATTCGATGGAGATCTTCCATTGAACCAAAATCAATCACAATTCTTCCGCGTTTCTTCGTCATCTCAATTTTTACTCGCGTATCAAGTGCGTCACCAATTCGATCACCGAGCTCTTGAACTTCTGGTGAGGCACCCTTACGGAGGTTTGGTTTTTTAGCGGAACGTTGCGGAGTGATCGAGATTGCCTCTTCGAGTGCGCGAACGCTTAAACCTTCATTAATTACTCGGTTGGCAAAACGTTCAATATCTTCTGCGCTTGTTAAAGCTAAGAGCGCGCGAGCATGTCCTGCGCTTAACGTTCCTGCAGCTACGCGACGTTGTACTGATGGCGGTAAATTAAGTAATCGAAGTGTGTTGCTGATTAATGGCCGACTTCTCCCAAGTTTTATTGCTAGTTGGTCGTGGGTATAACCAAAATCAGTGAGAAGTTGGTTATAGGCCGCTGCCTCTTCAAGTGCATTAAGTTCACTGCGGTGAATATTTTCTAATAGCGCTTCGCGAAGTAATTCATTATCTGGTGTTTGGCGAATAATCACTGGAATAGTCTTCAAACCAGCGAGTTTTGCTGCTCGCGTACGGCGCTCACCCATAATCAGTTCGTAGCGATCGCCTTTTTTACGAACAACTGGCGGTTGAAGAACTCCAACTTCTTTGATTGATGCTGTGAGTTCGGCGAGTTGATCTTCATTGAAAATCGTTCGTGGTTGTTTTGGATTGGGATCAATCAAAGACAACAACACTTCATCTCGATCTGCGACAACTGTTTCACTTCCTACAGCTTTTATAGATGTAGGAATAAGAGCATCGAGATTTCTGCCGAGCCCACCTTTACGTGTAGACATCAACTGATCTCTTTTACTGTATGTAATACCGCAGCGCCACGATTAGCAATTTCGCGAGCAACAGCCATATATGTTTGTGCACCTGTTGAGAGTGGATCGTATGTCATAACAGTTTGTCCATAAGAAGGAGCTTCAGAAATTCTTACAGCTCGTGGAATAGGAATATCAATTAATTCTTTTGGATAATGCTGTCGAACATTATCTGCAACATCATTTGCTAATCGAGTTCTTCCATCAAACATTGTCAGCAAAATTGTTGTAAGGCGAATATTAGGATTGAGATGTTCTTGCACAAGGGAAACAGTGTGAAGTAGTAATGCTAATCCTTCTAACGAGTAGTATTCACATTGAATTGGAATCATTAATTCTTCTGCAGATACAAGAGCGTTGATTGTTAATAATCCAAGTGACGGCGGACAATCAATAATGACGTAATCAATTCGCTCACCTTTACTTGCTCGTTCTTGTAAAAAATTATTGAGCGCTTTTTTTAATCGCACTTCTCGTCCCACCATAGAAACTAATTCGACTTCGGCGTTTGCAAGAGATTGTGTTGCAGGTGCACATTCCAAATGTGGAAAGCCGTGAACCTTTACAACTACCTCGCTCATTGGAATATCGCGAGTAATTACTTCATACATTCCAGCGACCTCATCACGGTCGATTGAAAAGGCGGTGCTCGCATTTCCTTGTGGGTCGAGATCAATAACGAGGGTTCGAAGCCCGCCCATCGCCAGGGCTGCCGCCACATTTACCGCGGAGGTGGTCTTACCTACCCCGCCCTTCTGGTTTGCGACCGTGAAAATTCGGGTAGTGATGGGTTGAGGCATCGGCTCTTTAAGGCGGCGAGTGCCGATAACCCGAGGGCTCTTCTCATTTGATGTTTCACGTGGAACGCTCACGTGCGCGAAGTTATCTAACTTTGGTGACTTCGATGATGCGGCTGGTGGGCGCGTCGTTGTTTTTTAGCTCATGGAGCGCGCTTTTTGCGCCTTTTGGAAGGGTAGTTTTTAGTAATTCTTGTTGGGCCGACTCCCCTTTAATTGCCAAAAGAGATCCTCCCGGTTTAATCAGGTGCCATGTCGAGGCAATTAATCGATCAAGTGGCGCTAC
>CAZQWU010000017.1:11877-23697 GCA_964597305.1 uncultured Bifidobacterium sp.
TCAATGTGGCGCTCCCAGATTCGATCTGCCTCACCAGGGCCGATGAGGCCGCGCTCTATGCCTCGACCTCGAAGGGCTTCGGCATACCGCTCTAATGTTTCACGTGAAACGGTCAAGCGGGAAGTACCACCACGCAACGATCTGGGTCTTCGCCCTCCGACTCGCTCGTTAAACCTGTGCTCTGAATAGTGTCGTGGATGATTTTCCGTTCAAAGGCGTTCATTGGTTCTAGTTTGACCGCAACCCCAGTTGATTTCACCTCTTCGGCGATTTTGAGCGCAAGTTCTGCCAAGCTCGCTTTTTTGTTCGTTCTAAAGCCATCGATATCGAGCATAAGCCTGCTTCGCTCACCTGTTGAGGTTTGGACAGCTAAGCGAGTGAGCTCTTGAAGTGAATCAAGGACCTCTCCCTCGCGCCCAACGAGGTCTTTAAGGTCTCCGCCCTCAATAGAGACAGTTGCGCGATCATTTTCGATACCGATTTCAATATCGCCATCGAGATCTGCGATATCAAGCAACCCTTCAAGGTAATCAGCTGCTACATCGCCCTCTTCTTCCAGGCGTTTTGCTAATGGTTTCTCTTCGCTCATTGTTATCCCCATTCGATTCTGTCTTAATTATTATATTTTATGCGTTATTGCCCTATTTAACCTATTTACGCTTCTTCTTTTTCTTTGGTTGGTGGCGCTGTCCTTTCGGTTCTTCAGTCGCGACAGACCCACTCTCACCTTCAACTACCTCGCCTTTTGCTGCCTTCTTTTTTTGTAACTCTTCCCAAGCTGGTGATCCCGGAGTTGGGTTTCGTTTAATCACATAAAACTGTTGGCCCCATGTCCATAGGTTTGTCGTTGACCAATAAATCAAAACTCCAACTGGAAAGTTAACGCCTGAAATAGCAAAAATAAGTGGGAACAGATACAACATAATCTTTTGTTGTTGCAACATCATGTTGTTGGTTGTGTCCATCTTGGGCATACCTTTTGTCATCAACTGACGTTGTGTTGTAAATGTTGTTGCTGACATAAATGCAATGAGTAGTACAGTGACGATTTTTACTGTCGTGTTTGACGATCCTAAAAATGTTTGTGAGATTGGCGCGCCAAAAAATTTTGCCCCGGCAGCAGAAACTACATCAGCTTCAGAGAGGACTCCGTGTGCCACTGGTGGATTTTTTCCAATGCCGTTCAATACAGTAAAGAGCGCAAAGAATATTGGTGCTTGCGCAAGAATGGGAAAACAGGACGCTAAAGGATTTGTTTTATGTTCTTTATATAACTTCATTAATTCTTCAGATTGTTTTTGACGATCGTCTTTATATTTAGTTTGAATAGCCTTCATATGTGGTTGAAGCGCAGTTAATGCACGTTGGCTCTTAATCTGTTTAACAAAGAGCGGAATTAAAATGATTCGAATAAGAATAACGAGTCCGATGATGGCAAAACTCCATGAAACACCACTATCCGCACCAAAAATCGGTGTCAGGCCTTTATGTATGCCAACAATTACCGCCGATACGATGTCGTACAGTGGATTAAGAATAAAGCCCATTATTTGACCTCCTGCAGAGTGGTGGAATCCCATTGTTTTTCAATGGTTTGAGGTGGGTAATCAACGCCGCCATGTGACCATGGATTGCATCGAATAAATCTCCATAGACCTAAAAACACACCTTTTACACCATGCTGTCGAATAGCAATGAGTGTGTATTGGGAACATGATGGGTAGTACTTACATCGTGGCGCAAAAGCTGGTGAGACCCACTTTTGATAAATCTGAATCATTATTTCTAACGCTTTCATGGTGTACCTACATGTGCAGGTTTTCGCTCAGAGAGTCGTTGCGCTAGTTTTTCAAAGAGTGATTTTGTGTCGTGTGAATAGTCGAAAGTATTTTCAATTGCGCGCACTACCACCATGGAATCATTTGGCAACAAATGCAAATTTTCCCGCGAGAGATGTCGAAGTTGTCGCACTACTCGATGTCGAGCAACTGATCCGCCGATGACGCGCGAAACAATAAATCCAATTTTTGGCGCGGTAAGTGTGGTGTCTGTCAACGCATATCCGGCGAGTGATTTCGTGGAGACGCGGGCGCCGCGGTGTGTGGTTTTTTTAAATTCGGCGCTGGACGTTAAACGATTATCTGATGCGAGCACGAGCTACGCAGAGATACGAGCGCGACCTTTAGCGCGGCGAGCAGAGAGAACTGCGCGACCACCGCGTGTAGCCATTCGAGCACGGAAGCCGTGCTTCTTTGCGCGCCGACGATTATTCGGCTGGAAGGTGCGCTTTGTCATGATTGCTCCTCTTTCTGCTTTCTAAACTTCGAACTACTCCCGGTCAGGTCGAAATAGGACCGTCCGTTTCCGGGGCCACAGCGGGGGCTAAAGGTAGCCAGTGTGGATAACCACTTGCAATTCGCGGTTAATCGCTCTACGGTGCGCCTCTATCCACAGGCTAGCCCGTAAAAGGGTCTGGTTTTTTGGGGTAGAAGGCTCAAGCGAGGGTTTAGACCCCACAGCCTGTGGATAACTTTGTGGATTCTCTTGGAGGTTTAAATGTTGGCATCGGACCAGACCCAGGTAGATCTACAAGAGCTATGGAATGGCGTCGTTGAACAAATCGCAAGTGATGCTCCGCAGCATCGAGCATTTCTTAATCTAACAAAACCACTGGGTTTGATTAAAGGTGACGGTGGATCAAATCTTTTGTTGTCAGCGCCAAATGTTTTTGCAAAAGATGTTTTGGAAAGTCGTCTCCGTTCTGTTCTTAATGAGTCACTTTCTCAAAAAACTGGCGATCGAATAAATATCGCTGTCACTGTTGCGGAAACTCCTGAAGTTGTTGATGAACCTGTTTTTGATATTGATATTGATGCGAACGCTCCACGAATTGGAACTGGACGGCAAGAGAGCGCGCCAAAATCAACTGAACAATCACAATTAAATCCGCGCTATATATTTGAAACGTTTGTTATTGGCGCGTCAAATCGATTTGCCCATGCAGCCGCGGTGGCGGTGGCGGAAGCGCCGGCTAAGGCTTATAACCCATTGTTTATTTATGGTGAATCAGGTTTAGGTAAAACCCACTTATTACACGCGATTGGTGCGTACGCAAAAGAACTTTATGGTGGACTGCGAGTTCGTTATGTTTCTTCAGAGGAATTTACCAACGATTTTATCAACTCTATTCGTGACGATAAGTCTTCGGTTTTCCAACGTCGTTACCGAGATCTCGATGTTTTGTTGGTAGATGACATTCAATTTTTAGAAAATAAAGAGCGGACACAAGAAGAGTTCTTTCATACATTTAATACGTTGTATAACGCAAACAAACAAATTGTTATCTCGTCTGATCGTCCACCTAAACAATTAACTACATTGGAAGATCGTCTCCGAAGTCGTTTTGAGTGGGGTTTAATTACTGATATCCAACCACCTGAACTTGAAACACGAATTGCAATTTTGCGTAAGAAGGCCGCGCAAGACAAACTCAATGCGCCAGATGATGTTCTTGAGTACATCGCGAGCAAAATTTCTACAAATATTCGAGAGTTGGAAGGCGCACTTATTCGTGTAACTGCCTTCGCTTCACTTAATCGACAAGGGGTCGATCTTGGACTTGCTGAAATTGTTTTAAAGGATTTAATCCCTGCAGAAGGAGGGCCAGAGATCACCGGGTCTGCGATCATGGCTCAGACAGCTGCTTATTTCAGCCTGAGTGTTGATGATTTATGTGGAACCTCTCGCTCCCGAGTCCTTGTCAATGCTCGTCAGATAGCGATGTACCTCTGTCGTGAGTTAACAGATCTATCGCTACCAAAAATCGGCCAAGCGTTTGGTGGTCGCGACCACACCACAGTGATGCACGCTGATCGGAAAATTCGTCAATTAATGGCTGAACGGCGTTCGATTTTTAATCAAGTAACTGAATTAACTAACCGTATTAAGCAGGAATCCCGTGGTTAACAGTGTGGAAAAAATGTGGATAGGTGTGGGTGGTCTGGGGTTAGCCCAAGGTGGGAGTAAGAATATGTTCTTAAATAATAAAAGTTATACACAGAGTTTCAACAGAAAGAAGCGAGGTATCAACAAAGTAAGTGGATAGTAAAACTGCTTGACCTGCGGTTTTAATAGATAACCACAGATTAATCGGTTAGTTACTACGAATTACTTTAGATATAAAGGGTGGGTTGTGAGCGAACCTTTCGTTCACATTAAAGAGACGATATGAAAAGGTTTGAGGTATGAAGTTCACAGTTGATACACCAACGCTTGTTGATAGCGTTAATTGGGTTTCACGAAGTTTGTCGACACGTCCGATAATGACAGCTTTACTTGGAATAGTGATTGACGTAGATAGTGACATAACACTTTCTGCATCTGATCTTGAAACGTCAGCCAAAGCAACTTTTAAAGCAGAAGTGGGAGCTAAAGGAAAAGTATTAGTTCCAGGACGTTTGTTAGCAGAAATTTCACGTTCACTGCCAAATAAACCTGTGACATTTACCCTTGATAACAACCGAGTACTAGTAACTGCTGCAACATCAAAATTTACTCTTCCCACACTTCCCATTAATGAATATCCAAACTTGCCTTCCATGCCAGAAACCACCGGCGCTATTTCAAGTGATATTTTTGCTACAGCAGTGAACCAAGTAGCTATTGCGGCAGGTAAAGACGACTCACTTCCGACACTTACTGGAATTCACATCGATATCAATAACGAAACCATCACACTAGCTGCAACAGATAGATATCGATTAGCAGTGCGGGAAATCCCTTGGCAACCTAACAACCCAGAAATAATTACCTCCGCGTTACTGAGAGCTCGTACGTTGGCAGATGCGGCGAAAACTGTTGCTGGCACAAAAGATGTAACGCTGGCAATAGCACCAACCACATCACATGATCGACTCGTTGGTTTTGCAGCACAATCAAAAACAATGACATCAAGAATGTTAGATGGAACATTTCCACCCTACCGCCACCTCCTACCTTCAGAGAGCATTGCAAACGCAACTATCGAAGTAAGTTCATTCCTCGATTCAGTAAGACGTGTTGCTTTAGTGACTGATAAAACAGTCCCACTTCGCCTTCGATTTAGTGGAACAACACTCCAATTAGAAGCAGGCGCTGGGGAAGAAGCCCAAGCAAATGAAGAACTCACCATAGATTATGTCGGCGATCCAATCGAAATCGCATTTAACCCAACATTTCTTCTCGACGGCCTTCATGCAGTTAACACTCCTTATGTCAATATTGCATTTACTGGATCTAACAAACCTGCGGTGCTGTCAGGTAAAACAGAGCGAGACGGCGCAATTAGCGACAACTACCGCTACCTACTTATGCCAATGCGGTACGCCTCCTAACTCTTGTGCGCGTTACTCACCTCTCGTTAAAAGATTTTCGTTCTTATTCTGAGTTGGAGTTAGAACTTCAACCTAAACAAACTATTTTTATTGGAGATAACGGCGAAGGTAAAACAAATATTATTGAAGCTATCTCTTATCTCTCTTTATTATCTTCACATCGAGTCGCTAACGACGCACCACTTGTTAAATTAGGTTCCGAACGTGCCTACATTCGAGCAAAAATATTTAATCAAGACCGTTCTCAACTAATAGAGTTAGAGATCAATGCGTCAAAAGCTAATCGTGCGAAAGTTAATAACAATCCTGTACGAAGCCAACGTGAAATTTTAGGAATATGTCTTTCAATAACGTTTTCACCAGAAGATCTTGATTTAGTTCGAGGTGACCCAAGTGAACGCCGACAGTTTCTTGATCATCTCATTATTCAAAAAAACCCGCGGTTAGCTGGCATTATTAATGATTACGAACGCGCACTAAAACAACGAAATGCGCTCTTAAAAAGCCGAGCCTCTTTCGCCGCGCTAGAGCCATGGGATAACCACATCCTCACTTTTGGCGCAGAAGTAATCGCCGCTCGCATCTCAATCATTAAGGATTTGTTACCACACTTCAGTGCGTCGTATAAAAATTTAGCTGAAAAAAAACCAGCAAACATTGACTATAAATCAAGTGTTGAAGGTTTAAATACTGATCGAGAGAACAACAAAAAACTTCTTGCTGGCAAACTACTTGATGTAAAAGATCAAGAACGAGAACGTGGTGTAACACTGGTTGGGCCACATCGAGATGACCTTCAACTTAACCTTGGTGACCATCCTGTTAAAGGATACGCAAGTCATGGAGAATCCTGGTCAATCGCACTCGCATTAAGACTTGCATCGTTTCAATTACTTCGTTCAAATGGTACCGAACCTATTCTCATACTTGATGATGTTTTCTCTGAGTTAGACCAAGCGCGACGTGAAAAACTAGTTCAACTAGCCGATGAGGCGGAGCAGACTTTGATAACAGTTGCAGTTGAGAGTGATTTACCAGAATCAATTATTGGTGAAAGGTTCCGCGTGCGAAATGGAGTGGTTACTCGTGAACGCTAAACCTAGCCGCGATATAGCGCGTGAGTTATTTCGTTCTTTCAAAACTTCTACTAAAAGAAGTCGACGAGTGATAAAAACTGATGAACGCACACAATTATCAGACCCACAACCACTTCAAGCAGTTCTCGATGAAATAATTACAACACGTGATTGGAAGCAAGGAATTGCTGAAGGGAATCTTTTTAGCGACTGGGAAAAAGTTGTAGGCGCTGATATTGCCCAACATGCAACACCACTGACATTGCTTGAAGGAAAATTAACAATCCAAACTTCCTCAACTGCATGGGCGACCCAACTTCGCTTAATAGAAAAAGATTTACTCAACACAATCCGTGACAGCGCTCCAGGAGCTCTCGTTGACGAACTCGTCATCATCGGACCACATGCACCATCGTGGAAACGTGGACTTCGAACGATCCGCGGATCTCAAGGGCCAAGAGATACTTATGGCTAGCTCTCCGCGTAGGGAACCTCACCTTTGAGATTTACGCTCGCCTAAACCACCACCAAAGCCTTTTTTCGGCTATCACATATTAAGAAACCCACTAGGATTTGTGGGTGCGACCCCGTTAAACGCGCGAGGTTTCGATTTAACTAGTTTTCACCCGAGAAAGAGGCACTTCACAGTGGCGGCTAAAACCAGTTCTACCAAGAGTAGTGCGCGCTACGACGCCTCTGCGATTACAGTCTTGGAAGGGCTTGAGGCCGTTCGCAAACGCCCCGGTATGTACATCGGTTCAACCGGAGAGCGGGGCTTACATCATTTAGTTTATGAAGTGGTCGATAACTCTGTCGACGAAGCTCTTGCAGGTTATTGCGACACCATCGAAGTAACGCTCCTTAATAACGGCGGAGTTAAAGTCGTTGACAATGGTCGTGGAATTCCAGTGGGAATACACCCGGTCGAAAAAAAATCGGCGTTAGAAGTTGTTCTCACTGTTTTACACGCCGGTGGAAAATTTGGTGATGGTGGATATTCAGTTTCTGGCGGTCTTCACGGAGTAGGAATTTCTGTTGTTAATGCGTTGAGCGAAATGGTTCACGTTGTTGTGCAAACAGATGGCTATTTCTGGGAACAAAGTTACAAACTTGGAGTTCCCGATGCTCCAGTCAAAAAAGGAAAAGAAACCCAAGCAACAGGGACATCGGTGACATTTTGGCCCTCACGAGAAATTTTTGAAACAACAGATTTCTCATTTGAAGTACTTTCTACGCGATTCCGCGAGATGGCATTTCTTAACAAAGGTTTAACGATTACATTAAAAGACGAACGCGTTGGCCATGTGGACGACAAAGGTGAGCAACTCCAAGTTTCATATAACTATCCAGGCGGGATTTCGGATTTCGTCAAACATCTCAACCTCACTAAAGGCGAGACTCATAAATCAATTATTGATTTCGAAGCTGAAGACACCAAACATAAAATGTCGGTGGAAATTGCCATGCAATGGAATACCGGTTTTTCTGAATCTGTATACACATTCGCCAACACAATTAATACTCAAGAAGGCGGTACTCACGAAGAAGGTTTCCGAACCGCGCTCACGTCTCTTGTGAATAAATTTGGTGAAGAGTGGGGTTTTATCCGTAAAAAAGAAGATCGTCTCACTGGTGATGATGTGCGCGAAGGACTTACTGCAATCGTCTCTGTGAAAATTGGTGAACCGCAGTTTGAAGGGCAAACAAAAACAAAACTAGGAAATACCGAAGCAAAATCCTTTGTGCAGAAAACCGTCAATGATGAATTAGGAACATGGTTCGAAAGAAATCCTTCCGAAGGAAAGGAAATCGTTCGAAAATGTATTGATGCGGCCGCAGCGCGATTAGCTGCCCGAAAGGCTCGCGATTTATCGCGCAGTCGAAAAGGTTTGCTTGAAGGCCGCGGCATGCCAGGAAAGTTAGCTGATTGCCAATGGACTGATCCAGAAAAATGCGAGTTGTACATTGTGGAAGGTGACTCTGCAGGTGGATCAACTAAGGGTGGACGCAATTCGCAATTTCAAGCTGTCCTACCAATCCGCGGAAAAATTCTTAATGTTGAAAAAGCGCGTATTGATCGCGTACTTCAAAATAATGAAGTGCAAGCGCTTATCACGGCGCTTGGCACGGGAATTCATGATGATTTTGATATCGCAAAACTTCGTTACCACAAAGTTATTTTGATGGCGGATGCTGATGTTGATGGACAACATATCCGCACGCTCTTGCTAACCCTTCTTTTCAGATTTATGCGCCCTTTAATTGAGCAAGGTTATGTTTACCTCGCACAACCACCTCTTTATAAAATTAAATGGGGAGGAAAGGAACCAGTTCAATATGCGTTCTCTGATAAAGAACGTGACGGATTTATAAAAATTGGAACTGAAGCAGGAAAAAGACTCCCGAAAGAAGACGGAATTCAACGCTTTAAAGGCCTCGGTGAAATGCCCGCGAAAGAGTTGTGGGATACAACGATGGATCCTGCGCATCGTGTTCTTATCCGCGTAACGCTCGATGATGCGGCCGCAGCAGACGATCTGTTTTCTGTTCTCATGGGTGAAGATGTTGAACAACGTAGATCTTTTATTCAACGAAATGCAAAAGACGTTAGGTTCTTGGATATTTAATGGACAATTCACAAGTAGATCGTGTTGAAGCCGTCGACTTACAAGTCGAAATGGCTCGCTCATATCTCGATTACGCAATGTCGGTCATTGTCGGCCGAGCATTGCCAGATATTCGAGATGGTTTGAAACCTGTTCATCGACGGGTTTTATATGCGATGTATGACGCTGGGTATCGACCAGATAAGGGTTACTACAAATCTTCGCGCATCGTTGGTGATGTCATGGGTAACTATCACCCCCACGGTGATGGCGCTATTTATGACACATTGGTTCGCCTAGCCCAACATTGGTCTCTTCGATATCCACTCGTTGATGGAAATGGAAACTTCGGCTCACCCGGTAATGATCCAGCAGCAGCTATGCGTTACACCGAAGCTCGTCTGGCACCACTTGCTATGGAAATCATGCGAGACATTGACGAGGACACTGTTGACTTCATTCCCAACTACGACGGACGTTCACAAGAGCCCGTTGTTCTACCAAGTCGTTTCCCTAATTTACTTGTCAATGGTTCTGCTGGAATCGCTGTTGGAATGGCAACAAACATCCCACCACACAACTTAAAAGAAATATGTAGCGCGGTTCAATGGGCGCTCGAAAACCCAGAAGCAAAACCTGAAGAGGCACTTGAAGTAATGCTCGGGCTCGTAAAAGGCCCTGATTTCCCTACTCGTGGATTAATAGTTGGCAGAAAAGGAATCGAAGAGGCGTACCGAACCGGCCGTGGTTCAATAACCATGCGGGCAGTTATTGAAATCGAAGAAATTAACAAACGAACATGTCTTGTTGTTACCGAACTTCCTTATCAAGTTAACCCTGATAACTTGGCATTGAAAATCGCAGAGCTTGTTAAAGATGGAAAAATTAAAGGTATTGCGGATGTTCGCGATGAAGGAAACGAACGATTGGGTCAACGACTCGTTATCGTGTTAAGAAACGATGCAGTGGCTAAAGTTGTAATCAATAATCTATATAAGCACACACAATTACAAGATTCTTTTGGCGCAAATATGTTGGCCTTGGTCGACGGAGTACCCCGAACTCTCCGCCTTGATGAATTTGTACGCTATTACATCGACCATCAAATTGAGGTCATCGTTCGACGGACAAAGTATCGACTCTCGGAGAAAGAAAAACGAGCTCACATTCTCAGTGGATATCTCAAAGCCTTGGATGCTCTTGATGCAGTGATTGCTTTAATTCGAAAATCAGCTGACTCTGACGAGGCGCGTGCCGGACTTATGAAACTCCTTGGCGTTGACGAGATTCAGGCGAATGCAATCTTGGATATGCAATTGCGACGACTTGCTGCGCTGGAGCGACAGAAAATCATTGATGAACATGACACATTAATGGCTGAGATAAAGGAATTAACAACAATACTTAAAAGCCCAGCTAAACAACGAGAAATAATTAAATCTGAACTTCACGATCTTGTTGAAAAGTATGGTGATGATCGTCGCACACAAATTGTTGCTGGTGATACCGATATGTCGGTAGAAGATCTCATTCCTGATCAAGATGTCGTTGTCACTATTACACGTGGCGGCTACTCAAAGCGGACCAAAGCGGATCTTTATCGCGCACAAAAACGTGGTGGAAAAGGCGTGAAAGGCGCAGCACTCAAACAAGATGACATTGTTGAGCATTTCTTTACCGCATCAACTCATGACTGGTTGTTATTTCTCACCAATCAAGGACGCGTTTATCGCGCAAAAGTTCATGAACTACCTGATGCAGGACGAGATGCACGAGGTCAACACGTCGCAAATTTACTTGCGTTTAAACCTGATGAAACAATCGCATCAGTAATTGCGATAAAAGATTATGAATCTCTTCCCTACCTTGTTATTGCTACACGCGGTGGCATCGTTAAAAAATCGGCACTTACCGAATACGACTCGAATCGAACGGGTGGACTCATTGCAATATCACTCAAAGATGGCGACGAAGTAGTTTCTGCATCAGCAATTACCAATAAAGATGAGCTTCTTCTTATTTCCAAACAAGGAATGTCGTTGCGCTTTACCGCCGACGATGAATCACTTCGCCCAATGGGACGTTCTGCAACAGGTGTAATCGGTATGAAGTTCCGTAAAGGTGATGAACTTCTGACAATGTCTGCCGTATCGAAATCTGATGATGCAAAGAAATTTGTTATTACTGCTACAGACGGCGGTTTTGGAAAAAGAACTTCACTCAACGAGTATCGATCTCAAGGACGCGGTGGAATTGGAGTAAAGGCGGCGAAGATTGATGAGAATTCTCGCGGTGTACTTGTCGGTGCGATTGTTGTTAACGAGAGCGATGAAATTCTTGCCATCACATCAGGTGGAAGCGTTATTAGAACCGATGTAAAAGAAGTTCGTGAAACAGGTCGCGACACCATGGGGGTCCGATTAGTAAACCTCGACAATGGGATATCCGTTGTCTCGCTTACCAAGGTGAGCGACGAATAACTTTTGGTCATGGCGGGGAGTTCGGGTAGCCTTGCGCCTCGCTCTACTAGGTCCCAATAGATCTTTTATAGGGGCCACAAGGAAGGGCCTATAGCTCAGCCTGGTTAGAGCGCTTCCCTGATAAGGAAGAGGTCGGTGGTTCAAGTCCACCTAGGCCCACCAAGTTTTTGGCAAGTATTTGTTGGCAATTGGAAAATTGCGAACAAATGAACAACTGAATATCCGATTAATTTCGGGGACTTAGCTCAATTGGTAGAGCACCTGCTTTGCAAGCAGGGGGTTAGGG
>CAZQWU010000018.1:0-5857 GCA_964597305.1 uncultured Bifidobacterium sp.
ATTCGGTCAAACCAACTGAGATCAGGGTTCACATTGAGGGCGAAGCCATGCATGGTGACGCCCCGCGCGACTCTAATTCCAATTGCTGCAATTTTGCGATCACCTTTTTCATCACGTAACCACACGCCAGAGCGTTCGCAGTACCGTTGCGCAGAAATTCCAAATTCTTCACAGACATTGATGAGAGCATTTTCTATCTCGCGCACGAATCCCACAACATTATTTGGATTTTTCAGAGCCACAATGGGATAGCCCACTATTTGTCCTGGGCCATGCCAGGTTATTTTTCCGCCTCGATCAACATCTACGACAGGTGTTCCATCGAAAGGACGTTCATGGGCAAGTGTGCGGCGACCCGCGGTGTACACAGGTGGATGTTCCAATAAGAAGAGTGAATTGGGGTGATTTTCTTCAACGATCGCTCGATGTCGTTCTTTTTGCAGATCCCATGCTTGGTGATAATCGACAATTCCTATTCGCGAAATTTCCAGAGTTCGCGTGGCGGTTGTCATAGCCCTAGCCTACTTTCAACCTGACTCTCAGTCATACCGCAGGTATCCTTCCCGCCATGACTTCTGTGAAAGCTCGTAAACCATTATGGATCGCGATTATTGCCATTATTGCCTGGCTTGGAATTAGTGGGGTAGCAGGTCCTACCTTTGGCAAACTCTCGTCAGTACAAGAAAATGACAATTCTGCATTCTTGCCAGCAAATGCAGAATCTACTGTCGCAAACAAGCTATCGGTGAAGTTTTCATCGGGAGCGCTGAATCAACTTCCGACCCTTCTACTTTTTGTTGGCGATGTTGATGTCGCAAAAATCGCAACGGTAAATTCTTATGTACAGACGCTTGGCGCAAAGGAAATTCCTGATACAGGTAAAAAAGTTTCAGATTTCATCCTGCCTGGTGGCGCTATTTCAGTTTTTCCATCAGCTGATGGCAAAGCGATTTTAGGAAATATCCCACTGATTGATAAAGTGGCAACGTCAACGATTAAAGATAAGCCGGCCCTTCCAATCGTTATCGACTTTATTCGTGAAGACATGAAAAAGAGCGTTGCTGCACTCAACCTGGAAACCCATGTCACAGGTTTTGGTGGAATCCTTGCCGATCTCTTTGGCGCATTTGGTTCGATTGATTCCACGTTATTACTTACGACCCTTGGCGTTGTTTCTATCATTCTTATTTTCGTTTATCGATCACCATTCTTATGGATACTTCCACTTCTTACTGCGGTAACCGCGCTCTCCCTCGCCGGAACTGTCATTTATTTTCTAGCAAAAGCAAACTTCATAGACTTAAGCGGTCAATCCCAAGGAATTCTCTCCGTCTTAGTGCTCGGTGCAGCTACTGATTACGCGCTCTTATTAATTGCGCGTTATCGTGAAGAATTGCACCACCATGAATCACGATTTGAATCAATGGCGATTGCGCTTCGCGGTGTTATTGAACCCATTATCGCTTCAGGCAGCACGGTGATTTCTGGACTCTTAGTCCTATTGTTGAGTGAATTGTCGAGCAATCGAGGTCTTGGACCAGTCGGTGCAATTGGTATCGCATCAGCGATGATCACTGTTTTAACTTTTTTACCCGCGCTCCTGGTGGTTTTTGGTCGTTGGATTTTCTGGCCGATGATCCCGCGCTTTGATGATGAAAATGCACAACTCAAAGGGGTATGGGCAAAGGTTGGTTCGATGGTTGAGCGATCGCCAAGAAAAGTTGCGGTCGTTACCTCGATACTGTTGATTGTTTTTGCTGCGTTTTCATTTCAATTGAAAGCAGACGGACTTTCAACCACTCAAGCTTTTACCGGTACCGCTGATTCAGTGGTTGGACAAGAGAAACTTCTTCAACACTTCCCGGGTGGTGAAGGTTCACCGGTTGAAGTCATCGTCAAAGAAAAAGATGTTGCCTCTGTTACTGCCGCTCTTACTGCAGCACAAGGCGTATCAGGAGTTATCCCTACTTTTGTCGCTCCGGCTATTCCCGGCAAACCTCTTCCAGCTATCAAAGTTGTTGATGGCCTCGTCATGCTCAATGCGACCCTTGATGTGCCATCCGATTCTGTTGCAGGCAGAAACATGATTCCAGAGTTACGAAAAATTGTGAAAGCAATTGATCCCGAGATTGTTATCGGTGGAGGCGGAGCAATCAACTATGACGTTGACGTAGCATCTCGCCACGACAATCGATTAATTATTCCCATTGTCCTCTTTATCATTGCAGTAATTTTGGGGCTTTTACTGCGGAGCATTTTGGCAGCAATAATTCTCTTGATTACCGTAGTGCTCTCCTTTATGGCGACTCTAGGAGTTTGCCATCTTGTCTTTACCCACATATTTAATTTCCCAGGGGCAGATACTTCGTTCCCACTTTTTGCCTTTGTCTTCTTAGTAGCGTTGGGAATTGATTACAACATTTTCCTTATGACTCGTGTACGAGAAGAATCGCTCAAGATGGGAACTCGATTAGGTGTGATTCGAGGACTCACCGTGACCGGTGGCGTCATCACGTCAGCCGGAATTGTTTTAGCAGCAACGTTCGCTGTACTTGGCGTTCTGCCATTGGTATTTCTTGCTGAACTTGGTTTTGCAGTTGCCTTTGGCGTACTTCTCGACACCATCGTTGTCCGTTCGCTATTAGTGCCGTCGCTCGTTCATTGGATTGGCCCACGCGTATGGTGGCCAACGCGTTCTATTAAATAACGCGGGTATAAACAAGCACAGGCATCACGGTCACTATGAAGAAAACTTCACCAAAAAATTTGATAGTGCTGTCGTGAAGAAAATTGTTGTCGTTGGCGCTGGCTTAGCTGGATTGAACGCTACGCGAATACTGACGGAACGAGGCCATCACATTACTCTGGTAGAAAGTAGCGATCGCGTTGGTGGGCGAGTGGCAACTGATGTCATCGACGGATATCGCTGTGATCGTGGATTTCAAGTAATCAACCCACGGTATCCAGAGATTGTTGCGAGTGATGTGATGAAATTTCTCGATTTTATTCCATTGCCACGAGCGATCGATCTGCTCATTGACAACCACGTTGCCACAGCCCGTCCTGGTTTTGCCTCTTTTTTTAATTCACACTTTGGACGTGTGACAAATAAAATATCGATTCTTCACTATCTTCGCTCATCACGTAGCGAGAGCGCCGAATCAGTGATGCTTGCGTGCGGACTGGGTGAGACCTATCACCGCGTGCTTAAACCTTTTCTCACCGGTGTTTTCCTCACCGACCCTAAGAATGTCTCCAATGAAGTAGCGCGAGAGTTAGTCAAAAGCTTTATCAAAAGTTCACCAGGTATTCCCGCAATGGGGGTTGGCGAACTCCCTCGGAATTTAGCGCTCCCGCTCCATAACATTCTGCTTAATACTCGAGTTGATGCGCTCACAGATCGTGGCGTGAAAACCTCTGCAGGATTTATTGAAGCAGATGTGGTGATTGTGGCAACAGATCCAACGACAGCAAGCCAACTACTGGGAATGAATTCAGCGCCCTTGATGAATAGTTCAACTACCTGGTACCACTCAATTCCAGAAGGAGTGATTACTAGTCCTCGATTGCGCGTTGATGGTCTGATCGTCAACTCCATAGCGATCTCACATCTCTCACCGTATTACGCACCAGCAGGGCGAACTCTCGTTTCGTCGACGACGATAACCTCAACAACTGAATCGGAGGTTCGTCGACAATTGGCCAATCTCTGGCAGTGTTCAACAAAGAATTGGGAATTAGTAAGTAAATATGAAATAAAACAATCCTTGCCACGTCATGGAGTGGGCAAACCGATTGAATCGTCAGTACAGGTGCGAGAAAACCTTTATGTGATTGGCGATCATCGCCAAATCCCTTCGCAACAAGGTGCGATGGCAAGTGGACGTCGCGCGGCGGATTTAATCGACCAGGGTCGCTAGCGCTGGTGCAAGATGCGGATAATCAAAAATAAATCCAGCGTTGAGAAGTTGTTCGGGAATTACTTTCTTTGAACCAAGAATTTCAGAACTAAATCCACCAAGGGCAAGCTTCAATGCAAATGCTGGAGCGGGGAAGAGCGCAGGTCGGTGAAGTGCTCTCGCCAATGCGGCAGTGAATTCAAGATTAGTTGCTGGATGTGGCGCAGTGAGATTGACTGGGCCCGATACTTTTTTACTTAAGAGAAAATCTATTGCACGCAATTGATCATGGAGGGTGATCCAAGACCACCACTGTTTTCCATTTCCTAATCGACCGCCAAGACCTATTTTAAAAAGTGGCAACATTCGCCCTAGTGCGCCACCAGTGGGATCAAGTACAAGGCCGGTTCGCATTTTTACAGTTCGCACGTCTCCTGCAAGGTCAGCAGCCGATTCCCACTCTCGACATACTGTTGCGAGAAAATCATCGCCAGCTCGATCGGACTCAACTACCGCTCGATTTCCTGTTTCACCGTACCAACCGATCGCACTAGCAGAGATAAAGACTTGTGGCTTTATTTTTGCTACTGCTTGCGCAATTGCCGTTGTACCTAATAATCGTGAATTAAGAATTGTCGCTTTGTAGTGTGAGGTCCATCGTTTGTCACCAACGCCAGCGCCAGCCAGATGAATGACGGCATCAACGCCTTCGAGTGGGGCAAGATCAACGTATCCACTTTCGGGATCCCAGGTTATTTCATCGGGTGCAACAACGGGGCGTCGCACTAAACGTTGAACAGTGTGGCCCTCTGATTTGAGATGGCCAACGAGTGCGCTACCAATTAAACCGGAGGCCCCGGTTACCGCAATTCGTTGCGGAAGTGGCACTAGAGACCTAAATCCGATTCAAAACGACCTTCTTCGAGTCGTTCTTTGAGAGTAGTGAGGAATCGCGCAGCATCAGCGCCATCAACAATTCGATGGTCATATGAGAGCGCTAGGTAGACCATCGATCGAATTGCAATCGTCTCGCCACCGTCTGCACCTTTTACCACCATGGGACGCTTCACAACAGATCCGATGCCAAGAATCGCAACTTGTGGTTGGTTAATAATTGGAGTGTCAAAGAGTGCACCACGACTTCCCGTATTGGTAATCGTAAACGTTCCTCCGCCAAGTTCGTTAGGTAAAATTTTATTCTCGCGGGTACGTGCAGCGACATCGGCGATTTTTCGAGCAACGCCACCCATATTTAAATCGCCTGCATCAAAAATAACTGGCACAAGCAGTCCACGTTCTGTATCGACTGCTATTCCTAAATGTTCTGCACCGTGATACGTAATTGAATCACCCTCTAGTGATGCATTAACGACGGGATGCTGCTTGAGCGCCTCACAGACAGCAACTGCAAAGAAAGGTAAGAAGGATAATTTGACACCTTCGCGCGATTCGAAATTTGCTTTTGCCTTATCACGCAGGCGTGCAATTTTCGTTATATCAACTTCGACAACCGTTGTTAACTGGGCGCTTACTTGCAGCGATTCAACCATTCGAGCCGCAATTACTTTTCGAAGTCGAGACATTTTTACTGTGGTACCTCGAAGAGGTGAAGCAACAACTGGTTGCGCTGAGGGTGTAGCAGGTGCCGTTGACGATCCTGATGTCGGTGATTGAGATGCTGGCGTTGTAGGAGCGGTAGAAACTTTCGCAGGTGCTGCAGCAGCAATATCTTCTTTGCGAATGCGGCCACCGATGCCTGTGCCACGAATAGTGCTGAGATCAACTCCAGCTTCGGCAGCTAATTTGCGGACAATCGGCGTGATGTATGTGTCAGTTGGTATTGCGCTGGAAACTTTCGGTGACGTTGTCGAAGCTACTGGCGCAGCGTTAACCGGAGCTGCTTGAACCGGTGCAGGCTTGGCAGGCTCTGATGTTGTTGGAGCTGGCGTTGTTGGAGC
>CAZQWU010000018.1:5957-21736 GCA_964597305.1 uncultured Bifidobacterium sp.
TGGTGTCGCTTGAACTGGTGTCGCTTGAACTGGTGAGCTCGCACCATCAGCGATAACTGCTAACTCTGCACCAACGGGAACAGTTGCATCGACAGCAACAAGAATTTTTTCTAACGTTCCCGCAGCAGGAGATGGAATTTCGGTATCAACTTTATCTGTTGAAACTTCTAGCAGTGGTTCGTCAAGCGCAACCTGATCGCCTTCTTTTTTCAACCAACGAGTAACTGTTCCTTCAGTGACGCTTTCGCCGAGGGCTGGCATCTTTACTGAGAAGGACATCGAATTACTCCTTTAATCTTTGTGAAACTTTTCGCGAAAAGTCTACCGTGCTTTGCTTTGTCGGCTATCCGTGAGCATGGAGCGGTTTACCAGCTAGCGCTAAGTGGGCTTCTCCCATTGCTTCTGAGAGCGTTGGGTGAGCATGAATAAATTGTGCAACATCTGTTGCTTGTGCCTCCCAGTTAAATATTAATTGCGCTTCAGCAAGAAGTTCTCCCACTCGTGCACCGACCATGTGGATTCCTAACACCGGTCCATTTTTCTGTGCAACAAGTTTGACAGAGCCTGCGGTTTTAAGAATTTGTGCTTTACCGTTTCCTGCTAAATCGTAATTCAATTCAACTACATCATGTCCCTTTGCTTTTGCTTGCGCAGTCGACAGACCCACTGAAGCAACTTCTGGATCTGAATAAGTAACGCGCGGAATTCCATCATAATTAATTGGACGAGGGTTAAGACCAGCAATCTCTTCGGCGACCATAATTCCTTCAGCGAATCCAACGTGGGCTAGTTGCAACGTTGGAATCAAATCGCCAACTGCCCAAACTCCAGCAACATTGGTGCGACATTTATTATCAACAAGAACATATCCTCGGTCCATCTTTATCCCCGCTGCTTCGTATCCGAGTTGAGCGGAGACGGGACCACGTCCCACCGCTACGAGAAGTACTTCAGCAGTAAATTTCTTACCATCTTCTAGCGTCACTTCGACGCCTTGTGCTGTCTTATGAGCGGATGCAAATTTCGTGCCAAGTTCAAAATTAAGTCCACGTTTTCGGAATGCTCGTTCAAGTTGTTTACTCGATGACTCATCTTCCAGTGCAATCAAATGGGGTAGAGCTTCGATGATCGTGACCTCTGCACCAAAAGATTTCCAGACTGAGGCGAACTCACAGCCAATAACGCCACCACCTAAAACAATGACGCTCTTAGGAACCGTGGTGAAATTCATTGCGTGTTCACTCGTGATAATCGTTTTTCCATCGATTTCTAATCCCGGTAAAGTTTTTGGGTAAGACCCGGTTGCCAAAATTACGTTTTTACCAACATATTTCTGGCCATTAACCTCAACAGTGTTTGCTGAAGTAAGAACACCTTTACCTTCGACATAGGTGATATTTCGGGATTTCACCAGACCTTGAAGACCTTTATGCAAACGGGTAATCACACCATCTTTGTAGGCGTTAACTGCCAACATATCCATGGAAATAAACTCTGCTTTAACGCCAAACTCACTCGCATGGCGAGTGTTGTCAGCAATTTCGCCTGCGTGCAGGAGCGCTTTGGTGGGAATACATCCACGATGTAAACACGTACCACCCAATTTATCTTGTTCGATGAGCGTTACAGATAGACCTAGCTGTGCTGCGCGCAACGAGGCTGCATATCCACCACTACCGCCACCTAAAACAACAAGATCACTCTCTGACATGCCACCCTCGCTTCGTTTTGTTATTTTTTCTTCAACACTGTGGACGTTCACTCTGGTTGTTCAGGATGTACAACCATCAGTACGAGGCAATCTTGCCATTAAAGGCAAACTCGAAACCTCCTGGTTAGCTGTGAACTATCTCCTCTGCGAGCGCAACGAGTGAGGCAAGTGACATCCCCGTTCCACCCTCGGGGGTGTAGCCAAACTCTTTGCCGCTATTAAATGCTGGCCCAGCAATATCGAGGTGGAGCCACGGAAGATCTGGCTCAACAAACTCTTTTAAAAATAAACCGGCAACCAACATGCCACCCATGCGATCGCCAATGTTGGCGATATCGGCCACAGGAGAATCCAGAGATGGCCGAAGATCTTCGGGGAGGGGCATTGGCCAGAAGGCTTCACCTGAACGATTAATAGCTCGAAGAAAAACATTTTGAAATTCTTCATTGTTTGTCATGATCGCCGCTGTGCGAGTGCCCAAGGCAATTGATTGCGCCCCAGTCAATGTTGCAACGTCGACAATGCCCGTTAATCCACCGCGCTTTTTACCAACTTCGGCAGCTTTCACAAGTGCATCACCCAGTACAAGTCGTCCTTCTGCATCAGGATTAAGTACCTCAACAGTTTTTCCGCCGTACATGGTGATGATGTCACTAGGTCGAGTTGCTGTATCGCTCACCATGTTTTCCGCCAACGCGGCCCAGGCATCAATTTCAATCGGGAGTTTTAATTCTGCAATCGCAATTGCTGTTGCAATCACAGTTGCGGCGCCACTCATATCGCATTTCATCGTGACCATACCTTCGCGCGGTTTGAGTGCATAACCTCCAGTGTCAAAGGTAATGCCTTTTCCTACCAGCGCTAAACGATGAGAAGATTTTTTAGTTTTCGGTTGATAGGAGACGTGGAGTAGTCGCGGTTTACTCGCTGATCCTTGTCCCACACTTGTGATGCCACCAAATCCTTGGCTCTTCAGTTGAGTATCCGAATAAATAGTTACTTTTAAGCCAACAGCGCTCGCGAGTTTCTTAAAACGAAGAGCGAATTTTTCTGGATTGAGATGATTTGCTGGAGCATTCACAAAATCT
Organism: uncultured Bifidobacterium sp.; assembly: GCA_964597305.1. GTDB lineage: Bacteria > Actinomycetota > Actinomycetes > Nanopelagicales > Nanopelagicaceae > UBA7398. Next base: position 8,757 of record CAZQWU010000018.1, read on the forward strand.
CGAACCACATGAACATTTTTTGCGATTATCTCTGCCCGTGTAATGGCGCGCTTTACCTCAGGTTTAGTGACACGAGAATTAAGAATTTCGATTAACTTTAAAGGTGCTTTGACATCATTCTTTGTCGTTGATCTGAATTCGGTGTAAATGTACGAGCCAAGGAGAGCTCCTTCAGCAATTGCACCACAATCCACAACAGATTTCGCTGGCAATGAAAATGTTGCTTCAGTATTTCCGCGAAGCGCGCGAGCTGCAGCACCGGCCGCACGGCGTAATGTTTCATTTGAATAGAGCGGGAGGACCTTTCCGAGTCCGGTAAATACTAAAAGTCGACCATCGGTGTCAGGGATTTTTACTACTTCATCAACCGCTCCGCGCGCCCCCATCTTTGCCAACGTTGCAAGGAGCGAGGTGGTATTGAGCGAGAGCTCGCCCGATTCGATTACCACGTCATTTTTTCGCGTTCCCGACGATTGAGTAGCGAGCCCTACGACGACGATATCGGTAGAAACCTTCTTCTCGGATAATCGAATTGTTGTCATGGGATATAGATTATTGCTGTGGGTCGACAATCGCCATTACATCAACGCCATGTTTCACTCGGCGCAAAATTAGCTGATTTCGGTGGTTGGGATATGCCGATCGAATATCCGGCGGCTCATGGTGGTGGCGTTATCGCCGAACATACCGCCGTTCGTGAGCGAGTGGGTCTTTTTGATGTTTCACACTTAGGTAAAGCGGAAATTATTGGAACTGGTGCGCTTGATTTTCTCAATAGCGCAATTACGAACGATCTCAATCGAATTCACGATGGACAAGCTCAGTACACCATGATCTGTGATGAGAGAACTGGTGGCGTTATCGACGACCTCATTGTTTATCGAAAATCTGCTGAGAATCTCTTTTTAATTCCTAACGCTGCAAATACCGATGCAGTTGTCGCAGCATTGCAGGAGCGAGCACCATCACATGTATCAATAAAAAATCTCCATCAAGAGTTTGCCGTTTTGGCCGTACAAGGCCCTCAAGCACGTACCGTGTTGTCTGATCTCGGCGTGCCGGTGGATATTGGGTATATGGCGTTTATCGAAACTCAGATAGCAGACATGCCTGTGATCGTCTGTCGCACCGGTTACACAGGTGAATTTGGTTTTGAATTATTACCGCGTTGGCGTGACGCAGAAAAAGTTTGGGATTTACTCGCGGCGCAGATTGCGAAACATAATGGTCGAGTCTGCGGATTAGGCGCTCGCGATACTTTGCGAACGGAGATGGGCTATCCATTGCATGGCCATGAGTTGTCGTTAGAGATCACACCTGTTCAAGCTAATGCGCTCTGGGCGGTAGGAATGAAAAAAGAATCATTCTGGGGTAAATCAATTATTGAAAAAGAAAAGACGAACGGACCAATTCGAATTTTGCGGGCATTGAAAGCGCTTGATCGTGCAATCCCGCGAGCCGGAATGGTAGTCACTCATGATGGATCGGAAGTAGGCACTGTCACGAGTGGAACTTTTTCACCGACTCTTAAATGCGGCATCGCCTTGGCGCTTATTAATCCAACAATCGCAATAGGGGAGACGGTCGCGATAGATATTCGCGGGAAACTTAGTTCTTTCTCAGTTGTATCGCTGCCGTTTGTCCCATCACGGGTAAAGTAAGTTTGACCTGCGCTCGGCGCAACGCAGTAAGAATTGCGTGACTTGAAAAAAGAATAAGTCCGGCAGTGACTATGGCACGCGGAATATTCCATGCCATTGATGTAGCAAAATGAAAAATGATAAATCGATGAACATTGCTGGCAATTGATGCACCAGGTTGATAGGACAGTTGGGTATCAGTATTCAGCAACCAGGGCCAGAGTTGTAAATCCATGATCATTCCAAAAAATTCTGCAGCGCAAATTCCGTAAAGGGCAAGGAGCCACCTTTCCATGCGAGGATTTTTTTCGTTGAGCCGGAGCAAAGAGAGCGCGCCTGCGCCAGAACCAATCCAAGCAGCAGCAAACATTTGAAACGGTAACCACGGTCCGATACCGCCAGTAATCAGTGCCGATGCTGCCATGGACAGAGAACCCAACGCGAAACCGAACATTGGTCCTACGACATAACTCGCAAGAATAAGTAAAAACCACATCGGTTCGATTCCAATTGCGCCTGCACCCATTAGTCGTAACGCTGCATCAAGGGCGATGAGAATCCCTAATAGAGCAACAATTTTACTGTCGACTAATGAGGCGTTAATACTAAAAAATACTTGCGCCAAAGCAATCATTACGAAAACGAGTGAGAACATTTTCGCTAACGAATTGCTGATGACATTCTGGTGCGCAGGAATAAAAAACGGCCAGAGAAACGCTGCAGCGCCGATAAGCGATGCAATTCCCATCGATGAGATTCCCATCGATGAGATTCCCATCGATGAGATTCTTAGTAGTCCATGGCGAACTCGACGACTCATGGCGTGAGCTTTTCCAGCGCGTGAGTGACTTCGGAAACAGTGAGCCAGTGTTGCGGCGAAAGCGCCTTTGTCACTTGTGGCGCAAATGCAGGGGATGCGGTCAAAATATCCCGTGTCTCACCTTCAGCGACTATGGAGCCATCGGCGAGGAAAATTGTCCGATCAGCTATCTCTGCAACGAGCTCCACATCGTGTGTTGCAATGACAATTCCACAGCGATACTCGTTTGAATAAGCTAAATCTCGGATAATCGAAATCAAGTTTCGTTTCGCTTCGTAATCTAATCCACGAGTTGGTTCATCCAAGACAAGTAGTTGTGGTCGCGCCGCCAGAACCAGACTTAGCGCTAATCCGAGTCGTTGACCCTCAGAGAGATCGCGTGGGTGAACATTTCCATGGGGAATTTTCATTAAGGATCGATAAATTTTTTCTGTTGTTCCGATCGGAGCTCCAGTGCTCTTATCAGCCGCTGCACATTCTTGAGAAACTGTTTGGTGATACAACAAGTCACCTGGTTCTTGTGGAATATATCCAACGTACTCAATAAGCGACCTGCCGTGAAGTGCGCGCGGATCTTTGCCGCAAACAGTTGCAGTTCCGGAGATAATGGGCGATTGCCCAACCGACGATCGTAAGAGCGTTGATTTTCCAGCGCCATTTCGACCCATTACTGCGACAACTTCACCTGAATGAATAGCGAGAGATACTTCATTAAGGACTCGATCTGATTCATAAGAAGCAACAACTTTCGTTAATTCAAAGACGCAAGTTCCCGTTTGATGGATTTTTTGCGGAAGCGGTAGAGAAGCGAGCGTCTGACGCAACGTTTCGGAGTTACGACGAATATCGCGAACACTGAGCGCAACAGTTTCGAGTTTAAGCGCGTTCGACAGCTCTACTAACGGTGGTGCGATCGGTGAGTGAGCGAGAATTTCTGCGGGATCTCCGATTTTGGCGCAACCTTCATCGTCAATAATGAGGATTCGATCAGCAAATTGAATAACGCGCTCTAATCGATGTTCCGAAATAATGACGGTGAGACCTAAATCGTGAACGAGTCGATGGATTATTGCTAGGACTTCTTCAGCCGCGATCGGATCAAGCGCACTTGTTGGCTCATCCAAAAGTAAAACTTTGGGATGAAGAACTAATGCGGCGCCAATGGCAACTCGTTGCTGCTCACCACCACTGAGCGAGGAAAGATGGCGCTGGCGAAGATGAGTAAGACTTAATAAATCGAGAACTTCTTCGACTCGCTTGCGCATAACTTCTGGCGCAATGCCCTGCATCTCAAGAGAGAACGCTATTTCGTCCTCCACGCGATCAGTGACAAAACCATGTGCAGGATTTTGACCAACAATTCCAACCACATCCGCTAATTGCCCTGGCTTTAGTGTTCGAGTTGACCTACCGGCGACAGTAATCTCACCCGAGAGAATTCCACCGGTGTGATGCGGAACGAGTCCATTGATTAATTTAATAAGTGAACTTTTTCCTACACCGGTATGTCCAATGACTAACACGAGCTCACCTTCGCGGACATCAAAAGAAAGGTCAGCAAAGACCGTTCGAAGTGAATTGGGATAAATCAAAGAGACGTTGCGAAAGCTAATCACCAGAACACCGCCAGGGGGATTGCTGCACAGGCTATTAATGCGGAATCATAAAAAGTCCATGAAATTGGTCGATACCGAGTGATGTTTTTTCGATATCCAAAACCGCGCGCCTCCATCGCTGCTGACAAATCAATGGCGCGTTCGAGCGATTCCTCAAAAAGTGGCGTTGCCATATCTCGCCACGCAGCAAATCCAGTATCAGGTAGGCCACGTAAACGACGCGCGGCTTTGATCCGAGAAATACTGGAGACGATGGTGGGAACTGTTGACGTTGCAATGACAAGCGCAGTTCCCATCGCATAAAACGCTTGTGGAAATGTATTCAATAATCTACGTGGACTTACCAGCGAATTTGCCGCGCCAAATATCACCACTAACGAAACCAGAATGAGTGCTTCATGGAGCGTTGTCAGAAGTCGTTGCGAGGTAACATCTCCGCCAATTCGAATTCCTACCAACCATGACGGCATGGTGATCTCGGGAAGTCGAAAAAGCGTACGTCCTGGCATGGGTACGCCGATGATCAAACCAATAACCATTCGAAAAATAAAAATAATGGCGGCAAGTTTTACTGACATTGCAAAGGAGCGATACCAATAATCGCGCGATTGCACTGAGAGAACAAGCGTGGTCACAAACGCGATCGCACCGAGCGCAATCCAAGCACGTGAGGTGTGGAGAACTGTTGCGGCGATTAATCCGCTACAAATCCACCATGCGATGGGATGGCGATTCATCGAATTTTCACGCTTTCGGTAGCTGCTATTTGCGGCGACGAATGATGAAGAAAATTCCTATCGCAGCAACTAGCGCAAATCCAATGGCGATATATTCACTCGGTTCAAATCCTTCACGAATTTCCGAATGGCTTTTTTCGCCAGAATCTTCACTCGTTGTTAGGGGAGCTGCCGATTGGCCACTACTGGTTTGTGATTGAGTTGCTGGCATATCAATCTCAACACCGCACTCTTTCGCAGGGTAACCACCTATTCCGCATATCAAACCTGATTTATCGGCGCGAACTTGCGCAACTGCTTGAAGGGCTACCAGGCCATTAGATTTTGCTGGGATCGTGACGCAATCTGTAATGACCTCTTTCGGTGTTTCACCTGTTGGCGCTATATCGGCGGTACCGAAATCAACAACAATGCCAACTCGAATTTTCCCCGCTACCGACGATGTACCGCCACAGAGCGTTGCAAAATCTGGATCTGCCATAGGCGCTGTCGCTGGAATGTCGTTACTACTCGCTGTGAAAGTCCATCCTTCAACATCGCCATCATGGAGTTCCACAGTGGGGCCAGTCATCGCAGCGGTCCAGGAAGTTTTTCCGGCCGGTGCTTGGAAATAGCCCCAATATCGATATCCCTTTTCAGCATGTGCTGATGGCGCAATAAACAGAGTTAATGAGATAAGCGATAGTGAAGCAATGAGAGATGTAATAAGTGATGCAAGTAGCGTTCTACTTTTTCTGGCGGTGATATTTTTTATAAACACGTGATGCGCTCCTTTAAGTAGGAGTCTCACGGTGGCGAATGTGATCCGCCCCGCAATCCTCGACGGGTGGTTAAGTAGCTCTCTCGCAGGTAATCCGACTTAGAGCACCGAGGCGCTCATCACGGTTGCGGGTCAGTCTCGGATTTACACCGAGTTCCCCTGATAAGAAAACGTTACGCAGTCGCAAGGGAACCATATCTTTGCCACCGTATCAACTGTGCCACGGAGTAGTAACGTGCCAAGGATCAAAAGTGCCAGAATCACATAAGGCAGATGCACCGCGCTCGTTCGAGATAATCAATAGACTGCGTGCCATGGAGCATCGAAAACTTGGCAATAGCGGTCTTTACATCTCAGAAATTGCTTATGGAAATTGGATAACTCACGGCTCTCAGGTTGAACAACAATCTGCGATCGCCTGTGTTCGTGCAGCGTTTAATGAAGGTATCACCACCTTTGATACAGCTGACGTTTATGCAGGCACCAAAGCGGAAACTGTTTTAGGCAAAGCACTTAAGGGTATTCGGCGAGAATCATATGAACTCTTCACAAAAGTGTATTGGCCAACTGGAACGGGAAAGAATGATCGTGGGCTTTCACGCAAACACATTATGGAATCGTGCCACGCCTCACTCAAGCGACTAGGTACCGATCACATTGATCTCTACCAAATGCACCGATTTGATTTCGATACGCCGCTAGAAGAATCACTCCAAGCATTTGATGATCTCGTTCGACAGGGAAAAGTTCATTACATTGGATTTTCCGAGTGGACCGCAGATCAAATTTCGCAAGCGCTCGCCATTCAAGATGCGCGAAGTTACACCCGTTTTATCTCCAGCCAACCGCAGTATTCGATGCTGTGGCGCGTGATTGAATCGAAGGTGGATCCGCTCTGCAAGAAGGAGGGGATTGGCCACATTGTCTGGTCACCAATTGCGCAAGGTGCATTAACGGGAAAATACAAACCAGGAAAGAAACCACCAGCTGGTTCGCGCGCTACTGATAAGAAAGGTGGCGCAAAGATGATTTCGAGATGGATGGACGATTCTGTCCTTACCGCAGTAAGCAAACTCGAACCGATAGCCAAAGAAGTAGGTTTATCAATGGCGCAACTTGCCGTCGCGTGGGTTCTCCAGAATCCCAATGTTTCAGCGGCGATTGTCGGCGCTACTAAACCAAGTCAGATTAAAGAGAATGTGAAGGCAAGCGGCGTGAAATTGGACTCAGAAATTATGAGAAAAATTGATGGCGTTTTAGGTTCGCTACCAGAACGAGATCCTGCGAAAACGGTGAGCCCTAACCCACGCGCTTAAATTGAGTCGCCTGCTTTGACTTGTGGTTGAGGCGCGCGCAATTTTCTGATTTGCGTCGATCTCAGCCACCCGTACATTCCCAGACCTTTTGTAGATTCATTGGGAAATCGTTTACCAACTTCTCGTTTAATTTTTCGAGAAAGTAAGAAGCCATCAATGATGGAGAAAAGTAGTGCGCTGTACATCAGCATTATTGAGGCAAATTGAACCCATGCAATAGGGATTACGGTAAGAAAAAGCACGATCATGACGATGGGGAGAAAGAATTCTCCAATTGATCGCCGAGCATCAACGTAGTTGCGAACAAATCGTCGGACTGGACCACGATCGCGTGGAGGAAGCGCATTCTCATCACCACGCATATAGGCGGCACGAGCTGCAGTACGCGCCGCGCGTGCGGCAACTTTTTGAGATTTCTTTTCAGTGCGATTTGTTGCAGGTGCCAAGCGCGGATTAATTCGAGCTTTTTCAGCCTCTTTGCGTTTAGGGGTTGGTCTGCCTTTTGGTTCACTCATCATTTCACTCCGCTCATTTAACCTTCGACTCGACTGTAAACCAATTGCGAATATTGCTCAAATATATTGCTCAAATATATTGCTCACATACATTCATAGATTCATCAATCACGGTAAAGCGAGCATCCGTTCAAGCGCAACTTTCGCATAGTGTGCAGTCTGATTATCAACTGAGATTACATTGACAGCACGGCCACCAACAAGGGATTCCATCGCCCAGACTAAATGAGGTAGATCGATACGATTCATCGTCGAGCAGTAACAGACTGTTTTATCGAGGAAGACAATTTCCTTATCAGGAAAGTTAAGAGCAAGCCGCTTCACAAGATTAAGTTCAGTACCTATCGCCCAGCGCGAACCGGCCGGCGATTGCGCCACTGTCTTGATAATTGATTCTGTGCTACCGACAACATCAGCGGCAGCCACCACTTCATGTTGGCACTCTGGATGTACAAGAACTTGTATCCCTGGAACTTTTGCACGAACTTCGTCCACATTTGCCAGTGAAAATCGCCCATGAACGGAACAGTGGCCTCGCCACAGAATGACGCGTGCGGCACGGATTTGTGAATCAGTTAATCCACCACGCTCTTTCCAGGGATTCCATACAACACAATCGTTTAAAGACAAACCCAATGACAGTACTGCAGTGTTTCGGCCAAGGTGCTGATCAGGCAAGAAAAGAATTTTCTCACCCTGTTCAAATGCCCACTTCATTGCTCGCGCCGCGTTTGATGATGTGCAAATTGTGCCGCCATTTTTTCCAGTAAAGGATTTGATGGCAGCAGATGAATTCATATAACTAACAGGGATAGTTGTTGCAGCTATCCCCAGTTCGGTGAGGACTTTCCAGCAATCGTCAACTTGCGCAGCAGTTGCCATATCTGCCATAGAACATCCAGCAGCGAGATCAGGCAGGATAACTTTCTGTTCTTTACTTGTCAGAATGTCAGCGCTTTCAGCCATAAAGTGCACGCCACAGAAAAAGATAAATTCGGCGCTGCTATTTTCAGCCGCTGCTTGCGCGAGTTTGAATGAATCTCCAGTGATATCTGCAAATTGAATTACTTCATCACGTTGATAGTGATGTCCAAGAACCATCGCACGTGATCCAAGAGCAGAGCGTGCTTGGCGCGCACGCTCGACCAGCTGAGGATCGCTCGGCGCAGGTAATTCTCCTTCACAGGTAACGCCGCGTTCACTATCGGGATCCTGTCCCTGTCCGAGAAGAAGGAGGTCGACCAAACTCATAGCCGTATTCTCCATGCTTTAGCGCAAGTTTGCTGACAGCAAGCTATCCTCAATCGAATTTGATCACTCTCACAGGTATGCCGATATGAGAATCTCGCACACGGGGAGTAGACTGCTGAGTGCACTACCGAATGTGAGTATTGCGAATGTGAGTATTGGCAAAGTGTGAAAGAAAAGTAAAACGGAGAGAAATTATGAGCACAGAGACTGCAACATCAATCGTTCTTACCCCCGTCGCAGCGGAAAAAGTTGCTTCACTATTGGCGCAAGAAGGTCGCGATGATCTCAGCCTTCGCGTTGCGGTACAACCAGGTGGTTGCTCTGGGCTTCGTTATCAACTGTATTTCGATGATCGCTCGATGGAGGGCGACACCATCACCACATTTGGCTCTGTAAAAGTTGTCACGGACAAGATGAGCACTCCTTACCTCATGGGGGCGACTGTTGATTTCGTTGACACCATTCAGAAGCAAGGTTTCACCATTGATAATCCCAATGCACAAGGTTCGTGTGCATGTGGTGATTCCTTCAACTAAAGCCTGACTTTCTCGATTTACACTCGCGCAATGAATATCGCTGTCGCGGGATCGGTCGGACGCGACCATTTAATGACATTTCCCGGGAAATTTACTGATTCGCTTGTAGCGAGTTCGCTGGAAAAAGTTTCACTTTCTTTTCTCGTTGATGGTCTGGATGTTCGACGAGGTGGTTGCGCTGCCAATATTGCATTCGGCATGGGGGTCTTAGGACTCAAACCTGTTCTCGTTGCAGCGGTAGGAAAAGATTGGTCCGATTACGAGGCGTGGCTCTCGCGCCATGGCGTCAACACCTCACATGTATTGATCTCAGAAACTCTTCACACAGCGCTCTACATGGTGACAACCGATACCGAGCTCAATCAAATTGCCTCGTTTTTTCCGGGCGCGATGAGCGAAGCGCGAAATATCGAACTCGATCCGATTATGGAAAAAGTCGGAATCTTTGATCTGGTCATCATTTCACCGGACGATCCGGACGCCATGTTGCGCCATACAGATATCTGTCGGAAGCGAGGGATTGCTTTTGCCGCAGATCCTTCTCAACAAATGGCGCGAATGGATGGTGAGGCAATTAAGCAATTGATCGATGGCGCTACATATCTTTTTATGAATGAATATGAATTAGCGCTTGCTATTCAAAAAACTGGGTGGAGCGATGAGGAAATATTGTCTCGCGTCAACACTCGAGTTGTGACGCTAGGTTCCCAAGGCGCACAAGTCGAAGGTAAAGGAAAAGCAAAAGTTGTCGTTGGTGTTCCGCAGGAGAAAGCAAAAGTTGATCCCACTGGCGTAGGAGATTCATTTCGATCAGGCTTTCTCGCCGGCGTTGCATGGGGGCTCAGTGATGAACGGTGCGCTCAACTGGGATCAATGATTGCGACCTATGTCATTGAGACCAAAGGAACGCAGGAGTATCGATTTACAAAAGCGAGTTTTCTTGAGCGGTTTCGTGTTGCATATGGCGAAGGCGCAGCTGATGAGATTGCGCACCATATTCCACAGATAGAAGCTCAGTAACGGGTCGATACACAGTTCAACTAAAGAGCGCCGATTGCTCGGGCTAAATCAATGCAATCACTTTCGCTCTGGTTTTCGCGAAAGGTAATTCGCAGGTGCCCCTGAGGTGGGTATCCCATTTCGGCTAAGACGGAACTGGGATTGAGTTCAGGTGTAATACATGCTGAACCTGAGTCCACAAGAAAACCGTGCTTTTCAAGTTCGCGTAGCGCTTCTTCGGCTTCTATATCCGGAACGATGATGGATAGTTTTCTCAAATCTCGAGGTGAATCTTCACCGACAACCTCACACGATGTGAGAGTACGTAGTTCACGGATAAAACTTTCGTGGAGTACACGAATATGGTCATCATTGCGAAGCGCTAATGTTTCTTCGAGAGCGATCGCTGATGCGATGACAAGCGGAACAGAAAAATCAGGTGCACTTCGATAATGAGAAATTTGTGCCCCGGGATTTCGCCAGACAGGACTTTTTATTGCCAGAATGCCAATTCCCCGAGGTCCACCCCACGATGCAGGTTCCCAGATCGCGGTATCCCATTGATCGGGGAGATCTGTAAACGCTGAGGTTGTCATATCTGCTGCAACATAAATTGGAGTCGAGCCATCTTTAGTGCAATCGATACTACGTTGAATGATTCCCGTCTCACGATTGATTGATTGCCACGCAAGTACAGTGCCGGCAGAATTACGATCAGCGTGAACAGATTCGTAGTCGATGATGCCCGTTTTATCAGTAAGTATTTTTTTACTCCGACCACCGCGATTTTCGTGAATCGCCGCAACAGCAAATGGAATTCGGCGATCTACTGCGCCATAGAAAAAAGTTCGTGTGGAATCTGTGAGCAACCCGTTGATCGCAAGACTAAAAGCGCTCGCCGTTCCGCTGACGAATTCCAATTGGTCAGGTTCTACGTGTAAATGTGATGCGAGCGACTCACGAGCCTGTGCCAATCGGATCGCGCTCTGTCGGGATTGATGGTGCAGCTTCTCGGGACTTGGCCAATCCCGCAAAAAGAGTTCGGCAATGGCGCTTTGCGTTTGCGGGGTCAAAGGGTTATCACTCTGAAAATCTCTTGTGATGAGCCCCACCCTCGTAACGATACGCGCTCATCGGGGAAGGTGCGAGATAGCCAGTTATCCTTGGCCAATGTTGAGTCGACGAAGAATCGCCACCTTTGGCGCAGGAAGTGGCGGAGCAATTCTCGCTCTCGTCCTCACAGGTTGCTCAAGCGAAAATGTTGCAACATTTGGTTTTGATCGCGGCATCACCAGCGTCAATGATCACGCACTACCACTCTGGCAATTGTTTTGGGTGTTAGCGATCGTCGTTGGCGCATTGACTGCAGGTTTGATTTTCTGGTCGGTAATTTTTCACCGCCGTAAAGGCAATGAAATGCCAAAACAAACGCAATACAACATTCCTACTGAAGTTGCCTACACCATCATTCCCGTCATTCTCGTAGCCGTTCTTTTTGCATTTTCAGCGCGTGCGGAGACAAAAATTGTCAAAGTATCACCAGCTTCAGCAACCGTTCACGACATAACAGTGAACGGAATTCAATGGTCATGGCAGTTCACCTATAAAGATGCAGGTCCACGTGCAACAGTTACGGGAACGCCAGAACAACCACCGATTCTTTATCTGCCACTTAATGAACCGGTGAGATTTACAATTACCGCTTCCGATGTGGATCACGGTTTTTGGATTCCGGCATTTATGATCCAACGGATGAATATTCCAGGTGCTACGAGCCAATTAGAGTTCACGGCGAAAAAATTGGGTGAATTCCCTGGTCGATGCAACATGTTATGCGGTCGCAATCATGCCCAGATGCTCTTCACTGTCAAAGTAGTTCCCGCAGCGGAATATCAAAACTACATCTCGACATTAAAGGCGGCTCAGTCATGACAACGTATGCAACGCGCCCTACAACTTTGCCCCGACAAGAGAGACTTCAACCTACTTCGAAAGGCAAGGCGTTCGTCTCGTGGGTGACTACGACCGATCATAAGAAGATTGGCAATCTTTACTTTGTTACAACGTTTATCTGGTTCCTCATCGGTGGTTTATTGGCTCTCTTCCTCCGCGCAGAGTTATTCAAGCCCGGTCTTCAATTTTTAAGTAATGAGCAGTACAACCAAATTTTCACGATGCACGGAACGATTATGTTGCTGATGTTTGCAACACCGCTCTTTGCCGGATTTGCTAACGCGTTAATGCCGCTACAAATTGGCGCAGCAGATGTCGCATTCCCTCGAATGAATATGTTGTCGTACTGGCTTTATCTTTTTGGTGGCATCATGGCCTTTGCAGGATTTATTACTCCTGGGGGAGCAGCATCATTTGGCTGGACTGCGTATGCACCGCTTTCAAGTACCCAATACTCACCAGGTGTTGGCGCTGATCTCTGGATTGTTGGACTTGCCCTTGGCGGTTTAGGAACAATTCTTGGTGGCGTTAATTTCATAACAACCATCATCACTATGCGCGCGCCAGGAATGACAATGTTTCGCATGTCGATTTTTACTTGGAACGTGCTGCTGACTTCGATTCTTGTTTTGATTGCATTTCCACCACTTGCAGCAGCATTTCTGGGTTTAGAAGCCGATCGACTTTTCGGTTCACATATTTTTGATCCGGCAAATGGTGGCGCCGTATTATGGCAACATCTCTTCTGGTTCTTTGGCCACCCTGAGGTATATATCCTTGCTTTGCCGTTCTTTGGTATCGCTTCGGAAATTTTGCCAGTATTTAGTCGCAAACCAA
>CAZQWU010000019.1:0-20973 GCA_964597305.1 uncultured Bifidobacterium sp.
GACCGAAGTCACAGGTTCCTAAGACCTGCGTGTCTGCCATTTCACCACTCCCGCAAGAGAGCAAAGATTACAGGAGAAGGTTTGGCTCAATACCACGAGTAAATATTCACGAGCAAAGAGCGTGAAACGGTAGCCTTCTCTAGGTGTCAGCACATCACCAACTTTCAGAGTTAATTAAAGCGGCGGTGAATGCTGCGCGGAGCGCTGGTGAATTGTCGGTGTCAGCTCCGGAGACCATTTCGCTTGAGCGCCCGAAAAATCGTGAGCATGGTGATTATGCGACCTCGATTGCGCTGGTACTTGCAAAATCTGCCGGAAAACCTCCTCGGGAAATTGCTCAACTGATCGTAGAGAAATTACGAGGCGATAGTGCAATAGAAAAATTAGAAATTGCCGGCCCTGGCTTTATCAATATTACGTTAGCGCGTGCTTCGCAAGGCGCCGTAGTTCACGCCATTTTGAAGCACGCTATGAATTACGGATTAAGCACATCACTTGATGGTGTTCGCATTAATTTAGAATTTATTAGCGCAAATCCGACCGGCCCGTTACATCTTGGCCATACTCGATGGGCAGCAGTGGGCGACGCGCTTGGCCGAGTTTTGAGTGCGGCAGGTGCTCACGTCACTCGCGAGTTTTATATTAATGATCGCGGCGTTCAAATGGATTTATTTGGTGAATCCATTCGCGCTGCTGCGCTGGGAATCGCGCGTCCCGAGGAAGGGTATCAAGGTGGATATATTGATGAATTAGCAGATGAGATTCAACGCGCACATCCTGAATATCTCACGCTCGATACCGAAGAATCGATTGCGGCATTTCGAGAAGCTGGTTACGCACTTCAACTCCGCCAACAACAAGACGTGTTATCGAAATTTGGAACTCACTTTGATGTCTGGTTCTCCGAACGCTCACTCCATGGAATTGACCCGAAAAATACGAAGGACAAGAGAGACAACGGTCAATCAGATGCAATTACCCATGCACTCAATCAATTGAGATCACAAGGGCACGTTTTTGAGAGTGAAGGCGCAACGTGGTTGCGCACAACTGATTTTGGCGATGATAAGGATCGCGTTCTCATTAAATCCGATGGTGAATTAACCTACTTTGCGTCAGATACGGCGTATTACGTCAGCAAACGAGATCGCGGGTTTGATATCTGCATCTATATGTTAGGCGCTGATCACCATGGATATATTGGTCGCCTTAAAGCGCTCGCCGCATGCGCTGGCGATAATCCTGAGTACAACATTGAAATTTTGGTTGGACAACTCGTCAAAATAATGGAGGCTGGCGAAGAGGTAAAACTCTCAAAACGAGCCGGCACCATTGTCACGTTAGAAGATCTCATCGACAAAGTCGGCGTTGATGCTGCACGGTATACGTTAATTCGCTACCCAGTGAATACACCGATGGTGATGGATATTGATCTTTTGAAAAAACGTACAAATGACAATCCGGTGTATTACGTTCAGTACGCACATGCACGGATCGCCGCCGTACTTCGCAATGTTGGTGAATATGGAATTTCGTACGGCGCGGAGCACTTTACGCCGGAACTATTAACCCATGATCGTGAGCGGGAATTAATGGGGGCGCTCGCTGAATTCCCCATGATCGTTGACAGCGCTGCGACCATGCGCGAACCTCATCGGATTGCCCGGTATATAGAAGAACTCGCTGGCCTTTTTCACGGTTTTTATTCTGACTGTCGCGTGTTACCCATGGGCGAGGAAAAACCATCTGCTCTTCATGCTTCGCGTGCAACTCTTGCCGAAGCAACCCGACAAGTTATTTACAACGGGTTACATTTATTGGGTGTTCATGCACCGGATCGGATGTAGCGATGTGGTCTGAGAACGCACATTTCGTTGATGGTGAATTAGAAATTGCAGGCTGTCCTGCGACACGCCTCGCGCAAGAATTTGGCACACCACTTTTTGTGATGGATGAAAATGATTTTCGCCATCGAGCACAACGCTGGAAAAAAGCACTGGAAAGTAATTTCGCAGAACATGCCGGAACGGTCTACTACGCGGCAAAAGCTTTTCTCTGTGTCGAAGTTGCACGGTGGGTGAATCAAGAAGGTCTTGGTCTTGATGTGTGTAGCGGTGGCGAGCTCGCCGTTGCATTGGCGGCGAATTTTCCCGCCTCGAAGATAGAACTCCACGGGAATAACAAATCCGAAGAAGAATTGCACCAGGCGATATCTGCTGGAGTAGGCACCATTGTGGTGGATTCCCTCATAGAGATTGACCGGATTTCGCACATTGCAGGAGCTGCTAAAAAATCACAGAAAATTTTGTTGCGAATTACTCCAGGGGTTGAGGCACATACCCATGAGGCAATCGCAACCGCACATGAAGATGTGAAATTTGGATTTTCAATTGCAAGTGGCGCTGCCTGGAACGCAATCGTTAAAGCTCAGGCTGCACCGAATATTCATTTTGCTGGCTTGCATTGCCACATCGGTTCACAAATTTTTAATTCAGAGGGCTTTGAACTTGCTGGCAAGAAATTAGTAGAACTGCTAGCTCGATACAAAAATGAATTTGGTAGTGAATTACCAGAACTTGATATGGGTGGTGGGTATGGAATTGCCTATACCGAATCAGAAAAAACTTTTGATCCTGATAACGCTATGTCTCATTTGGCAACGATTATTCGCAACGAATGTCATAACAGTGGATTAAAAATTCCGAGTATCTCCATAGAGCCTGGCCGGGCGATTGTTGGACCAACAACGTGCACGTTGTATGAAGTGGGAACAACGAAAGAAGTTCGACTCGACCATGGCGCAACACGACATTATGTCTCTATCGATGGTGGCATGAGTGACAATATTCGCCCCGCGTTATATGGCGCGGTGTATAGCGTGGCTATTGCAAATCGCTCGCCTTCGTCTCGTACTCGTTCGTCTCGAATCGTCGGAAAACATTGCGAAACTGGTGACATTGTGATTCATGATGTTGCGTTGGCAGACGATGTTCAACCCGGAGATCTGCTCGCGATTCCAGCGACTGGAGCCTATGGTCGCTCCATGGCGAGTAATTACAACCATCTTCCTCGTCCAGCCGTTGTTTCCGTCACGGCAGGAAGCGCACGCGTTATTCTTCGACGTGAAAGCACAGCAGATTTACTTGCACTTGATGTTGTAGAACCACCGCGATCGATGAAACGAGGTCAGTAATGCCAACATTAAAACTCGGCATGCTGGGTTGCGGACATGTCGGTATGGAAGTAGCGCGACTTTTATCGGCTGATAGCGGTGATTTTGCCGCCCGCGCAGGCGCACAATTAACTCTCACAAAAATTGCCGTAAAAGATGCTGCAAAAAAGCGTGCTCATTTAGATTCACGACTGATCACCACAGATGCTCACTCTGTTGTTAGCGACCCAGATATTTCTATCATCATTGAAGTGATAGGGGGAATTTCACCTGCGCGCGAATTACTCACCACAGCAATGAAAAATGGTAAATCAGTTATCACAGCAAATAAGGCGCTGCTTGCACAACACGGTGCAGAACTTTTTAATGTTGCAGCTGAGAATGGCGTTGATTTGTATTACGAAGCTTCTGTCGGGGGAGCGATACCAATTTTGCGTCCCTTACGAGAATCAATTGTGGGCGATCATGTCACTCGCATTATGGGAATTGTGAATGGAACGACAAATTACATTCTCACCAAGATGGACGAAGAAGGATTGCCCTTTGATGCTGTATTGAAAGAGGCGCAATCATTTGGTTATGCCGAAGCTGATCCCACCGCTGATGTAGAAGGGCATGATGCAGCAGCGAAGGCTGCGATTCTTGCCAGCCTTGCTTTTCACTCGCGCGTGAGCGATCGCGATGTTTTTACTGAAGGAATTACGAAAATTTCGGCAACAGATGTTGCGGTAGCTAAAGCTATCGATCACGTCATTAAATTATTAGCAATTGCAGAATTAACCAGCGATGACAAGATATCTGTTCGTGTTCATCCAACGTTAATTCCTCGTAACCATCCGTTGGCAGCAGTACGAAACGCTTTCAATGCAGTCTTCGTCGAAGCACAATCAGCTGGCGAATTAATGTTTTATGGCCGAGGCGCAGGGGGCGAACCAACTGCATCAGCGATTTTGGGCGATGTCATCGCAGTTGCGCGCCATCTCACCATGGGAAGCACCGGTCCACGCGAAAGCGGATACGCCGAGCGAGCGATTGCACCAATTGGCGATGTAAAAACTCGATATTTGATTCGCTTAAATGTGTCAGATAAGCCAGGTGTTCTCGCTGCGATTGCTCAAATTTTTGCGACCCATCACGTTTCCATTCAAACCGTTCGTCAATCAGGACGCGATAATGATGCAGAGCTCATTGTCGCCACCCATTCCGCAACTGATGCTGCTCTTCATGCAACGGTAAAAGATCTTTCCCATAATAATTCCGTGAAGAGCGTCGAAAGTGTTCTTCGTATAGAAGGCGCACACCACTAGTGGCACATCAATGGCGAGGCGTGATCGAAGAATATCGAGATCGATTACCGGTCTCTGATAAAACCCCGATTGTTTCACTGTGCGAGGGCGGCACTCCTCTTGTCTATGCCTGCACGTTGTCGGAGTTACTCAATAATCAAGTGTGGTTGAAGTATGAAGGCGCTAATCCCACGGGTTCATTTAAAGATCGTGGCATGACGATGGCGATTTCAAAAGCGGCAGAGGCTGGCGCACGTGCAGTCATTTGTGCCTCGACCGGAAATACATCAGCGAGTGCGGCAGCGTATGCAACAAAAGCTGGAATGCGTCCGGTAGTTCTTGTGCCACAAGGAAAAATTGCTATGGGAAAACTAGCTCAAGCGATCGCACATGGATCTCTGCTCCTTCAGGTTGAAGGAAATTTTGATGACTGCTTAATGCTTGCCCGTGAATTGTCGGAAAAGTATCCAGTGTCGTTAGTGAATTCAGTAAATCCATTTCGAATCGAAGGTCAAAAAACGGCCAGCTTTGAAGTAGTTGATGCGTTGGGTTTTGCTCCCGATATGCATGTATTGCCAGTAGGTAATGCTGGAAATATCACGGCATATTGGAAAGGGTATCAAGAGTATTTTCGCGACGGTCTTTCTCAATCACTTCCTCAGATGTGGGGATTTCAAGCAGCTGGCGCTGCACCAATTGTTCTGGGGAAGAAAGTGGAAAATCCCGAAACTATTGCAACGGCAATTCGCATTGGTAATCCAGCATCGTGGGATCAAGCAGTTGCGGCACGAGATGAATCCGGCGGCGTAATTGATTCGGTGACTGATGACGAGATTCTGAGCGCCTATCGATTAGTTGCAGCGAAGGAAGGAATCTTCGTGGAGCCGTCATCGGCAGCGGGAATTGCCGGATTAGTCAAAAAGAAATCTGAGGGAAAACTTCCGACCGGAAAGAAAATCGTGATTACCGTAACTGGTAATGGCCTCAAAGATGTTCAATGGATCCTCGACGGTGTATCTGAAGGACACGGCGCGCCAATTGTTATTCCCGTAGATGTCAATAAAGCTGCAGAAGTGATTGGCTTAGCCTGATGTCACGACGCGGATTTAAAGACCGATTAACGTACAAGGCAACGCCGGTACAAGTAACTGTTCCTGCATCGGCAGCGAACATCGGTCCAGGATTTGATGCGCTAGGAATTGCGCTCGAACTTCGCGATATTTATGTTGCGCAAATACTTGATGATGAAGGATTTGATATCGATGTAACTGGCGAAGGTGCAGATGACATTCCACGTGATGGAAAAAATCTCGTCATTAAATCAATGCTCCGTGGATTTGAATTTATGGGTGGCAAACCGCGCGGTATTGCGTTGCGCGCGCTTAATGTCATTCCTCATGGCAGAGGTCTTGGTTCATCGGCAGGTGCAATTGTTGGCGGATTAGCGTTGGCACGCGGTTTAGTTCTCAATGGCCAGCAATTAATGAATGATGATGACCTCATCGCACTTGCAACTGATCTTGAAGGACACCCTGACAATGTCTCCGCAGCGTTACTAGGAGGAGCAACAATTGCATGGATGGAAAATCGCATGGGCGTACCGACCGGGTGCGCGGTGAAAATTCCTGTGCACCCTGACATACGTGCCCTTGTATTAGTTCCGAATCACCATCTATCCACTGCGAAAGCGCGACGACTCTTACCCGAGACAATCTCTCATACTGCTGCGACGATTAACGTGGGACGAAGCGCGCTCCTTGTCCACGCGCTCACCGCTCAACCTGGCTTACTTTTCCCAGCAACTGAAGATCATCTTCATCAGGAATTCCGCCGGGAAGGAATGGCGCGATCACTAGATTTAATGAATAAATTACGAGCAGCCGGCGTAGCCGCAACAATCTCTGGCGCTGGTCCATCGCTATTAATTCTGCACACTGGAAATCAACAGGAGCGCGATGAAATAGTGAAATCTGCTGGTGAGAGCTATTCACCCCATGATCTTGCTATCTCTACCGCAGGGGTTGAGGTAGCGAGCGCATAGCCGTTTATCGCCGTTTATCGCCAGTTATCTCCTTGTTTTATCGAATGAAATAAGGACTATTGAGCGAGATTGCGCTACGTAAATACCAGCCGAATCCATGTGCTAGGGTTTGGCCATCGACCGAAACAAGGTCAGACGCAATCAGGTAAGTCCCACATAAATCTCTAAATATTTTTACCCACTGATTGAAGTCGAGATAACACAGAAAGAAAACACATACATAATGGCAGAAACAACTAAAGCCCGCCGTGACTCTGGCGAACTTTCCGCACTTCTCATCTCTGACCTTCGCAAAGTCGCAAGTAACCTAGGAATAGATGGTTACGAAGGTATGAAGAAGCCCGAACTCGTGGAAGCGATTGCAAATCTTCAAGCAGCAAATCGTGAAGCCGCTAAAGCCGAACGAGAAGCCCGACGCGCAGAACGTCAAGCAAAGCGCGATCGGCGAAATAATCGAAATTCCCAAAACAATTCAGATCAAGACGATAGCTCGTATGAAGCGAGCGACGAAGACGGTAATGACTCCGATGATGACAATAGCGACGATGATCGAGATTCCGATAATGAAACTAATTCCAGTGGGAGACGAGCTTCTGTGAACGATGACACGACGAACGAACAGAACAATCGACAAGACCGAGGCGATCGTGACCAAGGTTATGACCGAGGCGATCGATGGAATCGCCGCGACCGAGGTAACCGACGTGATCGCAATGACCGATTTGATCGTGGAAACCGACGCGATCGAGAGATCACTATTTCAGAAGATGATGTTTTACTTCCCGTCGGTGGATTACTCGATATTCTCGAAAATTATGCATTTATTCGTACTGGCGGATACCTACCAGGACCTAACGATGTCTATGTAGGGCTTCAACAAGTTCGTCGATATGGTCTTCGCAAAGGCGATGTCATCACCGGACAAGTGCGCCAACCACGCGAAGGCGAACGCCGCGAAAAATTTAATGCGCTCGTGCGTCTTGATACTGTCAATGGGGTAGATCCAGAATCAGCGAAAGATCGCGTTGAATTTTCTAAATTGGTTCCGCTCTATCCACAAGAGCGTCTTCGACTAGAAACCCAACCGAATATTTTGACAACTCGTGTCATTGATTTGATCTCACCGATTGGTAAAGGTCAACGCGGACTCATAGTTTCGCCGCCTAAAGCAGGAAAGACTATGGTTTTACAATCGATTGCAAATGCCATCACGACAAACAATCCAGAATGCCATTTGATGGTGGTACTTGTTGATGAACGTCCAGAAGAAGTTACTGATATGCAACGTTCTGTTAAAGGTGAAGTTATTGCATCAACATTCGATCGACCAGCCGATGACCACACCTCAGTTGCAGAGTTAGCGATTGAACGCGCAAAGCGATTGGTTGAACTCGGCCACGATGTGGTCGTGCTTCTCGACTCCATCACTCGATTAGGTCGCGCCTATAACATTGCAGCACCTGCGTCAGGTCGAATTCTCTCCGGTGGTGTTGACTCTGCTGCTCTCTATCCGCCAAAGAAATTCTTCGGCGCTGCGCGAAATATTGAAGATGGCGGTTCACTCACCATTCTTGCAACGGCGCTTG
The DNA here is from genome assembly GCA_964597305.1 of uncultured Bifidobacterium sp. GTDB lineage: Bacteria > Actinomycetota > Actinomycetes > Nanopelagicales > Nanopelagicaceae > UBA7398. The sequence continues at coordinate 8,086 of CAZQWU010000019.1, forward strand.
TTGAAACAGGTTCGAAGATGGATGAAGTTATTTTCGAAGAGTTCAAAGGCACCGGAAATATGGAACTCAAACTCGATCGTAAATTTGCTGATAAGCGAATTTTCCCCGCTGTTGATATTGATGCTTCTGGTACGCGTAAAGAAGAAATTCTTATGGCGACCGAGGAACTCAATATTGTCTGGAAACTGCGCCGAGTGCTCCATGCGCTTGACTCCCAGCAGGCGTTGGAATTGCTCTTAGAAAAGATGAAGGGCACCAAATCCAACGTAGAATTTTTGATGCAAGTCCAAAAAACTACTGTTGGACCTGATCAAGAGAACGGTAAATAAACGGAAATTTTCGTGCGCGTATTCGTGATTTTTACAATTACGAGGCGCTCGCGTTAGCCTTACCCCCTTGCTGGTTCACCGAAAGGACCCAGCAGTCGATATCAAGGAGAAAAAATGAAACCTGAAATTCATCCGCACTATTCGGAGACTAAGGTGACGTGTGGTTGCGGTGAAACATTTACCACCAAGAGCACCGTTGCAAGCGGCTCACTCTTCGTTGAAGTCTGCTCTGTCTGTCACCCGTTTTACACCGGCAAGCAACGCATCCTTGATACTGGCGGTCGCGTCGCGAAGTTTGAAGAGAGATTTAAGAAGAAGACCGGTAAGTAGCTTTCAGAAAAAGACCGTTGCCACCACACTCACGGTGGCGCGGTCTTTTTTATTTGTACCTGTTGTCAATGGAGATGAGCAAAATTCCAGAGAATTACGTTAAAAGTATTACGTTAAGAGAGGAGATGGCATGAGCGAGGATAAGCGGTTTGCAAAAATGCCAGAGATTCTCAAAGAGTATGAAGATTTAGAAGCTCAGATGGCTGACCCTTCGATTCACGCCGATCAGGGTAAAGCGCGCCAATTAGGAAAGCGTTACGCTCAACTTGGTCCGGTTATCGCCGGCTATCGCGCATGGAAATCGGCGAGCGATGACCTTACTGCTGCCCAAGAATTTGCCGAATCAGATCCAGAGTTTGCACGTGAATTACCAGAACTTCAGAAAATCGTTGATGAAACATCACTAGTCCTGGAAGACCTATTACTTCCACGTGATCCCAACGATGACCGTGACGTTATTTTAGAAATTAAAGCGGGTGCCGGTGGCGATGAATCAGCCCTCTTTGCTGGTGATTTGTTACGAATGTATTTGCGCTACGCTGAAAAACAAGGATGGAAAACCGAAGTTATCGATGCAACCGAAAGTGATCTTGGTGGATACAAAGACATTTCAGTTGCGGTGAAATCACGTGGCGCTCCACAACCGGGACGAGCACCGTTTGCAAAACTCAAATTTGAAGGCGGAGTACATCGCGTGCAACGCGTTCCGGAAACAGAATCACAAGGCCGAATTCATACGTCGGCTGCCGGAGTCCTCGTGCTCCCCGAAGCTGAGGAAATTGATGTCGAAATCAATATGAACGATTTACGGATTGACGTGTATCGATCTTCCGGGCCAGGTGGCCAGAGCGTGAATACAACTGATTCTGCGGTTCGTATTACCCACGTGCCAACAGGAATCGTTGTCTCGTGCCAGAACGAGAAGAGCCAATTGCAAAATAAAGAATCGGCGCTGCGCATTTTGCGCGCACGAATGCTCGCAGCAGCGCAAGAAGCAGCAGATGCTGAAGCAGCGGCAACTCGAAAAAGCCAAGTTCGCACCGTGGACCGGAGTGAGCGAATTCGTACTTATAACTTTCCAGAAAATCGATTAAGCGATCACCGAGTAAATTACAAGGCAAATAATCTTGATGCAGTACTCAATGGCGAATTAGAGCCTGTCATCCAAGCGTTGCTTGAGGCAGATAAAGCTGAGAAACTCGCTGCAGCAGAGGCTTAAGTGGCAAACGTTCGAGAGATAGTTTTGGCTGGCAAAGCGCAATTACAAGCAAACGCTATTTCCGATATTGATGCTGAAATTTTTATTGCCCATGTACTTGGTGTCAGTCGTAAAGAACTCCATTCATTTCCTAGCGATTTACCCGAAGAAGATTTTCTTGATGTAAAACGAGATTTTCAATCCCTGATCACGCAAAGAATTAATGGTGTGCCGACGTATTACCTCGTGGGTGAAGCACCATTTCGATACCTTGTTCTCGATGTCGGCCCAGGAGTTCTCATACCGCGTCCGGAAACAGAATTACTCGTTGATGCTGCGCTCCGCGAAGTAAAACGAATTCACGGAGAAAATCAGCGAAGAGTGAGCGTGGTGGATTTAGGCGCTGGTAGTGGTGCCATAGCAATTTCCATTGCGTGGGAGGCGCAACAGCATGGATTGCCAGTTACGGTCGTCGCTGTAGAAAATTCATCGGAGGCACTATCGTGGCTTCAGCGCAACATTCAAAAATATGATGTTGAGATTCGAGTTGTTCAGGCTGATGTTGGGGCAGCTTTAGCAGATGTCTCATGCGACATTGTTATTACAAATCCACCGTATATTCCCGATACTGCCGATTTACCGAGTGATGTTCGTCGCGAACCAGCATATGCGCTCTTTGGTGGCAAGGATGGAAGTCAAGTACCACAGTATTTTGTAGAGGCGGCAGCTCGACTTCTTAAACCTGGCGGATTACTTCTTATTGAACATTTTGAAACTCACCATACAATCCTCGCTCGTTTCATGAAAAAATCTTTTACTGACATTGTTCTTCATCATGATTTAGCTAACCGACCGCGCTGGACAAGCGCTCGTCGTAGCGAGGAAGATCGCCATGGCGCGCACCATTGACATTAAGCAAGGTCCGCGTGCGCGATTGGAGAGCCCATTAAAAAAAGCGCTCTCATTACTACGCGACGGAAAAATAATTATTGCTCCCGCGGAAAGTGCTTATGTGTTAGTCGCTGATGCATTTCACCATGAAGCGATCCGACAGATACATGAAATGCGAGCGGATGCACCAGGAACTGCGTGTCAGGTGATGGTGGGTACGGCCTCAACGGCTGCCGGAGTCTCTATCGATTTCACTCGCTATGCAGCGCCTTTTGCAGAGGAATTTTGGCCAGGACTTTTAACAATAAACATTGCAGTGCAAAAAGGTTTGACGTGGGATTTAGGAGATGCACGGTCACTCGGAATTGTTTCACTTCGAGTTCCTCACAGTAGATTTCTTCGTGAATTAGCTGATCAGTGCGGACCACTCGCAGTTGCGAGCGCCAATAGCGCTGGCGGGGAGCTACGTCGATCTCTGCGCACATTGTCACTCTCGGATTCACAGATTGCTGCGAAGTTTTCCGCGGGAACGCTCCCGCGTGGCGAGGTGTCAACCGTGATTTCAATCAAGAACGGCGAGGTAGTGATGGTTCGCGAAGGCGCTATCTCACTTACTGAGTTACAGCGCGTGAATCCATCGGTTCGAGCTGCTGAAAATAATGAGCCCGCGTCGTAGGCTTACGGCATGACTTTCTTCGGACCAGATTTTGAACAACTTCAAAAACAAGACCCAGATATTGCAGCGGTATTACTCTCCGAATTAGCGCGACAACGGAAAAATCTACAACTTATCGCTAGTGAAAATTTCACTTCACCAGCAGTTCTTGCAGCGCTAGGTTCAACGCTATCGAATAAATATGCGGAGGGTTATCCGGGCAAGCGCTATTACGGTGGTTGTGAAGAGGTCGATAAGGTAGAAATTATTGGTATTGAACGCGCTAAGGCGCTCTTTGGCGCAGAACATGCAAATTTACAACCACACTCTGGCGCGAGTGCAAATGTTGCGGTGTATCAAGCTTTTACTAAACCAGGTGACACGGTGTTGGCGATGTCACTTCCACATGGCGGACATCTCACACACGGTTCAAAAGTTAATTTCTCTGGCAAGTGGTTCACGATTGCTTCATATGGGGTTCGCCAAGATAACGAACTTATTGATTACGATGAGTTGCGATCACTTGCGCATCAACATAAGCCAAAGATGATTTGTACTGGCGCTACCGCCTATCCATCCCTCATTGATTTCAAAACGGTCCGTGATATTTGCGATGAAGTTGGCGCAATTATGTGGGTTGATGCTGCGCACTTCATTGGACTTGTTGCTGGTAAGGCAATTCCTTCACCAGTTCCTTATGCTGACGTGGTTTCTTTTACTACTCACAAAGTGCTTCGTGGCCCACGTGGCGGAATGATTTTAAGTAAAGCAGAACATGCAGCAGCGATTGATAAAGCGGTGTTCCCTGGTATGCAAGGCGGCCCCATCATGAGCGCAGTTGCTGGAAAAGCTATTGCGTTGAAAGAGTGCGCCACCCCGGAATATCAAGCGTATGCAAAGAAAGTAATTAGCAACTGCCAAGTACTTGCCTCTTCGCTAGAAAAAGAGGGGATGCGCGCAGTATCAGGTGGAACACAAACTCATTTAGCGTTGATTGATATCCGTAAAACTGGCGTGACAGGCAAAGTAGCTGATGAACGATGCGGTGCGTCAGGTATTACATTAAATAAGAATTCGATTCCTTACGATCCAGAAACGCCTGCAGTGACCAGTGGTATTCGCGTAGGTACTGCAGCGATTACTACCCAAGGGATGGGTGAATCCGAAATGCCTCAGATCGCCTCATTTATTGCCCGCGCTATACGTGATGGTGGCGATCCTGCTGCCGCATCTGCGATTCAACGTGAAGTCCACGATTTCACTGCGAAGTTTCCAGTGTATAAACGATAAAGATTTCTATCGTGGTGAATGTAATTCACATCCGAAGGTGCAGTTAACGTGCGCGAATATCTCTTAACCGGCCTCATCGCAGCTGGCTTGTGTTACGTCATAACCCCATTCATTCGCAATATGGCAATTCGCTTTAACGCTATTGCAGATGTTCGCGAACGCGATATTCATAGCGTGAGTACGCCGCGTTGGGGTGGTGTCTCCATGTGGCTGGCAATGGGACTGACCTTGCTCTTTGCACACAATTTGCGATTGGTAGGCCGTGCGTATTCACGAGAGTTGTTTGGAATTTTTCTCGCAGGAACATTTGTTTTGATTCTCGGTGCACTCGACGATAAATATGAATTAGATGCAGTAACTAAATTGGCAGGGCAAGCGCTCGCTGCGGGAATTCTTTTAATTAATGGTGTACAAGTTTTATGGCTGCCGATCAATGGCGTTTTAATTTTACCGGCAAATATTGGGCAATTGCTCACCGTGGTCATCGTTGTCGTCATTATTAATGCAGTGAATTTCATTGACGGTCTTGATGGACTTGCCGTTGGTGTCGTTGCAATTTCGGCAAGTTGTTTTTTTGCATTCTCGTATTTATTGGCAGTCCTCAATGGATTTACTCGCGCAGGTGCACCATCGCTGATGACCATTATCTTGGTGGGTATGTGTGTAGGGTTTTTTGCTCATAACGCCTATCCCGCACGGATGTTTATGGGGGATTCTGGTTCGATGTTGTTGGGATTAGTTTTGGCAGCCTCTGCAATCACATTAACCGGTCAGATAGATGCCAACGCGTTGTCGGAAGAGAGTTCTGGTTCGCGGTTAATCCCATTATTGCTTCCGTTTGCCGTACTTGCGATCCCTTTATTAGATCTCCTCTGGGCAGTAATTCGCCGTTTCCGCTCAGGTAAATCACCGTTTGCGCCAGATAAATTACATCTCCACCATCGATTATTAGATACGGGAAATTCTCAAACACGCACTGCAGTTGTTTTATATTTATGGACCGCAACTTTTGCAGTCCCTGTGACCATTGCTGCATTTGCACCGCTCTGGATTGCGTTAAGCGTCGGTGGGGTGTTGTTGGCGCTTTCGTATTTTTCTCGTCATCGGGCGGAAAACCTAACAAAGGAATTTACTCACCATGAACGATGACACTTCAGTAGAACTTCAATTGTGGAAAGGGGGAATATTCCCCACGCTCGTTGTCGGCGTGATAGGAAATATCGTTGCTTATGTCCTCCGCGGATCGGCGGGTTTAACAGCTGGATTATTCTCACTCATCATTGTTATTTTGTTTTTTGCCGTTCATCTCGCTATCGCCACGATCTCAAAAAATCTTGAACCGATGATGGTGATGGTGTTAGCAATGGCGTCATATTTGATTAAGGTAACTGTGATGGGAACATTTCTCATTATTATGATGAAATTAACCAATCCAACATTTCTGGATCGCCCAACGTTTGCTGTCATGGCTATTGCAATTACCTCAGCGTGGCTTGCGGGAGAGATTCGAGCATTTCTTGCGCTTAAACTTGTACTCCAGACAAAGAAAGATTAAGTTAACGAATATGATGAGCCAAGCTAAAAATTCTTCAGACGGAAATTCTTCCGGCAGTAACTCATCCGGCAAGAAAAGACCCGTCAATGATGATGGGGTCTTCTGGTCCATTGTGGGTTACCTCATCTCGGGCTTCTTAATTTGGGGTGGAATCGGCTACTTTGCTGATCGATTCTTTAAAACGACGGTTCTCCTGCCAGTCGGGCTCCTGATTGGAATGAGTGCAGCCCTCTATCTCGTCTGGCTCCGCTTCATCAAGGAGTAATACTCCTCACGGATTTTCGAGTTTGGCTGGTCAGGCCTTTTTGACTAGGTTTGGGCGCGTAATTCAGGCTTCCCACGTCCACTCAATGGAGTCTTACTGGTGATTTTGCTCGAGGGTAGTGAAGGCGGGTTCACGCCTCCCAGCGCGAAAGACTTTGAATTTGCACCCATTTGGGGAAATTCCATTCTCGCAACAAAGCCAGTACTTATGGTCGGACTCTCCGTTGTCATCGTTGCAACATTTTTTATTATTTCTGCGCGAAAAGCCGCCATCGTTCCATCGCGACTTCAATTTGTCGGTGAAGGTATTTACGGTTTTGTTCGAAAGTCACTTGGTGAAGAAGTTATCGGCCATGAATTTCAACGATTCATGCCATTTCTCTTCACTGTTTTTACTTTTATTCTGACCAATAACTGGTTTGGCTTTATTCCATTTCTTCAATTTCCCACTATGTCGCATATTGGCTTTCCATTATCAATCACCATATTTACCTACTTGGTGTACCACTACACAGCGGTCAAACACCAAGGATTTGTTCCGTACATGAAACACGTTCTCTTTATGCCAGGAGTTCCTAAACCGGTCTATGTGATTCTGACGCCGATTGAATTTGCTACCTATTTCATAGTCCGACCTTTGACGCTCACCATGCGTCTTTTTGCCAATATGTTTGCCGGCCATCTTTTGTTACTTGTTTTCATACTCGGCGGGGAACATCTCATTATGAGTGGCGCGTTACTCAAAGTTTTTGGTGTGGGTTCTTTTGCAATGTCCATCGTGCTTTCATTTTTTGAGTTCGGTGTGCAAGCGCTTCAGGCTTACATCTTTACCCTATTAACCTCGTTATATATCGCTGGGGCGGTCGCTGACGAGCACTAGAGAACGGAACTACCCCTAGGTTTGGCCAGACGCCCGTTTGGTCAATGTGTGAAAGAGAAGAAAGAGAAGGAAAAGAAATGACAGGTTCACTCGCAATCGTGGGCTTCGGCCTTTCGACAATCGGACCAGGTCTTGCGACCGGTTTGATCTTCGCTGCCTACATCAATGGCGTAGCTCGTCAGCCCGAGGCGCGTTCAGTTCTCCAGCCAATTGCGTTTCTTGGATTCGCACTTGCGGAAGCGCTCGCACTCTTCGGCCTCGTTCTCGCATTCGTACTCTAACCACGAGTCTTAGCCATGAATTCACGATATGTAGTTCTCGCGGCAGAGGGGCATAGCCCAGTCATTCCGCAAACTGCGGAAATTGTTGTGGGTCTCATCGCATTTAGTATTTTGTTTGTTTTGCTCCGCAAATTTGCGGTGCCGAAATTTGAAGCGGCATACCAGGCGCGCACTGAAGCGATTCAGGGCGGAATGGAAAAAGCTGAGAAAGCACAGCGCGAAGCAGAGGCAGCGCTGGCAAGTTACAAAGCGCAACTTGCAGAAGCTCGAGGTGAAGCACAAAAACTTCGTGACGAAGCTCGCTCAGAAGGTGCAGCAATCATTGAACAGATGCGAAATACAGCGCAAGAAGAAGCACAACGTATTACCGCTTCTGCTCGCGCAGCGATTGAGGCAGAACGTCAACAGGCTCTCAATTCATTGACACAAGAGGTTGGAACAATCGCAACAAACTTGGCTTCCAAGATTGTTGGCGAAGCACTTGATGATCAAGCGCGCCAATCCCGTGTTGTTGAAAGATTTCTCGCTGATTTAGAAGCTGGAAAGAAATAAGGTAATTGATGACATTAGCCATGAAAGCAACGAGTCGGCAATCACTTGCCGTCGCTCGTGGTGCGCTCGAAAAGAAATTAACGAGCGTTGATTCAGCGACCGTTCTGTCGCGTGAACTACTTGCCATGGTTGTTGTCTTCGATTCCAATAGCGCTCTTAGTCGAGCGCTCACCGATCGCTCACGTTCTGTGGCCGATAAAACCGAACTGATTAACCGGGTATTTGCGAAAAGTATCAACGAAGCAACTCTTTCCTTCGTTCATGAACTCATCGCACTTCGTTGGTCATCACCATCCGACTTAGTCGTTGCGCTTGAACGACTTGGTATTGAAGCTGATGCAGCTGCTGCTGAAAAAGACAACAGCCTTGATCAACTTGAAGCAGAACTATTTACTTTCACACAGACTGTTCGGAAATCGTCAGAGCTACGAAGCGTACTTAATGATCGCGCTCGATCCGGTGCTCGGAAAAGCACCGTGATTACCGCGCTCCTTCAGGGCAAAGCGAGTGATAATGCGATCCGCTTAATGAGCGCACTGGTTGATCATCCGCGTGGTCGCACCATAGACGCGCTCCTCGCTGATCTTTCTGAGGCAATTGCTTCACGAAAAAATCGCACTATTGCTCATGTCAAGAGCGCAACCGCATTGTCGCCGGCACATATTGATCGAATCGCACAATCTCTATCACAACAGATTGGTGCAAGCGTCCGAGTCAATGTCGAAGTCGATCCCACCGTCGTTGGTGGAATATCAATTCGATTTGGTGACGAAGTCATTGATGGATCAATAGCAACACGAATTAGTAGCGCGCAACGCCTTCTGGTAGAGCGCACTGCTTAGAAAAGTTCAACGAGATAAATAAACCAGAGACAGACACCAGAGAAACAAACCAGAGAAATAAACTAGAGAGAAAACGTAAGAGGAGATAACAATGGCGGAACTGACGATCCGGCCCGAAGAGATTCGTGGCGCCTTAGCGGAATTTGTTAAGTCGTACGATCCCGGCGTCGCAGCTCGCGATGAAATTGGTACTGTGACCGAAGCCGGCGACGGCATTGCGCGCGTTGAAGGACTTCCCTCAACGATGACCAATGAGTTGTTGAAATTCGAAAACGGAACGCTTGGTCTAGCGCTCAACCTCGATGTGCGCGAGATCGGTGTTGTTATCCTCGGCGAATTTAGCGGAATTGAAGAAGGAACAACGGTCCGTCGTACTGGCGAAATTCTCTCGGTGCCAGTTGGTGACGCGTTCTTAGGTCGCGTTGTTGATGCGCTCGGTCGTCCGATCGATGGCAAAGGTGAAATTAAGGCTGACACAACTCGTGCGTTAGAACTTCAAGCGCCATCGGTTGTACAACGTCAACCTGTGAAAGAACCATTAGCAACCGGTATCAAAGCTATTGATGCGATGACGGCGATTGGGCGAGGTCAGCGACAGCTCATTATTGGCGATCGCCAAACAGGTAAAACTGCAGTTGCTATCGACACCATCATTAATCAACGCGATAACTGGAAATCTGGCGATCCGAAAAAGCGCGTGAAATGTATTTATGTTGCAATCGGTCAAAAAGGTTCAACTATTGCAACAGTAAAAGCTGCGCTTGAAGAAGCTGGTGCGATGGAATACACAACGATCGTTGCTGCGCCAGCATCTGATCCAGCAGGTTTCAAGTACCTCGCTCCCTATACCGGTTCTGCCATCGGACAGCACTGGATGTATAAAGGTGACCACGTACTTATCGTTTTCGATGATCTCTCGAAACAAGCCGAGGCATATCGCTCAGTATCGCTCTTACTACGTCGGCCACCAGGTCGTGAAGCGTATCCAGGAGACGTTTTCTATTTACACTCACGCCTTTTGGAACGTTGCGCAAAACTTTCCGATGAAATGGGTGGCGGTTCCATGACCGGTCTTCCTATTATCGAAACTAAAGGTAACGACGTATCTGCGTTTATTCCGACCAACGTAATTTCTATTACCGATGGTCAGTGCTTTTTGGAAACCGATCTCTTTAACGCAGGCGTTCGACCAGCTATCAACGTAGGTATTTCAGTATCACGCGTCGGTGGATCTGCACAGACAAAAGCGATGAAGAAGATCGCCGGTCGTCTTCGACTTGATCTTGCACAATTCCGCGAATTAGAAGCGTTCGCAGCATTCGGATCCGATCTTGATGCAGCATCGAAAGCACAACTTGAACGCGGTTCGCGCTTGGTGGAGCTTTTGAAGCAAGGGCAGTACTCACCATTCTCACTTGAGCGAATGATCGCTTCTATTTGGGCGGGAACTACTGGACAACTCGATTCCATTGATGTTGCTGATATTCGCCGCTTTGAAAGTGAGTTCCTTGATTATCTCGGTCGTGAACATGCCGGTGTGATGAGTGCGATTGCCGAAACTAAAGAACTCAGCGATGACACCGTCGCATCATTAACGAAAGCAATCACTACCTTCAAGGATCGCTTCGTCTCGTCCGCAAAGAAAGCGGTCAATGAGGCGCCAGTAAAGCCAGAAGATGATGATGCCAACGAACAAGTAACTCGAGTGGTGCCAAAGAAGTAAATTATGGGCGCCCAACTCCGCATCTATCGTCGACGTATTCGCTCGGTCAAAGCGACTAAGAAGATTACGCGCGCCATGGAACTTATCTCGGCGTCGCGTATCGTCAAAGCGCAACAGCGAGTGAACGCTTCAACGCCTTATGCGAATGAGTTAACTCGTGCAGTTTCTGCGGTTGCTACGTATTCCAATACCAACCACCCGCTAACCACCAGTTCAGAAAACCCCAAGCGCGCTGCCGTACTCATTATTACGGCAGACCGAGGTATGGCAGGCGCCTACTCAAGCGCAGCAATTAAAGAGGGAGATGGGTTGATCAACTTCCTCAAAGGTCGAGGACTTGACGTTGATGTTTATCTCGTCGGTCGTAAAGCGGTGAACTATTACAAGTTCCGTAATCGTCCTATTAAGGCTTCATGGACAGGTTTTTCTGATAATCCTCATTACAAAAATGCAAAAGAAGTTTCTGATCAATTGATCGATGCATTTTTGAAAGATGCTCAGGTCGATGTCAATGGTGTTGATGAATTACACATTATCTACACCGAATTCAAATCGATGATTACTCAGGTTCCATTATCAAAGCGAATGCTTCCGCTGGAAGTTGTTGAGACAGAAGTATCGACATCACAACTTCTGCCTATGTATGAATTCGAACCAAATGCAGCAGATGTTCTCAACGCACTTCTGCCGCGCTATATCGAATCTCGTGTCTTCAATGCGATGCTTCAGTCGGCAGCGTCCGAACATGCAGCGCGTCGTCGTGCGATGAAGTCAGCGACTGACAACGCTGATGAATTAATCAAGTCGTTTACTCGACTTGCGAACGCGGCTCGTCAGGCCGAAATCACTCAAGAGATCAGCGAAATCGTGGGCGGCGCAGATGCGCTCGCCTCAAGTAATGCAGGGAGCGAATAATGTCCGCAACTACAACAGCAACCGGACGCGTAGCGCGCGTCATTGGGCCGGTCGTTGATATTGAATTCCCAGCGGATTCAATGCCAGCGATTTATAACGCGCTCACCGTACAAGTCACTTTAGGTGGTGAACAACGCACATTAACTCTCGAAGTAGCCCAACACATTGGCGACAACTTGGTACGCGCAATTTCGATGCAACCAACAGATGGAATGACTCGTGGCGTTGAAGTACGCGACAGCGGTGCAGCTATCTCAGTTCCCGTTGGCGATGTTACGAAGGGCCACGTATTCAACGCCCTTGGTGAATCACTCGACGTTCCAACATCTTCGCTCCAGATTAATGAACGTTGGCCCATTCACCGTACCGCACCAGATTTCGATCAACTTGAGTCAAAGACAGAAATGTTTGAAACAGGTATCAAAGTTATTGACCTTCTTACTCCGTACGTTAAAGGCGGAAAGATTGGTCTCTTTGGTGGCGCTGGTGTTGGCAAAACCGTTCTCATCCAAGAAATGATTTACCGCGTTGCGGAAAACTTTGGTGGCGTTTCGGTATTCGCTGGCGTTGGTGAACGTACCCGTGAAGGTAACGACTTATTTTTGGAAATGACCGAGACTGGTGTTATCAATAAGACTGCACTTGTCTTTGGTCAGATGGATGAGCCACCGGGGACGCGTCTTCGTGTTGCACTCTCTGCGCTCACGATGGCCGAGTATTTCCGTGATGTGCAGAAGCAAGATGTGCTCCTCTTCATCGACAATATTTTCCGCTTTACCCAGGCAGGTTCAGAGGTTTCTACATTGCTTGGTCGTATGCCATCGGCTGTGGGTTATCAACCAACGCTTGCAGATGAAATGGGCGTATTACAAGAGCGCATTACCTCAACGCGAGGTCACTCCATTACGTCGATGCAGGCGATTTATGTTCCAGCAGACGACATTACTGACCCTGCGCCACACACAACATTTACTCACTTGGATGCAACCACAGTTCTCTCTCGACCAATTTCAGAACTAGGAATTTATCCAGCAGTAGATCCGCTCGATTCAACATCGCGTATTTTGGATCCACGTTATATCGGCGAAAATCACTTCCGAGTTGCCAACCGAGTGAAGCAGATTCTGCAGCGTTATAAGGATCTGCAAGACATCATCGCAATTCTCGGTATTGACGAACTTTC
>CAZQWU010000020.1:0-19907 GCA_964597305.1 uncultured Bifidobacterium sp.
TTATTCACATACTTCAGCAAGAAGTTTTCGCACACGCACCTCTATCTCATCTCGAATTATTCGAACGTCGTCGATCCCTTTTCCTGCCGGATCATCAAGTTTCCAATCCTCATATCGCTTACCTGGAAAGAATGGACAGGCGTCGCCGCATCCCATCGTGATCACTACATCGGATTGTTGCACCGCTTCTGGTGTGAGAACTTTCGGCACATTGTTGGCAATATCAATTCCCACCTCTGCCATCGCGGCAACAGCGACCGGGTTGATGGACTCTTTCGGAGCAGATCCGGCAGAGAGTACTTCGACTTTTTCGCCACCTAAAAGTTGCATAAAGCCGGCCGCCATTTGCGAGCGACCGGCATTATGAACACAGACAAAAAGAATTCGCTTCATAATTTTCCTAAATTATTTTTGCGCAACAGTCTTTGCAAGTCCAAGACCCACAAATGCACCAATAAATTGCGCGATGATAAAGAGCCAGGCAGAGCTCATCGAAATACCTGCAAGGGAATCGCTAAACGTGCGAGCAAAAGTTACCGCTGGATTTGCAAAGGTGGTTGAAGAAGTAAAGAAGTATGCGCCGCCAATCCACGATGGCACTACCCAATGTAACGTCTGTGGCTTATTGTTATATATCGCCACCATGATAGAGAAAATTAATCCTGCGGTTGCAACAACTTCGCTGAAGAGAAGTGCATTTCCTGTTCGATCAGTCATCGACGATTCAAATGCAGAATGGCCAAACATGAGATTTGCGATGACAGCTCCAGCGATACCACCAATTACCTGCGAACCAATCATCATCAATAGTTCGGCAGCTTTCATCTGCTTATTAACAAACGCGATGAGTGAAACTGCCGGATTAAAATGCGCACCACTAATCGGCTGAAAAAGCGCAATCATCAGACCTAACGTCACCACAGTCGCGATCGCAATAATGAGAAGCTGAACACCACCATTATCAGTAAGGTTTTTTGCCATCATTCCAGAGCCGAGAATTGACATCGTCAGAAATGCAGTACCGAGTATCTCCCCTAAATATGCTTGAAGTTTCATGATGTCCTTTCGCCAGGAAGTTTTGAGTATTACTAATTGTGAAACCCGCATGTGAAACCCAAATGTGAAACACATGGTGAGCGCTACAAGGGTATTCTCTTGAGCATGCGAATGGTGGCTTTTCTTACGGCATTTCTCGCGAGTTTATGGAATCTGACCATCATTGTTGCCGTCACTTTTGATGAACATTGGGTTACCACGCGCGCCGCTGGCGGGCAGTTTGAACATTTTCCGTTAGCGATTCGAGTGATCTATGGCGTTGAAGCGCTACTGATAATCGCGCAAATTTATTTTACTTACTTACTCACAGTTCGATCTGGTGCATGGAATATCTGGAGTTGGCAATGCAGCAGAATTCTTATCGGAATCTATTTACTCAGCGCAATATTTAATGGTTTATCACGTAGCGCTGATGAAAAACTTAATTCACCTGTCGCGCTGCTATTGGTGTGGTCGTTAATTTACTTAGCGGGACGTGAGCGACCTATTGCTCGTTAATCTCCATTCCAATTAATTTCCAGTCCAAGTAGCCAACTCTGCGGCGAATGGATCAAGCCCCATCGGTCCTAATTTGAGAGCATATGAATGGAATTTTTTCATATCGAATTTTGCTCCGAGTCGCGCTTGTGCATCAGAGCGTGCTTTCATCCATACGCGTTCGCCTACTTTGTAGGAAATTGCCTGACCAGGCCAACCTAAATATCGATCCACTTCTGAGATGGCATGGTCACGATCCAAAAGTGCGTAATTCATTAATAGTTCTCGGGCGCTCTCTGCGTTCCACACCTCGCCATTTTTATCTTTGTAGCCACAATGCATTCCAATATCAACAACAATGCGCGCTGCGCGCAAACCTTGGCCTGAGAGAAAACCCATTTCAATTCCAGGTTCATTAAATGCGCCAAGTTCATCCATGAATCGTTCGGCGTACAAAGCCCAGCCTTCGCCATAACCACTAATCCACGCTTCAGTTCGCTGGAATCGAGACAAGCGATCTTTCTCCAATATTGCAACGGCATTTTGCAGGTGATGTCCGGGAATTGCTTCGTGATACCAGGTCGATACGAGATTCCACCAACCATGTTTTTCTTTACCAAGAGTTGGTAACCAGGTAGTTCCTGGTCGTGATAAATCTTCACTCGGTGACATGTAATACGCAGCTGATGCACTTCCCTCCGGTGCTAAACGAACATCACAGAATCGAATGCGATCATCAATGTCAAAATGAACACCGTCAAGGCGATCTGCTGCTGCGGCGGTAAATGCTTTCAAACGTCGAACAACTTCGTCATTTCCTGTGACTGTGTGATCTGGTGATTCATCAAGAAAATCTGCGACCTCTCGTAGCGTTTGTGCACCTGGCTTAAGTCGAGGTGCAATTTTCCACATACGATCATTAATTGTCTGTAAATCTTCTAGCCCCCACTCGTACGTAGCCCGCAAATCAAGTTCTGCGCCGGTAAAAAAACGCGCCCACATTCGATATCGATCTTCACCAAAAGCATCTTCGACCCGCGCAATGGGTAAATATTCATTTTTAACTTTCACTGCGAGTGCAGCTGCAGCGCTATCTGCTTTTTTCGCGAATTCATGGAGGCGCGAATATTTTTCAGTGGGATCTATTTTCTGTGCAAACTTGGCATAACCACCGTTACCAATTGTTTCAAGAGTTGAAATGAGACCAAGCGTTTGTCGTCGCGCTGTTACTTTGCCCATTTTCGCCATGTCCATAATGCACGAGAACCATGTGTTCTGTGACCATTCAATCTTCGACATTCGTTCTGTCATTACCGAAAAATCTTCGGCTGTATCGTGCGCCATCATTTCAAAAATCTGTCGGATGGAATGAATAGGTGAGAGTAAAACATTCCACATAGTGTGTTCTTCATATGAATCGTGAAGTTGTTTACTTGAGATCAAGCGCTCGAGCATGACTGCTTTCGCAATCCGATCAATGTCATCAATCGGATTAAGCCCTTCGAGCTTCGTGATGGTTGCGTTAACTAAATTCGCTGATGGTTCTCGTCCTGATACAGAAAAATCATCAAGTTCGTGATCGTGGCCTTTAATTCCTAGATAGGTGCATCCGATGGGCGAGAGTTTCGCCATGTCATCGATATAAGTAGAACTTAATTCAAAAATTGGTGAGCGGAATGTCATAGCCGTTGTCATAGACAATGTCTATCACAGCTCCGCTCACTTCAAAACGTCACCGGCTATTTCGTGAAAACATCCGGTCGTACGGGTTTGGTAGGAATTGCAGCCTTGGCAGCTGTTTTCGCACTCTCAAAAAGCGCCTTTGCTGCTTTTCGCTCTTCGGGAGTTTTTGCTGCAGCTTTAGCTGCGACAAAAGTGGCGCGTGCTGTTTCAATCGTTGCATGTGCTTTTTCTACCGCCGCTTTGTATGCCGCTTTTGACGCTTGGAATTCAGCTTTGGTAACCGCGTGAGCTGATCCCGTTCCCAGTGCGAGCGTAAGAGTTGCGATGGCAATTGTTCCAATGAGTTTTTTCATCTGATCTCCTCTTTTCATCTTATGAACTAGTCATGGACTAGTTCATGGGCTAGTCATGAACGTGTAATGACGAACTAACAACGGGTAGATAGTGGCGCTCCGCCTTAGGAGCCCCATTTGGTTTTTATGTGAGCGCCATGTGTTTTTCTGGCTATTTCTTGGAAAAATTCACCCATACCACCGAGGATTTACGCGTGTATGGGGCGTTTTCAAGGGTAATAGGGGCATGGGAAGATGCCGCCCTACGCAGAGGAGACGGTGATGGCAGATAAGAATTTTTTATCATGGGTAGGTTTTAAAGGCGAGCAACCTTCGCCTACTGCGACTACACAATCAGGCACCCCACATGCGATCGAACGTATCCGCGAATTGGAATCTCAACTTAATGACCTTCGATCTCGCCGCGATATTACTGCGCTCTCTCAAGAAGAATTTGAAATCCTTGCAACTGAAACTGCGATGTCGATTATTAAAACTGCGCAACAACGTGAAGCGCGAGCAAATGCCACTGCAGAAAAAATACTCTCAGAAAGCCAACGAGCAGCCCGATCAACAATCGAGAGCGCAGAGGCAAAGGCTAAAAGCGCGCTGTCACAAGCCGAATCACGTGGTCGCCAATACATCAAAGCAGCAGAGGCAGATGCAGCAGACTTGATTTCGCAAGCGGAGAGCAATGCCGAAGAAATTCTTACAACAAAACGTCGGGAAGCCCAAGCGCTTACCGCAACTGCAAAAAAGGAAGCAGAACAGGTAATCAGTTCAGCGACCAATGAAGTTGCCGACTATCGAAACTGGTTGCAGGGAGTCATGGCAGAAGCCGAACGTCTCTATCGCATTCAAACTCAATCACTCGATGCAGCAGAAAGCGCTATCTCACAATCGCGTGAACGCCTCAATTCTGCATTCAATCGCCTCTCAGATATGCAACAGAAAGTTCTCAGCGCGCTATCGCCCGAAGGTAAACCGAAAATCGCCACGAGCGCCTCTAATGTCACCTCACTCCATGAAAAAATCGAAGCGAAAAAAGTAGCGGCTACAAAATCGACGAAGCGTTCGCCAAAGCGAGCCAGCAAAAAACGACGCTAACCTCGTAGCTCATGGCATCTCGTAAGAGCGCAATTTATATTGCGCCGATCGATGGTTTGCGCGCTGTAGCCGTACTCGCAGTTCTTCTGTATCACTTAGGTTTATCCTGGATTCCCGGTGGATTTCTTGGTGTCGATCTTTTCTTTGTGATCTCTGGATATGTCATCACCCGATTAATTCTTGATTCTATTCAACGTTCGAGCGCGTTAGATCTACGCGAGTTTTACTTCAATCGTCTTCGTCGCCTCGTACCTGCTTTGGTATTTATGGTGATCACAACATCTCTCTTTGTTGGTGTGTGGGCTCCGGAAACGATGAAAAGGTTTCTCTCTGATCTTCCCTACGTCTTTTCTGGCACTATGAATTGGTCTCTTGTTGCGCGACAACAAGATTACTTCGCCACCGTCGGAAGGCCACCGCTCCTTCAACATACCTGGTCACTGGGTGTCGAAGCGCAATTCTATTTATTGTGGCCACTGGTTCTTCTCTTCATTTTGAAATACTTCGGTAAGAAAAATATCCCCATTGCATCACTTATTGCTGCAAGTGCCTCCGGAATTGCGCTATTTCTCTACTCCATTCGAATTGATTCGGAAGCAAACCGAGGCGTGAGCCATGTTTACTTTGGCACGGATACACATAGCATCGGACTTTTTCTTGGCTCTGCACTTGCCGTCAGTTGGATTCCGCAAAATTTAAGTAAGACGATTTCACAGCGCGCACAAGATTTTGTTGATGGCGTTGGCGTCATCGGATTACTTGGATTGCTCGCAACTTTTCTCTTCATCAATGAAACCGACCCGACGCTCTATCGCCTTGCCTTTCCGTTAGCAGGAATTTTTGGTTGTGCCACATTGATGTCCGTCGTACATCCCGCTTCCCGCTTTGCACCATTATTAAGTTCACGACCATTGCTATGGATTGGTGAACGTTCCTACGGAATTTATCTCTGGCATTGGGTCGTCTTTCAAGTCACTCGACCATCAATAGATCTGGCCGGTCAACCGTGGGCGCTCTATACGCTGCGAATTCTCGTAGTGTTGGCGCTGGCTGATATTTCGCTCCGATGGATTGAAATTCCCGTGCGACGCGGAGAGGTTGAGCTCTGGTTCCGCGGTATGAAATATCGCACTGCGAAAGTTCGATTGCGACAACGACTCATGGTTCTCACGCTGTCGAGCGCCGTACTTATTGCAGCAACGGCTATTTCTCTTAATGCGCTCACCATCGCTGATAAACGTGCTCAACAAGAGAATGTCCGTCTTGCACAGCTTTCAGAAATTTCTGCAGCCCCAACTATGAAAAAAGAAGGGCTCTGGGTAACTGGAGATTCGGTTATCTTGGGGATTCGTTCCGTGCTCGATTCGTATCACCACATTGGCTTAATTAATGCGCGCATTGGACGACAATTACCAGAGCTTATTACCGTAGTGCGCAACGACCGAGAATTTGCCGGAGATGCTCCTATTATCTTTGATGTCGGAAATAACAACGCCATATCCGAAGATCAATTCGTTGAATTAATGGAGCTTGTAAAAGTTCAACCAGAAATTATCATTGTGAATACAGCGGTACCTCGCCCATGGCGAAGTCGAAATAACGAGATAGTTCAAAGAGTTTCTGCTCGATACCCGAATTCCACTTTGATTGATTGGTACACAATTTCACTCAATCATCCAGAATATTTTGCAACAGATGGTGTACATCTCAATCCACCAGGAGTGAATGCCTACGTCTCAGCAATTTTGGAAAAGTTGAAGAAATAAAAAAACCTCCCGTGCGGGAGGTTTTTTTATAATTTAGGTTAAGCGTATTTTCCGGCAAGTGCGAATTTCTTCGCATCAACTTTCGTGCCGTCGGAATAAACTGTTTGTACAAGGAATTGAGTTCCACCTTCGTCGCTCGCTTTCGCAATATCGAGTGAAAGTTGGTTTGCTGGGACTGTAGACACCAACGTGAAATCCTTAGCGTTGTAGGAAATAGATACGTCATATCCGGTTATTCCTTCAGATTCAGCAGGTGCTACCCAACGAAGTGTGACGCCACCTGTTGAATTGGTAATCGCAACGAATTTTTGCGGCGCTCCATGAGCTGAAAGTTGCGCTGCTGGCTCAGAGGCGCTCGGTGATGCCGACATTGATTCTTCAGACATTGATGGCGAGGGGTTGGTCGATGGCGCTGCATCGTCATTTCCGCCCCCGCGTGTAACAACAATTAGTCCGAGTAGAACAATTCCTGCGATAACAAGGAAAGTTACTCGTCCAGAACTTTTTGGTTTAGCTGGAGGAGTTGATGGCGCTTTTGGTTGCGCAGCTACTGGCTTAGGAGTGGTGGAAATATTCTGTGGAGTCGAGCTACGAGTAGGCACTGGTGGAATAACAATTTGCGACGCTTCTTTTTTCGCTGCTGCGCGAATTGATTTCTTTGAAGTTTTCTTGATTGCTCGCTTCGCTGATTTCTTCGCAGTTGATTTTTTCGCTGCACGCTTAGGTGCGCTCTTCTTCACTGCGCGCTTAGCGGACTTCTTTGGTGCCGCTTTCTTCGCTGCTTTTTTAGCCGCTTTCTTCGCTGCCACTGTCTCTCTCCTGCTCTATCAGAACTAGTTACTCAGTTGGTGAGAACTATCTGGGAAATCGTACCTTAGCGTTCCGCTCTACTCGCCAGAGCGCCATCATGTGCGCGTCAGAAATCTGCTGTCAGGTGAGCAACTCGGCGATGATTGGTGCCATCGCACGAAGTGCTCGGCCGCGATGACTGATCTCATCCTTCTTCTCCGCGCTTAACTCCGCCATTGTTTGACTCAAACCTTCCGGAACAAAGATGGGGTCGTAACCAAAACCACCATCTCCTCGCGGTGCATAACAAATGTCACCGCGAATTTCACCCCGACACATTTCATTTCGTCCATCTGGTAGCGCAAGTGCAACAACCGAAACAAATTGTGCACCGCGATTTTCTTCGTAAACATCCACCATTTCCCGTAAAACTTTCTCACGATTTGCCTGATCATCTCCATGGGTTCCGGCATAGCGCGCAGAGAAAACTCCGGGCTTTCCTTCTAGCGCATCGATACAGAGGCCACTGTCATCGGCAATTGCAGGAAGACCAGTTTTCATGGCGATGGTCTCCGCTTTTAAAAGCGCATTTTCTTCAAAGGTAGAACCCGTTTCTGCAACATCATCAATGTCCGGAAATTGCGAGACGCTAACAAGGTCAATAGATGGTGCAATGGTGGCCAGAATTCTTTGTAACTCGACAAGCTTTCCTTGATTTCGAGATGCCATGACTAGTTGTGTCATTGAAGTTTTTTTCCTCAGTGACGTTAACGTAACGAAGTGAGGGGTTGATGTAATGCATGCTGTTGCAGTTTCGTAAGATCTGCACATCCTTGTACAGCAAGATTGAGTAAATCATCTAAGAGAGATCGATTAAATGGCGCACCTTCGGCAGTTCCTTGAACTTCGATAAATGATCCATCTCCCGTGCAGACGACATTCATATCTGTCTCGGCAGAAACATCTTCGGTGTAGCACAGATCGAGCATCGGAACTCCGTTGATAATTCCAACACTTACCGCTGATACAGAACCTTTCAGCGCTTGAGCATTTTCTGATAAGTGACCTTGTGCTTTTGCCCAAGTGATTGCATCTGAGATTGCTACAAAGGCTCCTGTGATCGCAGCAGTTCGTGTGCCGCCATCTGCTTGCAATACGTCGCAATCAAGCACGATGGTGTTTTCACCTAATCCATTCATATCGACAACTGCACGGAGTGATCGTCCAATGAGTCGAGAAATCTCTTGTGTTCGTCCACCAAGTTTTCCTTTAACGCTCTCTCGATCAGAACGTGTATGAGTAGAACGCGGCAACATTGAATATTCTGACGTCACCCAACCCTGGCCTTTTCCCACTAACCAACGTGGAACACCTGGCGTGAACGATGCAGCACAGAGAACTCGAGTTTTTCCAAATTCCACAAGTACCGAACCTTCGGCATGATCTAACCAGCCACGGGTAAAGGAAATGGCACGTAATTGATCTGGATTTCGACCGTCGACTCGTTTCATGCATCAGCCTTTCTCGTTTGATTGTCTCTCACATTGCCTGTTTTTTATTTGTTTTGTTATCAATTTCAGAAATTGTCATGATTTACGAAATGTCGTGTTCTACATGTACGACCTCTGGCCCGAGGAAGCGTCGCGCCAGCGTAGCAAAACTCTGTGAATCTCCCGTTGCGACAAAGCGATGGCGTGGTGGCACAGAATCAGTACGTAAAAGATTTTGCTCAACCAAAATTCGATAAAGATCTTTTGCGGTTTCATCAGCGCTAGAAACCAAAGTGACGTCATTGCCCATGACATAGGAAATAACTCCTGTAAGAAGTGGGTAATGGGTGCAGCCAAGAACGAGCGTGTCTATCTGCGCATTTTTGAGCGGTGCAAAATATTCACGTGCAAGATCAGTAACAGCTCGACCGGAGGTTTCACCTCGCTCTACAAACTCAACAAAAAGTGGGCAGGCTACCGAGGTAATGTGTAAATGTGGCGCGGCAGCAAAAGAATCGACATACGCCTTTGAATCTGTTGTCGCTTGAGTAGCAATGACGCCGATTTTTCCAGAACGCGTTGCCGAAACTGCGCGACGAACTGCAGGTTGAATAACTTCAATTACTGGAACGGTGTATCGCTCTCGCGCATCACGCAACATCGCTGCACTTGCTGTATTGCACGCAATCACGATTGCTTTCACTCCAGCGTTCACTAATTGATCCATGATTTCAAGAGCAAATGATCGAACTTCGGCTAACGGACGTGGACCGTAGGGAGTTCGCGCGGTATCACCGACGTACACAAGAGATTCGTTGGGAAGTTGATCGATGATGGCACGGGCAACAGTTAGTCCGCCAACGCCAGAATCGAAGATTCCAATAGGTGAATTGGCAGAAGGCACGGGCTAAGAGTACGCGATGAGCGTTAGAGAAGTTTGATCAAACTTTCTTGTAACCAACCCAACCATGAATACACGGCATAAACCGCTTTCATGGGATCGCTCTCTTTCATCAATTCATATTTCTTATGTGCTTCATCAGCAGGTGGTTTCTCAATTCCTAATCGAACTGCAAGCGCTAACCGAATATCGTTGAGTCCGCCTAACCAATCCATAATTTCAGTGAGCGGAACTTCGATCTCTATCTTGCCAAGATTGAGTGGTTCATCGTCGGAAGATTCAACTTCAACATCGATCTCGTTCTCACTTGGGTTTTCAATTTTTGCAAGAAGTGCTTCGCGAAGCGCGCTGGCATGAGCCCGTTTTTTCTCGCGCAAACCATGTTCGGTATATCGTCGAAATTCACCAGCGGCATGAGCATCTGCATATGCATCGGGAAGTAATCGATGAAGTACTGGATCTTGCGGTGGCGCATCATTAGTTGAAATTCCGACAATCGACATAAATTCTGCCATGGCATCATCGACATGATCATCTTCGCCGAGTAGTTCTAATATTTGTTCGGTTAAATTAATGAGCACGTGCGCTTCTTGTGATGTAAAAATTGCAAATACTTTTTCATCGCCACTTCGAAAGAAGCCAGTGCCACTCATACGTTATTTCTCACAATTCATCATCACGTTGCAATGTTGCCCAGAGGCCATACTCATGGAGTCGCTGAACATCGCGCTCCATTTCTTCTCGGGTACCTGATGTCACAACTGCCTTTCCCTCGTGATGAACTTTCAACATCAATTCATTCGCTTTCTCTTTTGAGAAATGAAAGAGGACCATAAATACATGAGTGACATAGGACATCAAATTAACTGGGTCATCCCACACCACAGTGACCCAGGGTCTATCTGGCCTTATATGGGTCTCAGATTTTTCGTCAGTTAAAGTTCCCATAGCCTTATTATCAATTACTTAATAACGACAACGAGTGGTGCGCTCACAGCTGATGCAAGAGTGTCGGTGCTTAAACTCGTCGCACGCACCGTTGCAAAACCAGTGGTTTTACAATTGATCGAGATGGTGAAATTACCTTGGCTATCGGTCAGCGCGCTCGACGCAATTACTTGTGTATCTACTTTTTTCCACGTTCCGCCACGTAATACCTCAAGTGATATCGGCACATTCCCTACGCGCGGTTGCATGGAACCGTTCAGTGTCACAGTTTTCCCGCGAGCGGCTACCGCAGAGCCACGCAGTTCAATGAGTGGAGAGACTGTTATCGAAACCGTTGGCGTAAGGCTCGCTAAGCGTTCCCAGGAACCGTCAGAACCCATGCGCAGCGTTGTGTTGTACCCAAACAAAGCGCTCACCGAAACTTTCCCTAATGAATCTGTCGCTCCTGTATAAATTTTTTGCCACGACCCATCAAAACTTTTTCGCTCTATATAAATAGGTAAATGAGCAATCGGCTGTTTATCAGGA
This sequence comes from uncultured Bifidobacterium sp., assembly GCA_964597305.1. GTDB lineage: Bacteria > Actinomycetota > Actinomycetes > Nanopelagicales > Nanopelagicaceae > UBA7398. The sequence continues at coordinate 11,078 of CAZQWU010000020.1, forward strand.
AGCGATGATTGAGCAGAAATAACGAGTTGATCGCCGAATTGAGTGTTCGACTTATCAAGTAGCACGCTACTGATCACAACATCGGGGGCGATGGTCTGCGCATAGGCGCGTACCGCTGGCATGGTGGCCGCATCTTCCATTCCCATTGTCCACAGCACAATCCCACCTAGTCGATACTGCGCCACTAATTTCGCGCGCTCAACATACGATCGTGAATCTTGATACCACGCAACGCGTTGCGCAGTACATGTCGTGGGAACGCCCGCCGCAGTCTGTCCGGTAAATGTTTTGGAATATGTAAATGTCATTTCGCCTTCGGTTGCACGATATGTTGGAGTGGCACCATAACTCGCTGCAAGATTGGCAGCATCGCGCATGACAAACGTTGCAGCTTTTGCTTTGGTAGTGATTGTTGCTTGATTCTCAACCGGACAGGTGCCTGAAACTGAATCTACCCAATCTCGACCATAGCCGGGCACGCCAATAAAAACTTTTGATGCCGGAATTACCGAAATTGCATAAGTAATTGCATCTCTTACCCACGGCAATGGTCCAATAGGACCAATCGCTGATGTTGAGTAGTCGTAGGTCATGATGCGAAGTCGATCGATATATGGCGCAATCTCACTCCATGCATACACTGAATATCCACCAGCGCGAATTTTTGGATCAAAATCAACTGGCGCAGTTATAAAAAGTAACTTGTTGGCTTGATGGAGCGATCCAGATAACTCTTTAACAAATTGAATCCAACGGGGTTTTGTTGTGGGCCAACTTGTTTTGCCATCAACAAATGCAAAGTTTTCGAAATCAAGATCAATTCCATCGAAATTATTTGCTAGAACGAGTGTAGTTATTGTCGAAATTAACGCTGCTCGGCGCGACTCATTTCCTAAAATTTCGCTGAGCACCAATTTGTCCGTGCCGTCGGTTATGGTAGGAATAATCTGGTATCCAAGATTCCGAAGAATGCCTAGCGGAACCGACATGGGATCGGTGAGTTTTGCTGCCGAATATAGATCGGTAATAGTCGACTCATTTTTGACCGTGTACCAAAATGGTGAAACTTCTTTTATGAGATCTTGATTAGCGATGGCAGTTGCTAAACCATTTTTAATTCCATAATAAGGAATCCAGCCGGTGAGGATTTTTCGAGGTGGATTGTCTGCAGCATCCGCGGGTGAGAGTGATGTAGCGCTGGCAAGAACTATAAGAACTAAAACGTGAAGTATTTTTTTCATGAGTGACTCATGAGCAAACCATTTACGAACGTGGACCCTTTGGTAATTGAGCATGAATTTCTTTGCAGGTAGGACAGATCGGAAACTTCTGCGGATCGCGATGAGGAACCCATTTTTTCCCACACAGCGCGATAACCGGTTTTCCTGTTACAGCAGATTCGATGATCTGATCTTTTCTCACGAAATGTGAAAACCGTTCGTGATCGCCTTGTTCAATATCTTCTTCAGGTCGTGTGAGTACCTGGATATCCGACTCGTTTATCGGGAATTCGCGTACTTCTTCGTTGTGAAAACCCATGCGCCAAGCATAAGCGTCTCTTGCGTAGACTGTCCCAATGAAAGATCTGCTACGCACAGAACATTTAACGCGTTCTGACGTCGACATGATTCTCGATACGGCAGCAGCGTTTGCCCGTGAACCACTTCGAAATAAAGAAGCGCTCTCCCATCGCACTGTCGCCATCTATATGGCAAAACCATCGACGCGTACTCGACTCGCCTCAGAAACAGCGATCGCGCACTTAGGTGGCACACCAATCTTTCTTCGCGGTGATGATCTCCAGTTAGGTCGCGGTGAAACTATCGCAGATACCGCACGAATCGTCAGTGGTTTTTGTAGCGCAATGATTATTCGGACCTTTGCCCAATCAGATGTTGATGAACTTGGGAAATGGGCAACGATTCCTATTATTAATGGGTTAACAGATGACGATCACCCAACTCAATTACTCGCCGATTGGTTAACAATTCGCGAAACTTTTGGAACGGATGTTGCTGGTCGTAAATTTGTATATCTGGGTGATGGAAACAATATGGCAAATGCCTGGCTCATTATGGGAGCGATCATGGGGGCACATGTTGTTGCTGCGACGCCGTCAGGAAAATGGGCGCCAGATTCGCAGGCGATAGCTACCGCGAAAAAAATCGCTGCCCAGAGTGGTGCGCACATAGAAGTTCTCCATGATCCCGAGCAAGCTGCGCAAGGCGCATCAGTTCTCTATACCGATGTATGGATGTCAATGGGTGATCCCGAAGAAGAACGTGCGGAGAAAACTCAGGTGCTAGCACCATTTTCTGTCACAGAACAATTAATGGCGCTCACCACTGACGATTCCATTTTTATGCACTGTCTGCCTGCTCATCGAGGTGAAGAAGTTGCCGCAAATGTGATTGATGGAACACGTTCTGTAATTTGGCGCGAAGCATTTCATCGAAGGACGACAATTCAATCTCTGCTTTATCACCTCTCACGTGGTGAAATTCGAGGCGTTTCACACTAACCTTGAGCCATGCGCGTCGTTGTCCCGGCAGAGTTAAAAGCTGGCGAAAAACGCGTCGCACTTGTCCCTGACATCATTTCAAAATTGATCCGAGCTGGATTAGAAGTCGCGATTGAAAGCGGCGCAGGAATTCATTCACAAGCGCACGATTCTGAATACGTAAAAAATGGTGCAGAAATTTTTACCTCGGCTCAACGTGAAAGTGAATTATCAAAAGCCGATGTCGTTGCTTCGGTACAACCACTCGCGCCTAATGAGATGAAAAAACTCAAGCGTGGCGCAATTACTATTTCCTTTTTATCACCCACAGGTGCAACGGAATCTATCGCCGCAGCCGCATCGGCAGGCGTTACCGCGTTCTCCATGGAATTAATTCCACGAATTTCTCGTGCCCAATCGATGGATGCTCTTACATCGCAAGCCCTTTGCGCGGGATATAAAGCTGCGCTCGTTGGCGCAGAACTCTCACCACGTTTTTTCCCGCTCTTGATGACAGCTGCTGGCACGGTTACACCCGCGCAAGTTCTCGTCCTCGGTGCAGGCGTTGCTGGTTTACAAGCGATCGCCACTGCGCGTCGACTGGGCGCAGTCGTTTCTGCATATGACGTACGACCATCATCTGCGGATGAAGTACGTTCGATGGGCGCAACGTTTATCGAACTAGACCTCGAAGTTCTTGAAGGCACAGGTGGGTACGCGCGAGAAATGACGGAAGAGCGCGCAGCAAAACAACGAGAATTACTGACACCTTTTATTACGAAATCAAACGTGTTAATTACAACTGCAGCAGTTCCCGGACGTCCAGCACCTCGATTGGTGACAAAAGAAATGTATTCACATATGGCAGCTGGCTCAGTGATAGTGGATCTTGCAGCAGAATCGGGTGGCAACGTCGAAGGATCTCAACCGGGCGAAACCATCACGACGCCGGAAGGTGTTGTGATCTGGGGCGGCAAAGATGTTCCCTCGCAACTTCCTTTTCACGCATCATCACTGTATTCCCGCAATATCGTGAATCTATTGATGTTGATGACGAAATCTGAACAGAAAACTGATCACGGTGATGGAAAAGCGCGCGCAACGGTAACGCCGGATTTCGCCGATGAAATCATCGCCGCTTCAGCGTTAACACATAATGGCGCTGAACGAGAGAGGAAGTAATTGAGATGGAACCCATGGCGCTCATTTCGATCTTCGTTCTCGCGGTATTCGTCGGATTTGAAGTAGTGTCGAAAGTGTCATCAACGCTTCATACGCCGTTGATGAGCGGTGCAAACGCGATTCACGGAATTATTCTGGTAGGCGCCATTATCGTCGCCGATCGAGCACAATCAACTTTGGAATTAACGCTCTCGATACTTGCAGTCATTCTTGCCACTATCAATATGGTGGGTGGCTTTGTTGTCACAGATCGAATGTTGGAAATGTTTAAAGGCAAGAAGAAGGACAATGCATGAACGCCTTCGTTTATGATCTCATCGGATTAGCTGCCGGTGTCTGTTTTATTCTTGCGCTCAAAGGCTTGTCCCATCCCCGCACTGCACGTCGCGGAAACACGCTAGGGGCAATTGGCGCAACGATCGCCACAGTACTCGTCTTTTTTAACGCCGATAATGAACATCGCAATCTACCGATGATTCTTGCAGCGATTGCCTTTGGTGTTCTGGTCGGCGTTCCAGCGGCGCGTAAAGTGCAAATGACCCAGATGCCACAACTTGTTGCGCTCTTTAATGGTGTCGGTGGTGGCGCGGCCGCGCTCGTTGCCATCGTGGAGTATTCAAAATTGGGAAGTGGTGCAACAACAGCAGAAGTTATCGCCACTGTCTTTACCGTCATCGTTGGTTGTATTTCATTCTCGGGTTCGGTTATTACATTTTTGAAATTGCAAGAATTAATGACGACTCGACCAGTGATTTTTCCCGCTGGCAGATTCATCATTGCGGCAACGCTCGCAGCAGTTATTGGTGTTGCTGGGTGGGTTATCGCAGCGCTGGGAACAACGCCGCTCTTAATTTTGGCCGGTTTATCTCTGTTATTTGGCGTGCTCTTCGTACTGCCGGTAGGTGGCGCCGATGTGCCGATCGTTATTTCCCTGCTGAACGCATTTACTGGTTTAACTGTTGCTGCATCCGGTTATGTACTTCAAGCAACGCTCTTAATCATTGCGGGAACACTCGTCGGTGCATCCGGAACAATATTGACTCGATTGATGGCAGAAGCCATGGGACGTTCTCTCTTTGGCACACTCTTTGGTGCATTTACTGCAAAAGCCTCTGATCAATCGGGCGGCGCAGAAACTCGCCCCGTGAAATCTGGTTCACCAGACGATGTTGCAATTTTGCTCAACTATGCCCGTCGAGTTGTTATTGTGCCCGGATTCGGACTTGCCGTTGCGCAAGCTCAACATACAGTCCGCGAACTCGCAGATTTACTAACGGCAAAGGGAATTGATGTTGCGTATGGAATACATCCTGTTGCCGGTCGAATGCCTGGCCATATGAACGTCTTACTTGCAGAAGCGAATGTTCCTTACGAGCAATTAGCGGAAATGGATGAAGTGAATCCAACATTCCCGCAAACCGATGTCGCGCTCATTATTGGCGCAAACGATGTCGTGAATCCGGCAGCAAAGAACACTCCGGGTTGCCCCATTTACGGAATGCCCATTCTTGATGTTGCGCAAGCTGGAAATGTCATCTTCCTCAAACGATCGATGCGTCCAGGTTTTGCAGGAATAGAAAACGAATTGCTCTTTGATCCAAAAACAACTTTGCTCTTTGGCGATGCGAAGGCATCATTAACGAAAGTGGTATCGGCGCTTAAAGCGCTTTAATTGTCATCGCTCGAGTTGTTGCGACTCTCCTGCATGTGCGTCGGCGCACCATGAACATTGAGGACATCAGTATTTCGAGCTGGAATTGATCCTGAAAGTTTGCTTCCTTCGCCCGAACGATTGAGCGTGCGGGAGCGTTCTTTGACCCACTCTTTGTGATCAGCAGGAACAATTCCCAATACCCCACGCTGAAAATCTTCAAAAGCTTGCAACACCTCTCGCTTTGTATTCATCACAAAAGGCCCCATCCATGCCACTGATTCGCGAATTGGTTCACCGCCAAGTATTAATACATCCATCTCAGGTGAGCGACCTTCTTGTGACGCATCCGCGGTAATGACCAACGTGTCGCCATCTTTCATCACAGCAAGTTGTCCCATGTGAATTGGTTGAAGTTTTTCGCCAACTGTTCCGCGACCATTTAGCGTATACACCAAGGAGTTATATGAAGCATTCCACGGCAATCGAAGTTGTGCGCCCGGTTGAAGTGTTGCATGAACGATGGTGATGGGTGTTTGGGTAGATCCGGGACCTTGATGACCAGAAACTTCTCCCGCGATAACTCGAATTAACGCGCCTCCGTCATGCGACGATAACAACGCAACATTTTTTGCACGAATATCTTGGTAGGCAGGTTGTGACCACTTCTTCGCGGCAGGAAGATTGACCCACAATTGAAATCCATGAAATAAACCACCGCTCATGACGAGATGTTCCGGTGGAGTTTCAATATGGAGAATTCCTGCGCCTGCTGTCATCCATTGAGTATCGCCGTTAGTAATTGTTCCGCCACCACCATGATTATCAAAGTGATCAAAGATTCCATCAATGATGTAGGTAACTGTTTCAAAGCCACGATGCGGATGCCATGGCGTACCTTTTGGTTCACCAGGTGAATATTCAACTTCGCCCATTTGATCGAGATGAATAAATGGATCAAGGTCAGCTAGATCAACTCCGTGAAATGCCCGTCGAACCGGAAAACCTTCGCCTTCAAAACCTTGCGGCGCGGTTGTCACACTGGTCACGTGTCTTACACGAGCGTTGGGTGATGCAATAACGCGGGGCAAGATTGTGATGTCGTTGACGGTAATTGCTGGCATATCTACTCTCCGTGAGGTTGTTGAAACTTCAACTATCTGATCCTATAACGGACTTTGGTCTCTTCGCATTCCCAGATTGAGCCTTTCTATCTTTCCTAAACGCGCATTACGCGACAGAATTCACATGTGAAGCCCTTCTCGTTTCAAGGCGTTCGGGCGTTAATCACAGGGGCGGGCTCGGCATCCGGAATTGGCTTTGCATCTGCACAGCTATTAGCGCAACAAGGCGCCGCCGTTTTCTTAGTTGGCCATTCTGACCGCGTTATTTCTCGAGCGATGGAATTGCGTGAATTGGGATATGTCGCGCATGCGACTCATGGCGATCTCACTGATCCTGTATTTGTAGATTCACTCATGAGCGAGGTGATATCCCGTCTGGGTGGGATAGATGTACTTGTAAACAACGCCGGCATGACCAGCGCAAAAAATTCAGCGCAGGACAATGGTGAGACCGGATCACTTGAGAATATGTCACTCGACGGGTGGAATGCATCGCTCAATCGAAATCTCACGTCAGCATTTCTGGTGACGAAAGCTGCCCTTGCCTTTATTCGAAAATCTGAGCGAGGCCGCATTGTTAATATTGCAAGTGTTACCGGACCTGTCATGGCAATGTCAGAGGAAGTGGCTTATGCCAGTGGAAAAGCGGCGCTTGTTGGTTTTACTCGTGCGTTAGCGCTCGATGAAGCAGCGCATGGAATTACCGTCAATGCAATCGCACCGGGATGGATCGCCACCGAATCGTCGAACGCATTTGAAAATAACCAAGGGCTAACAACGCCGATGAAACGCTCTGGCACTCCAGATGAGATTGCGGGTGCTGTTGCATGGTTAGCATCTTCGGAAGCGCGTTACATGACTGGACAGTTATTGATCATTGATGGAGGGAATTCGATTCGGGAAGAGCGGCAATAAAACTCAACACGTTATCCACATAAAAATTTATTGAGCAACACATTTTCGACAGAGTGTCAGTGCTTTCATCAATACTTTGCGCATGCACACTTCGCACCGCCACTCTGATGAGTCGATTATCCGATTGCGTAACGCTCATTCGTGTGGAAAAACACTTCTCGAGTTGGAAGAAATTAATCCGCTTCACCTCACGCCAAGCGCTCAGGTCGATTATCTGGCTGCCCTACAGAAAATGCAGAGTTATATTCAATATTTAGTTGATAACGCTACGCTCGCGATATCCGGCACGGAAGAGAAAATTGCCCAATCGCTCTGGGATGGGGCAGATGATCCCGCTCGAGAAGAAGTTGCTGCTGCGCTTCGAATGTCGGTAGGAAATGCTCAAGTACGAATTGATGTTGCTCGAACTCTTGCAAATTCACTTCCCCATACTTGTGAAGCGCTGAAATATGGTGAAATTTCTCCTGATCACGCAAGGTTTATTGCACAAGATTTAGATAACGCCATTCGCGCTGGATTTTCACAAGAGGCAATAGAAGAAATTGAGTTGGCTGTCATTTCGTTTGCAGAGAGCCATACTCCTCGACAAGTTTCAAATCGAGTTCGTTATCTCATCGCTCAACATGATCCGGAAGTATTTGCTGAAAAAGTTAGTGAAGAGCTTAATCATCGACGTGTGGAGTTTTTTGAAGCGCAGAATGGAATGATGGAGATTCATATATTTGTGAATTCTCTCGAGGGGCAAGCTTTTAAATTGGCTGTGGAAGCGGCGGTTCGTCGTGGGCGGTCTCGACACAGTAAACCGAGTGAAGTGCTTCCCGTTGAAGGAGCCTCACCACTCGATGTTGAAAGAAGCATTGATCAGCGACGTGCAGATGCCGTTGTTGAGATGGCAACTCATTTTCTTGCTTCGCTCGATGGAGACTATGAACCTCAAGGAATTAAGACTTCCGTTAACGTCACAATTGATCTCGACAGTTTACTTGGCCTTAAAAATAATCCAGCGAAACTGGATGATGGCAGCGTTATTCCACCATTTTTAGTGAGAGAGATGAGTAATGACTCTCAATGGCGTCGATTTGTAACCGAACCTCTTTCGGGTGAACTTCTCGATCTTGGCCGGGAAACATATATTCCAAATCAGGCGCTGCGTAACTTTATTATCGCCCGAGATACAGTGTGTCGCTTCCCTGGATGCAGACAACCAGCGCGAATTGGCGATATTGATCATGTTAAAAGTTGGGATACTGGTGGTGAAACTAAGCCATCTAATTTAGTTTCGCTCTGTCGACGCCATCACGTTTTGAAAACGCATAATGATTGGAAACTAGCGGTGGAAAGTGACGGCACCTGTAGATGGACTTCGCCGACAGGAAAAATTTACCGAGTCAAACCACCTCCCATTAATAGCGTCGCCTAGTAGTTTTGATTAGCCTGGTTTTGATTAGCCTGGTTTTG
>CAZQWU010000021.1:0-15870 GCA_964597305.1 uncultured Bifidobacterium sp.
CCGGCGAATTACAACTCACCTCGAAGGGCTCGTTCCAGTTGGCCAGCATGATCGATCGGATGCTGTGCATACGAAGAATGCCAATCACGAATCGTAATTTTTCCTCGTTCGGTGTGTTCTCCCCAGCGCTCAAGATCAGTGTCGACTAAGCGACGGAAAATTGTTAGCGATGCAGCGCGCACCGATGAAAAGACTTTTAACGATTCGTTAATTCCTAAATCGTTATAACCAAGTATGGAGTTCTCTGCCCATGCATTTTCATCATAACCTTGAATAATGGATCCCAAAGGTTCTGCTATTAAACGGCGAAGCCGCGCATAGGATTGCGCTTCGCTATCGGCAAGATGATGTACTACCTGGCGAGCAGACCAACCATCGGGATGTTTAAGATCAAGGTCGCTTTCCACTAATCTCGACGCGAGCGATTCAAAATAGCGTGTAGCTTTTTCATAATTCTCGGCTAGTCGTTGTATTTCCTGATTCATCCGGAAATCTTATCGACCAAATACGTTATTGGGTACGAGTGCGAATACGTGCAATTCTCGCTCGTGCAATTTTCTGACTTGGTGACTCATGTCCGAGGATCGCGCTGAGAAAGTCGAGGCTTACCCGAGATACTGTGAGCCAGATCCGCGATGGCTTTTTTAATCCTAGAAGCTTTCGATCTCGATCATCTAATGTGTAAATCGCGGCGTTGGCAAGGGCTCGATAAAAAACCATTCCCAACTTTGAAAAAGGCGGCTGAAGAATAAATGAGACAACCTCTCGAGTTTGCGCAACTTCGGCTAAGTCGCGCGCTCGATATTCTTCAAGAAGCGCATGTAATTCTTCAACGCTTCGTGGCGCGTTTACTAAACCTAATGGCTCAGCGCTCCGTGACCATTCGGCAACATAAGCATCTGCACCTTTATCTATGGCGTACCCAAGGTGTTGATGTGCTGTCAGAAAGGAGTCGGTAAAAGCACAGTGCACCCACATGAGAAATCGTGGATCTTGTGCTCGATACTCTCGTCGTAGTCCCTCCTTATTTTCATATTCACCATGTACTCGTGAATGCATGGCATTAACGCGCGAGGCCTCACGCAAAATCACTTCGGTAGAGGCAAACGACGTAATGGTGAGCCAACGAGTTGTTCCCGCTAATCGTCCAAGCGGATCTGACGAATATCGAGAGTGCTCTGCAACTCCGATTAATGGCGCAGGATGTGCTGCTTGAAGCAGAAGTGCACGAATGCCACCGACTATGGTGCTTACTGATCCGTGAACTTGCCAGACTGCGCTCTCCGGGCCAAAAAAACCTTCATCATCTCCGATCGACATCCACTCTGCCCACTCCGGCTTTCCATCACGAGAGCCAGAGACAACGGTGCGAAATCGATTCGCAAGTGGACGAGTGAGCGCGCTAGTTACTCGGTTCATCGTCGTGTGAATGACCTACCAACCTACCTGCGTGGGCTTTCAATGATGGGTCGCGTCGAGTTTTGATCAAACTTGCAATCGTGCACAAGACAAGAACAACACCAATAACGATCAAGCTCAGACTCGTTGATACTTTTGGAATTGAATGGTTGATCTCATGGAAGTACACCGCGAGCAATTTAAATCCAATAAAGACAAGGATGACGGATAATCCTAAGGACAAATACACCAAGCGTTCGAGTAGTTGAGCAAGGAGAAAATAAAGCGCCCGCAAACCTAAGAGAGCAAAAGCATTTGCTGAGAAAACAAGAAAAGGTTCCTTCGTCACGCCAAATGTTGCCGGAATCGAATCCAGGGCGAAGAGTAAGTCTGTTGATCCAACAGCAATTAAAACCAGAAACATCGGAGTGGCATAGCGCTTACCGTCAATTCGAGTGAAGAAGTGAGCACCGTGAAATTCATTGGTAATGGGAATGCGCTTCTTTAATCTTTTGACAACAAAGTTTTCGCTGGGATCAGGATCCTCATTGCGATGTTGAAAGAGATTAATTCCCGTCCAGATCAACAACCCACCAAAAATAACAAAGGTAAAACTAAAAGAGGCAATCGCCTGTGCACCAATCGCTATAAAAATGGCTCGGAAAACCAGCGCCAGTACGACACCGATGAGAAGCACACGCTGTTGATAGATCGCCGGTACAGCAAATTGAGCAAGGATGATGGCAAAAACAAAAACATTATCGACCGAAAGCGATTTCTCAACGAGATATGCGGTGATGTATTCGGTACCAAATTGCGAGCCATAATGAGCGTAAATCCACCAACCAAATGCAAGAGCAATGGCAATATAGAAAATCGACCAGAGCGCGGCTTCTCTAAATTTAACTTCGTGTGGTTTACCTGCAATCAAAAGATCAAAGATCACCATCGCAGTGATGATGCCAATAAGTACGAGCCAGATAGTCATCGATATATTCATGCGTTTTTCTCCACATGTGCCAGGCGTTGTAAGAGTGGTGGATGAGAATAATTGAAAGCCACATAGAGTGGATGTGGCGATAGATTGGCCAAACTATCGGTCGAAATTTTCTTGAGCCCACTTTGAATTGCTGAAGCAGAAAATGTTCTTGCGGCAAAAATATCCGCAGAGTGTTCATCGCGACGGGTAAGCGAATTGTTGATGAGTCCTAAAATTGTGTTGATCGGAGTCAACAAGAGAAAGAATGCCAACGCTGAAATATGGAAACTTGGCTCACGAGCACCAAGTGCGTTCGACAGTGTTTCATTTCCCAGCAACGATCCAAGCAAGAAAAAGATCGCAAAGGATTGAAGAGTGGAATTGATAAACATTCGTAAAGTGTGTTTGAGTTTGTAGTGTCCAACTTCATGAGCAAGCACTGCGACTGTTTCTTTTGGCGTGAGTTTTTCAATGAGCGTGTCGAATAAAACTATCGTCTTACTTTTTCCTAATCCGCTAAAAAAAGCATTTGCCTTCGTTGATCGTTTGGATGCATCCATGACAAAAAGTCGTCGTAGCGAATAGCCCTGCGATGCACAATACTGTTCGATCTCCGTACGAAGAGGGCCAGCTTCTAACTGTTGTACTTTATTGAATAACGGCAGGATTACCGAGGTACCAAACATGAACATGACAATGGAAAATAGAGTCACAACGCCCCATGCCGCAATCCAAAAGGCTCCAGCCAACGTTTGGTATAGCCACAAAATCACAGTTAATAATGATCCACCAATCAGAACGCTAAGCGCTGTTCCCTTAATGAGGTCCTGAAAAAATGTCTTTGCCGTTGTTGTGTTAAAGCCGAATCGTTGTTCAATGACAAATGTTCCATAAAGCGTAAATGGTAAAGAGATTAAATTACTGATCAAAGACGCGATGGCGATAAAAATCAATGAAATGACGATGGTGGATGAAAAATGATCACGCACAAAATTATCGAGCGCAGCAAACCATTGAAAATAGAGCGCACACAACATCGCCCCCGTCGAAACCGCTCCTGATAAAAGTCCCAACCGATACTTCGTTGATAAATATTCGACAGATCGAAGACGCTCAGTTTCGCTATAAATCCCGGCAGCTGATGGTGGGATGGGATCACGTGCAGCTTTTTGATTGAGGTAACTCAATCCCGTATCGAGAACAAACTCTAGTACGATGAAAAATGTGATTGCTGCGAAGAGAAATCGCGTCATGCTCGCCAGTCTATATATTCGATGGCGCTAATGCGCGCTGCAATGTTTCTAAAAAGACGTCCTCTGGCTGCGCACCGGATATGCCGTAGGTCATATTTACTGCGTAAAACGGAACACCAGTAATTCCTATTTGTTCTGCCAAGGCCCGGTCTGCCTCGCATTCATCCTGAAATGCATGGGACGTTAAAACTGTGCGGGCGGAATCCTGATCAATGCCACATGATGCAACAACCGAGAGTAAATCTTCGTGGGTAAAGAGTGAACCTTTCTTTTCAAAATAAGTCGAATACATAGCTTCAAGAAGTTCATCTTGTTTTTCGATAGTACGTGCCCACAGTAAGAGTCGATGCGCATCAAGCGTATTTCCTGATTCGGTTTCAGAGAGGTCATAACACAGTCCTTCGCCATCTGCGATCGAACACACATTTGCTTGCATAGCAGAAACTTCACTCGTACTAATTCGATACTTGGATGCAAGTAATTCCGATGTTGGCATCGTCTGATGTAAATCTGGTTGTAATTGAAATGCACGGTGTCGAATTTCGACTGGTGAATCAATTTTTGAAAGTGCCTTTTGTAATCGTCGTCGTCCAATAAAGCACCACGGACATACGACATCAGACCAGACATCGATGTGGATCACGGAATGTTCACTCTCTCGCACAGGGCCACAGTACGATCTCTTCATGGCTCACGCATCATTACAGGTCAGGCCAATACATGAGGGAGACTTTGACCGATGGCGTGAATTATGGAATGGATATTTAGCCTTTTATGAAGCAACACTTGACGCTGAAGTTACAAACCTGACGTGGAATCGCATCCTCGACTCCTCTCATGCGTTTCGCTGTTTGGTTGCACTATACGGTGATCGAATAATCGGATTTGCACATTGTTTTATTCGGCCTTCAACGTGGTCAAAAAACGGCTACTGCTATTTAGAAGATCTCTTTGTTGACCCGCAAAACCGTGGTGTCGGTGCCGGTCGTGCGCTGATTGATGCTGTGATTACCTATGCACGATCTGAGAAAGCAGGTCGCGTTTATTGGACGACAAAAGAAAATAATCTCACTGCGCGAAAACTCTATGACTCGTACTTACCAAAATCAGAGTTTGTTCAGTATCGATTACCGCAGATATATGAGCAATAAGTCCTGTTTTATCGTGGATTTTCTAATTTATATCCAAGCCCACGAATTGTTTGAATAATTTCTGGATTGGCAGGGTCATTCTCGATTTTTGCGCGTAATCGCTTGATATGGACATCGAGTGTTTTCGTATCACCATAATAATCGCTTCCCCACACTCGATCGATTAACTGATTGCGTGTCATAACTTTTCCGGCATTTCGCATTAAGAATTCTAAAAGAAAAAACTCTTTTAAGGGTAGAGGAATTGTTTCGCCATGATTTGTCACCACATGTTTATCAAGATCCATGCGAATAGAGCCAACTTTGAGAATTTCTAAACCATTATCATCAGCTCGTTCCCCTATTTTTCTTCTTAGGACCGCTTTGATTCGCAATATTAATTCCCGAGAAGAATAAGGTTTGGTGACATAGTCATCAGCGCCTAATTCAAGTCCTACTACGCGATCTATTTCGGCATCTTTTGCTGTCACCATAATAATTGGCACATCGGATGTCGCTCTGATTGTACGACACACCTCAGTTCCAGAAATTTCAGGAATCATAAGATCTAGAAGGACAAAGTCTGGCTTTGTCTCAGAAAATTTTGCAAGTGCTTCTCTTCCGTCTGAGGCGATGATAACTTCAAAACCTTCTTGTTTTAATAAATACGCTAAAGCATCGGAAAAAGATGTTTCATCTTCGACGATAAGTATTTTTATCATTCTACTTGTTCCAATCGTGAAATCGGTAGCCGTAATTCAAATCTGCTGCCAACATTTTCTGCACTCCACACTTTGATTTCGCCACCATGCTTGATCGCGATATTTTTCACTATTGACAACCCCAAACCAGTTCCACCGGTTTGACGTGAGCGAGCCGGGTCTACGCGATAAAACCTCTCGAATATTCTTTCAAGTGATGTTTCAGGAATTCCAATTCCTTGGTCGGTAACAGAAATTCCAATGACCCCTTGTGATGTCGCGCCTTCTTCCAAGGCGGTGGTAATTGATACTTTAGTGTTTTCTGGGGAATAATTAATTGCATTTTCAATGAGATTGTGAAGTGCCATGATGATTTGCTCTCGATCACCACTTATTTTTACTTTGTCTACTTCACCAATTGTAATAGAAATATGTCGCGCCTCTGCTGAAATTTTGCATTGGGTCACGGCTTCTCGTATCACTTCTTCTACTCCGAAAGTCTGTGCTTCTTTTAATGGATCTGAATCTTGAACTTTTGAAAGGTTTATTATTTCTTGAACAAGATCTGTGAGTCGCTTCGCTTCAGATTGCATTCTCGATGCAAATTGAGCAACAGCAACAGGGTCATCTTTTGCTCCTAATAAAGCTTCGCTGAGGAGAGAAATAGCGCCTATTGGTGTTTTAAGTTCATGGGAGATATTTGCAACAAAATCCCGTCGAACTTGTGCCACTCGTTCAATTTCACTTTCGTCTCGAACTAGCACAAGGATCCACCCCGAATCCGAAATCTGTGCAATAACCACTCTAAGGTCCCGCTTACCTTCGCCGATGGGGCCACGGGGAATTTCTATAGTACCTATTTGGGTTTCATGATTCCGGCGAACTACGCGTATGAGCGCTAATAACTCTTCGCTTTGAATTCTTCCATCTCGAACCAAGCCCGTTAATTCATTTCCTGGAGACGCATATGTAATGCCTATCTCTGGGGTAAGAACTATGGAATCTGACTCAAATACTTGAAGGGCCGCGATAAGTGATTCCGGGATGACATTCGAGCTTGATTCACCGGTTGATTTTCTCTTAAACCACATAGGTCGATGCTATCGTTCTGGTTTGTGAGTTCACCTTTTATTAACCCTCACGTAGTCAACACTTCACCTCAACGGCATACGGTCTAGCCATGCCATTGATTCGATCGGTCTTCCAAGATGAGTTAGATGGCGTTTCACAAACACTTCTTGATCTGACGGCAATGGTATGTACTGCGATTTCAGAGTCGACAAAATCTGTTTTGACATGTGATCTCGAGGTTGCTGAGAAAGTTATTGAGACAGATGACCGTATTGATGACATGCAACATGAATTAGATGGTCGAATTATTACGATTATTGCTCGCCAACAACCTGTCGCTACTGATCTTCGTGCTCTCGTAACTGCATTGCGCATGAGTGCAGATCTTGAGCGAATGGGCGATATGGCACATCATGTTGCGAAAATTACACGCCTCAAACATCCATCTTCGGCAGTTCCAGATGATTTACATCCAATTATTAAGTCTATGGGTGACACCGCACTTGCAATCGCATCCAAAATGGGTCAAGTCATCGCAACTCGAAATATTGAACTCGCACTGGAAGTGGAACGTGATGATGATGAGATGGATAAACTGCATCGACAATTAATTGCCACTTTGATCTCACCACAATGGGGTTATGGTGTAGAAGCGGCTATTGACCTCACGCTTTTAGGGCGGTATTACGAACGGTTCGCAGATCATGCGGTGTCGGTCTCTCGGCGAGTGCATTACCTCGTCACAGGTAACTACAACTAACTTTTATTCACTTTTCGTTAACCTATTATTCACCCTTCAATTACGCACACTAGGGCATCTGAAGGCAGGATGCGGGAGTGACGTCTCAAAGCCTGACTTACGACTATACAGATGAGTCAAAAAAGCAACCTCGAGAGATAACTACGAATCCCCGCCCTTCAGATTTAGTATTTCGAATAGTTCTCAATGTGATGAGTTATTCCTCCCTCCTCATACTCACGTTAATTGGGACGTTTCTTATCTTCCGAGGATTTGAAACGTTTCGAGATCAAGGATTGAGATTTATAACTGGCTTTGAATGGACATCAAACATTGTCGACGGAAAAGAGCTAGGAACTTTTGGTATTGGCTCAATGATTATTGGAACTATGTTGATAGCTGCAACTGCAATTGCCATAGGAGTCCCACTTTCAGCGATGACTGCTTTATATTTAAATTTCTACGCACCAGCTCGTATAAAAAGTTTTCTCACAACAATCCTTGATCTTATGGCAGCTTTTCCATCAATACTTTTTGGTCTATGGGGATATTTCGTTCTAGCCCCCATGGCAGAGTACTGGGCAAAATTACTTTACAAATATTTCCGATGGATTCCCATATTTGATGTTCCGCAACCTGCTTTTGCACGTTCACCATTCATTGCGGCACTCGTTCTCACCGTGATGATTATTCCGATAGTCACATCAGTCTCCCGTGAGGTATTTTCGCAAACTCCACTAGATCGAATTCAAGCCGCATATGCACTTGGGGCAACAAAATGGGCAATGATTCGAACAGTAGTTTTACCATTTGGAGCAAATGGTGTTGTTGGTGGAGCAATGCTTGGGCTAGGTCGGGCAATGGGTGAAACCGTGGCGATTTATATGGTGCTCAATATTGCTTTCGTGAACAACCTTCATATTCTTTATGGCGTAGGCGGAAACGTTGCATCAATGATTGTTCAAAAATGGGGCGAATCTGGTCTAGTGGAAAGTAAAGCTTTGCTCGCAGCTGGATTCGTTCTCTTTATGTTAACGTTGATCGTAAACTCCATCGCAAACTTCATTGTTCGAGTAACCGTGAGGTCTGGAAAATGACAGAGATTAAAAATGGTCTTTTCATTAATGATCACGTTAAGCCACAAATGCCTTGGAAACCAACTCGGAGCGATCGACTAAAGTCACTTTTACTTGTAGCACTTTCTGCACTTATCACAATTCTCATAATTCAATCCACGCCCCTAAAAGGCAAACTTGCGTATTTTCTTTTATTTGTATCATTAACAACCCTGATTACTTCACTCGTTAGTGGATTCAGATCAGGTAAAAAAGCGATATCTGACAGCTTTATCAGTTCACTTGCCATAACTGCCGCGGTAATTGTTTTCATGCCTGTTGCTAGCATTTTGTCAAAGACCATCATTGAGGGATCAAAAGGTTTTCATAAATCGCTTTTTACCGACACTATGGCAAAGGCCTCAATAACTGATCCGATTTCTATGGGCGGCATTCTGCACTCGATTATTGGAACAATTTTATTAGTGGCACTCGCATCAATAATAAGTGTTCCCTTATCAATAATGACTGCGCTTTATCTCACGGAAATAAAGGGACGAGCTTCTACATTTATTCAGTTTATTGTTCAAGCGATGAGTGGAATTCCTTCGATAGTTTCTGGAATATTTATTTATGCTGCAATTTTGGTTAATACTTCTCTCCGAGGGTCTGCCGTGATTGGAGCGCTTGCACTTTCGATTTTAATGATTCCCACAGTGACTCGTACCTCTCAAGAAGTACTCAAATTGATACCAAACGAATTACGTGAGGCTGGTTTGGCTCTCGGAGCCACGCAATGGAAAACTGTCTCTCTGATTGTGATTCCAGCAGCCCGAAGTGGTTTAGTCACTGCTTTCATATTGGGCGTTGCTCGAATTGCTGGTGAAACTGCGCCGCTGCTATTTACTATCGGAGCATCAGACGTTCTTAATCTCAATCCATTTAATGGAGCAAATTCCGCACTCCCCTATTACACATGGCGTGCTCTTACTGGTGGCACTCCAGAATCAATGCAGCGAGCCTGGACTGCGATTCTCGTTCTTTTAATCATTGTTCTTGCACTTTTCACAACTGCCAGATCTATATCTAGACGGAGAATTTCTTAATGGAAACTGAAAAAAATCCACCATCCGAAAACTTTCAGTCAAATGGAGATGACATGTTAAGTTCTACTCAACCAAACAAAACCAAGCAATCGCTATCAGAAGTGTCCGCGAAACGCGCTCGCGATCATGTACCTGGAAACGTTCCTATCGGAACTGGCCTTGAAGCTCGAAACATTCATGCTTGGTTTGGTAAACATCTCGCAATTGAAGATATCTCACTCGATTTCAATTCTGGAACGGTAACTGCATTAATTGGACCATCTGGCTGTGGAAAATCAACTTTTATTCGAACTTTGAATCGCATGCATGAATTCATACCTAGCGCAGCTATGGCAGGAGAGGTTCTCCTTAACGGTGTAGATATATACCGACGTGGCACCGATGTAACGAAGGTTCGTTTACAAATTGGTATGGTTTTTCAAAAACCTAATCCTTTCCCCTCAATGACCATCGGTGAAAATGTCCTATCTGGATTAAAACTTGCACAACTAAAAGTGGCAAACAAGGACGATCTAATGGAAGAGTGCCTTGAACGCGCGGGTTTATGGTCAGAAGTTAAGGATAGATTAAATGCACATGCGGGTGGTCTCTCTGGTGGACAACAGCAACGCTTATGCATCGCTCGGTCGTTAGCAGTAAATCCCAAAGTCTTACTTATGGACGAACCATGTTCAGCCCTTGATCCCGGATCAACACTTCGAATTGAAGAAACGATTGGCGAGTTGGCAAAGACCATGACCATCATTATCGTCACACACAATATGCAGCAGGCGGCCCGAGTGAGCGATTACACCGCATTTTTTCTCTCTAATGGTGGTCCAGGAAAACTGATTGAAGTTGGACCTACCACTGAAATTTTCTCAATGCCGAAAGATAAAAGAACTGAGAATTACGTTTCTGGACGATTTGGCTAATTCGTTCACTCAATATTCACTTTTCGTTTATCTAAATTTTAATTTTTTTCAAGGTTCTGTTTTGTTACAAAAATAGACTTCACTAACAAGTCCCTCGATGAAAGGTAAACATGAAAGTATCAAAGATACTTAAACTCTCGTTCGTTGCGGTAACCGCAACTTCGATAGCGTTAGCACCGCATGCATTCGCTGCAACAACAATCACTGGATCTGGAGCCACGTCGGTTGGAAATATTATTAGTAACTGCAAGGCTTCTTATACAAATGATTCTGGTGACACTTTTAATTATGGTCTTGGTGGCTCCGGACAAGGTCAAAAAGATATGGAAGCTGGCAAAGTTGATATGGCTTTCTCTGATAGCAAGCACTTAACATCTCAAAGTGGTGCACCAATTAACTCTTCTGAGATTCATATCCCCTCATTCGTATGGCCAATTGGAATCATGGTCAATCTTAATTATTCAAAACCAATCGCACTTTCTCCTAAAACTTTGGGTGGGATTTTTTCTGGCAAAATTACACGATGGAATGATCCTGCTATCAACGCCGATAACAATAGAACTTATCCCGTAGTTGTCTATAAAAAACTCAATGGACAGATTGTTAAAGATGCTAATGGTAACCCGGTTGTACTAAAAACGAATCAAGTCACAAGTCGAGTCACGTTGCCAGATCAACCAATTACGGTTATTTATCGTGCTGATGGCTCAGGAACTACTGATAACCTCCGCGCCGCTCTCGCAAAGTGGGATCCAGATAACTGGGGAACTTCAACTGGAAACAATTTCTCGGCAACAGCCGCAGGTAAGGCTGCTATCGCAAAAGATCCTATTCACTTTGTGGGTAAATCGGGATCATCCTCAGTTGCACTAGAAGCATCAAAAACCAAATACTCCATTACCTATGCTGAAGTGAACTACGCAGCTCCTGTTGGACTGAAGCTAGCTAATGTTGTTAATAAGAATGGTGACCTTGTGACACCAACTGATGATGCCGTCGCAGGTTTCGTCGCAACCGCGAAACTAGAAAGTAATGGAACAGTCACTCTAGATTATCTCAATCCAAATGCTGGAGTTTATCCTCTCACTGTTGTTACCTACGCTTTAGCGCTCACTAATTACGGCGACACTGCGAAAGCAACAGCGATCAAAAATCTGATCGATTACCACGCCTTTACATGCCCTACAAAGGTAGCAAATTCCGGATTTATTACAATTCCGAAAACGTCTCCACTCGGAAAGGTAATTCTTTCGCAGTTAGCAAAACTTGGTAAATAATGTAACCCTATAAAAAACGGGTCGCGAAAGCGGCCCGTTTTTTATTTTGCGCTCCATCCACTATCTGAAGCCATAACCACTCCATTGACATTTGATGCATCATCGCTTGCTAAAAAGAGAATACATGCAGCGATTTCTTCCGGTTCTGCTGAACGTGATGCATTAGCCATGTTGGGGCCAAGCGCCTGCATTGTCGTTGCCCCTTTAATAGGTTTGCTCATATCCATGATGTTGGTTTTAGTTCCACCTGGTGCGACTGCATTGGAACGAATTCCTCGAGAACCATAAATTGTCGATATAGATTTGACTAGCCCAGTAAGTCCATGCTTGCTTGTTGTGTAAGCAGTTCCTGCAATACCAGACTTAAATGCGGCCCCGCTTGATGTTGTCACGATAGCTCCGCCACCTGTTGTCAACATCTTTCTAATGACCGCTCGGCTTAACTTCATGACCGACGTTAAATTTACTGCAATCACTCGATTCCATAGCCAATCATCTAATTCATCGAGAGGCACAAAATCATCCATAATTCCGGCATTATTGATCAACACATCAATCTTTGATCCAGCTGCCTCCATAATTTTTTCAATAGTTAAATCGTCGACAAGATCACCAGCAACAGTGTGTGCAGTCAATCCTTCGTCATGTAACTCTTTCGCCAAAACTTCTAGACGTTCTGGCGAGATATCTACTGCAATTCCTCTGCCACCCTCGCGTACAAATCTCACCAACGTTGCTTTACCAATTCCTGATCCAGCACCTGTAACAATTCCAGTTTTTCCTTCAAATCGTTTCATCATCTACCTTTCCAGCTCGATTATGGCAGGTAGTAAAAAGTTCGCAAGATTACTTAAAAGTGATGCCCTTCTTTTTCATCTCACGTTTAATGAGGGCGAGCGCTGTAGGTCCCATCGCATGTATTTTTTTGACATCTTTTTCATGCCATCGTCGCAATTGTGAGATTCTCGTGAGTTTGTTATCAACCAGCCCTCGACGTGCCGGTGCAGCAATTCCCAATTTTCGCCATTCACCATCGAGCGCTTCATATTTCGATAGATCAATTTCACCTCGCGTAACAGGACAAAGCGCTAGTCGGGCTTTGATGAGAAGGCGAATCTCAGTATGAGTCATAGATGTACCGAGCGGAACATGGAGTGCGCCTTTAGTGGTCGCGTATTTATTTGAAATCGCAGGAAAGTTTTTCAAGATAGATCCGCTATATGGGTAGAAACCAATATGTTTCTTATGCGACATTAACCCAGCAACTGCGTTTCCATTCACAATGAATGTTGGCATCCCATATTTCATTGTTTCCTCAGCATGAGGTATTACTTTACGTATTCGCTTACGCAACTCAAGAATTGTTTTCTTATGCTCACCAGAAAGCATTGAATAATATTGAGTGACATTGGGCGACGTACGTTTGGTCACCGCCAAAGTTTACGTGCTCTTCGATACGATGGGCGAATGATAATTTCTATTTCGCGCCACCTTCGACATATGAAGTGGGCAAATCAACGCGTATTTTCTGCTGTTAGTCTCCTACCTGATTCGGCACTTGACTCTTATATTGTCAATCCTGAGTGGAGTGCGCGGCATATTCTCCAACACATTGTTTCTGGCGCTGATTGGTTCGTCTATCGACTCACTGGCACTGAATGGAGCGATATCAAAATCCCAACGACGATGGCAGATGTTGCTCCGTTAGCTGACACACTGAGTAAACGAGATGACATGATTCTCGGCGCTGCAGAGCTACCTGATGAGGAGATTACCCAAACTATTGAAGGTAAATCGGAAACATATTTTCGATCAACAATGCTCATGCAGGCAATTCATCATGCCACTGAACATCGTGCTCAATTAATTGATGCCCTCGAATATAAAGGCTTTAAACCCATAAACCTTGATGGTATCGATTTATGGGCGTTTGAGAATTTTGAGCGAGCTGACCGCTGACATCGCACCTGCAGTCGTGACCTTCAACTTGGAACCATGGAGCTGTGTACCAAACAAATTTTTATCAATTTCATAGCCGTATCGAGAGAGGTCTAGTTCAATCACTCCAGCATCCCGCGCAATTAAAACTAAGAGTGAACTCTTTTTACTTTCACGCAAATAAGCAATGTAATTAGGCTCTTGCGCAACCCAGCGCAAACCACCATGAGCAAGCGCGGGTTCTTGTCGACGAAGCGCAATTAATTTCTTAACGCTCTCCAAAAATTCCAGATCCCATGAATGTACGTCATCCCACGGCATCGTTTTTCGAGTGTTATCGCCATGAGTTCCTTCAAGTCCTAGTTCATCGCCCATAAAAATTGACGGAACACCAGGATAGGTACAGAGCATTGTCATTGCAGCGCGATGGCGTTCTCTGTCACCACTAACAATCGTTCTAAAACGAGGTGTGTCATGTGAATCTAAAAGCACCATCGACGCTGTGAGTGCGCGCCATGGGATCGCACCATTGAAATTTTTTATTGTATTAACTAATTGATTGCCATCTATTTTTGGTGAATCTATGGGTAAACCTTGGAAGCCACCGCTTAACTTTGCATCTTTATTGAGCCATGATGCGACCGGTCGCATAAAACCCTGATAGTTCATCGTGCCATGCCAGCCAGATCCGGTGAGATCTGTTGCCTCAAAATCTCCATTTTCCGCAACAAGCCAGGCATCTGGAGCTACTTCATCCATCACTCGCCGAATTCCCAACATGACGTCATCGTGAATATCTAATTCATTGAGTTTGCCCGTCATGTTTCCTACATCGATGCGCCAACCCGACATACCAAACTTTGGCGAAAGCCACTGTTTGATAACAGAATTTTTTCCTTCGTACATTTTGTTTCGTAAAGTGCGAGATCCGTAATTTAATTTAGGAAGTGACTCCAGACCCCACCAGCCAACGTAGCCCCATTTATATTTCTTATCCCAGTAGAAAAATCCATGTTCCTTACTTCGCTTATTTCGTTTTGCAATCGCTAACCAGGGATGACCTTTCCCGCAGTGATTCGACGTTAAATCACCGACTAAACGAATCCCCTGTTTGTCGGCTGCATTTCGAAGTTCAAACCAAGCCTTATTCCCACCAAGAATTGGGTCGACTTCGGTAAAACTTGTAGCGTCATATCGATGATTGGATTGAGCAGGAAAAATGGGAGTGAAGTAAATTCCATTAACACCAAGCTCCTTGATGTACGGCAATTTCTGGGTAACTCCGATGAGATCTCCGCCCGCCATCTCGTGGCTATTCCATTGTTTCTTCTCTTTATTAAAAGAATTCCATGGTTTTTCACTCGCCCATTCTGGATATTTCTTAACTCCTGACGAAGCAAAGCGATCCGGAAATATCTGATAAAAAACCGTTGTCAAAAGCCATTGCGGATAAGAACGAGAGGCAATTATCTGAAAATCATTATTGGAGTGAACATCGTGGTGGTGTAAACCAGCTGCATTTAACCAATCAAATTTCCCTTTTCCGGCAAATAAAAATCGATATCGAGTTTGCTTATTGATGATGGGAATTGTCACCTGCCACCATGACTCAATACTGTTTTGAGATTTTAGTTTCAGATGAGCGGTTCGTGGTTCACCATCGTGGTAGTACCGCATGATCACTTGTTCAAATAGATAGGAACGAGGAATGCGTACTGTGAATGTTACTTTCTCGCCAATACTTGGTGCGGTTGTGGAAACGTAGAGCTCGCTTCCATCGTGATGTGGTTCAAGTGGCACGCACGCCATTCTGCCGTACTGAGCGTGAATTCAAAATACAATTACGCAATAATCAATTACAAATGTACAACCGGCAGATCAGCCTCCATCCAATCAATAATTCCACCAGTAAGGTTGACAAGCGATTCGAAGTTCAACTGATGCATCAGTTCAGCGGCTAACGCCGATCGTCGACCGCTTCGACAATAAAGCGCATAAGTTTGTGAGCGGTCTAATGTTGTCATCACCTCGTGAAAAGTGTCGCTATCGAAGTCGATGTTGATAGCACCCATAATGTGTGGCCCGGAAAATTCTTCGGCAGTCCGCACATCAAGAACGACGACTCCTGGCTCCGCAATTTTTGCTGAAAAATCACTCGCAGAGAGATCTATTGGCACTTGCACCGTTCGTTTTCGGGGATGCCCGCTAGCGCCTCTTCAATATGTTGTCCGCACCCTGACCACGTTGGTTTTTTGCACTGTGGGCACGTAACTTTCGAACACATCATCACACCTCTGCTATCTGCTGCT
>CAZQWU010000021.1:15970-18898 GCA_964597305.1 uncultured Bifidobacterium sp.
TTCGACATTGTTTTGCAGCAGGTTTATTTGCCGAAGCCTATCTCGAGATCGGGGTCACACTGTGATGAGTCAGATAGTCGCGCTAGGGCTACCACTTGCAGATCGTGTGCCACGCGTGAGGTCACAGTGAAAGCATTCCTACATAGCAATTACTTAAAACCATGGGAATTGCTTACACCCACGAGAGAGGACCTATCACCATGAAGAGCAAAGTCCGAGGAACCATTATTGGTGCACTCGCTTTTGCAGTTGCTGCAGGATTAAGTGTTCCTGCAATCGCCGCGACAACACCAACACTTGTGATGTCGGGTGGAAGTGCAGTGTACGGATTAGGTGCAGTTGCCGTGAATGCAACAGCAAGCGCACCAGGAAAAGTTAAATTTATGGCAAATGGCGTTGTCATCACTGGATGCGAAGCAGTCGCAACAACTACCGCATCTGCTCCATACATTGCAGTATGTATGTGGACGCCAGCAAAATCAGGTGCGCATGCACTTACCGGAACTTTAACGCCGACAGATTCGGTTGCCTTCACCAGCGTGGATTCTCCTGCGCTTAATGTCAAAGTTGGTGTACCAATTCAGACAACTGCTGGTAGCCCGATTCAGATTTATGTTGACACCATTCTTGCAACAGGATCTACCGGCGCACTCGCTCCACGATTTAATGGCTGTGCAGTAATGAATGAATTCTTACTTGGTCAGAACATTGTCTTCCGGGTCTACGCCAATAACGCAGACCAAGGAAATGAAGTTATGGATACAACAAATACTGCAAAGGCATACATTGAAGTTGCAGGATTGAAAGATCCGATTCAAATGCGCTATGGAAATCACAGTGGCGTTGCATTCTGGACTGGTTTATTGCGCACCGGAACTGCTGCTGGCCAATACAGCACGCTCGGTACAATCAATTACAAAGTAGTGATGGTCGCAAAAGACTCAACGTCAATCAAAGTTCTCACCACAAAACGAGTCGCTCGCGTTGTTAATGGCGTTCGCCAAGTTGATGATTCCGGAAAAACAATTTATGACCGAGTCACCTACTACCGAACGGTAAAACTTAACGACCCCGTAAAGGGTGCAACAGGCATCTTCCAGCCTGATTGGAATGCAAATTCCAAGCTCACACTGTTCGCAGTGCCTGTTCAAAAATAACGACGAACGAACGGAGAGATTGATGAAAACCACAATGAAAAAAGTGGCGATTGTTGCTGCGCTTTTCTCGGCATTGGTCGCAACATCCGCACAAGGCGCTGATGTCGTTGCTACAACGCTGAAGGCACCGAAAGAAATTGCTGGCGTACCAGCGCTCCCCTTTACTGGTCTCAAGTCGGCGACATTTACTACGCCAACGAATGCAGCAGGATCAATCGCCATCGATCCACTCACCGGTTACGTTGGCGATGACATGACAATTGCGGGAAAAGGGTTTCCTGCAAATACGCCTGTTCAATTGGTCTGGGGAACAACAGAAAATACAAGCTGGTCAGTTGAGGTAACCCCTGCGACAGTCAACTATCTCGGTGCAACGTACACAACAACACCGTTATTCGTTGATATCGCAACTATCACCACTGATGCTCAAGGAACATTGACGTACAAAACCAAGGTTCCATCAGACTTTGGTGGAACACATGATGTTTACGGAATTATCAATGGTGCCGCTGCAGGTAAAGGTGGAATGCAAATTGGTCGTACCATGAAAATTTCACCAGATAAAGGTCCGATCGGAACACAATTCACAGTTACCTACACCGGACTTGGACCAAAAATTTACGGATCAGGTGGCGCGATCCTTTATGACAATAAATATGCAGGAGAAGTTCAGGCGCGATGGACCCGAGGTACCGGACATGCAATTCTCACCGCATCTGGTCCAGTAGGAAAGCACTACATCACAGCAAATCCGGCTATGGCGTTCTCGTATCTCAACATCATCCAATCGCCAGATCCTTTTGGAAATCCAGGAAATGCAGTTTTTACCGTGACTAAAGATCCTGGTTACTTCAAACCCACGATTACTTATCCCACGGCGATGACTCCAACACTTGACCAGAAAACTACAGTTGCGCTCGCTACGAATACCTTTGATCCTAATTCAAAAGCGGTGGCGACGCTCTCGGTTGATCGCGGCGTTGTAGGGAGCAAAACAACACTTAAAGTAACTGGTCTTCCAACGACAGGAACTCACAATGTTGTCTGGTCGACTGTGGTGGGAAATCGATGGAACTGCACAACTGGAACCTGCTGGGTTTACAGCCCTATTGCACTGGGAACTGTCGAAGTCACCAGTGGTTCACTGGAAAAAGAAGTGACGATTCCCGATCACCTTGGTGGCTGGCATGTCATCCAGGTGATGTCCGGTGACAAAATCGAAGCTCAAATTCCCTATTACGTGAAACAGAGCATCGTTGAATTTAAAGACAAGAATGGCAAAGTTATTTCGCAAGGCACTGCAACCTTTGTCAATTCCACTGCACCAGATGTTGTGGCAAAAGGTCAATCCGGTGTTGGTCAAACCAAATTCAAAGAAGGCGAAGAATTCACTGTGAGCGTCAAAGGTGTCGGTTGGACTCAACTCGATAACACGCTCGCTGTTACCTACGACAACGCACATATTGGATATGCCTGCGGATTTAATTCCAATGGTTACGTTGTTGTCCGTATTCGCGCAACTGGTGGACCAGGCACCCACGTCATCAACCTACGTCCACTTCTCTACTCAATTCAGCCATCGTTTGCTAACCAACATTTTGCGATGGTTCCTTTCCTTTCCTGGGACACCGATTACCCAGGATTGGCGCTTGGTTACCAGATCCCTATGTATACCTTCTCTATTACGGTAACTAAGTAACTTCTCGACAATGGGGTGGTAATTGCCCTATTCCTTTCACGAGGGACAGGGCAATTATTTTTATCTCCAAAG
>CAZQWU010000022.1:0-17757 GCA_964597305.1 uncultured Bifidobacterium sp.
ATGGGGTATGCGGTACCAGCTGCCATGGGTGCAAAAGTTGGTGCCCCTGACACAACAGTTTGGGCAATTGATGGCGATGGTTGTTTCCAGATGACCAATCAAGAATTGGTTACATGTGCGCTCAACAATATTCCCATCAAAGTTGCCATTATTAATAATGAAAGTTTAGGAATGGTTCGCCAATGGCAGACGCTCTTTTACAATGAGCGATATTCCAATACGTCATTAGAATCAAAACGAATTCCCGATTTTGTGAAACTTGCAGATGCGATGGGGTGCGTTGGACTTCGCTGTGAGAGCCCACAGGATGTCGATAAAACAATTCACGAAGCGATGGCGATTAATGATGCGCCAGTGGTTGTTGATTTCCGAGTATTCCGAGATGCAATGGTCTGGCCCATGGTTGCCGCCGGTACATCAAACGATGACATTATGGTTGCGCGCGAGACAGCGCCTGACTGGGATTCGCAGGAGCTCTAATGGCGCTACATACTCTCTCAGTTCTTGTAGAAAACTCACCTGGCGTTCTGGCGCGAGTCGCCTCACTCTTTTCTCGTCGCGGATACAACATCGATTCACTAGCGGTAGGGCCAACCGAAAATCCAACGATTTCCCGGATGACGATCGTGTTGAATTTAGAAGGTCACGCGCTTGATCAGGTTTCGGCGCAACTCTTCAAACTTGTCAATGTCATCGGTATTTCTGAAATGACGGAAGAGAGCTCACTCCAACGTGAATTGCTCTTGGTGAAGGTGAAGAAACATGGCGATATTGCCCGCACTATCGAACCTTTTGCCGCTCATATCTCTGATGAATCCCATGACACGGTAACTATTGAGGCGGTTGGCACCAAAGCTCAACTCGAATCACTGCTTTCGACATTGCAGAAATTTGGCATTAAAGAACTCGTTCAATCTGGCCTCATTGCCCTTGAACGCGGATCAGTCACCTTAGCTGATCGCACCTTGAGTACATCCGGCGTTGCAATTTCTGATCCTGAGAGCGCAACGGCTGATTATCAGAATTAACGATTCACGAAACCGATAAAAGGAGAACGACATGGCAACGATCTATCACGATGATGATGCAGACCTTTCCATCATCCAAGGCCGAAAAGTTGCGGTCATTGGTTATGGTTCACAAGGACATGCACATGCGCTGAATCTGCGCGATAGCGGCGTTGATGTCCGCGTCGGTCTTGCTGAAGGTTCGCCATCGCGCGCTAAAGCCGAAGCAGAAGGGTTGCGTGTTCTCTCTGTTGCTGACGCTGTCAAAGAAGCAACAGTGATCATGTTGTTAGCACCTGATCACAAACAACGCCATATTTACAAAGAATCTATCGAGCCACATCTCAAAGCAGGCGATGCGCTCTTCTTTGGCCACGGATTTAATATTCGATTTGGTTACATCACACCACCCACCACAATTGATGTGTGTATGGTCGCACCAAAAGGTCCAGGACATTTAGTACGTCGTGAATATGCAGCCGGTCGCGGTGTTCCTGACATCGTTGCGGTAGAACAAGATGCAACGGGAAATGCGTGGCCATTAACGCTTTCCTATGCAAAAGCAATTGGCGGACTTCGCGCTGGTGGCATTTTGACAACGTTTACCGAAGAGACAGAAACCGATCTCTTTGGCGAACAATCTGTTCTCTGCGGTGGCGCTTCACAATTGGTGATGTACGGTTTTGAAACTCTCATTGAAGCCGGCTATCAACCAGAAGTTGCCTACTTTGAGTGTTTACATGAATTGAAGTTAATCGTTGATTTGATGTACGAAGGTGGAATTGCAAAGCAGCGCTGGTCAGTATCGGATACCGCCGAATATGGCGATTACATCTCTGGCCCACGCGTAATTGATCCACGTGTAAAAGAAAATATGAAGGCCGTTCTTGCTGATGTGCAAAGTGGCGCCTTCGCGAAGCGATTTATCGAAGATCAAGATGCTGGCGCGCCAGAATTTAAAGCGCTCCGTGCCAAGGGCGAACAACATCCCATTGAAGAAGTTGGGCGCAAACTTCGCAGCATGATGTCCTGGGTTAAGAAATCACAGAACGATGATTACAAGGAAGGGTCTGCATCGCGTGGCTAATACAGTGTCAAAACCCATTGTCCTTATCGCTGAGGAGTTAAGTCCAGCAACGGTGCAAGCGCTTGGTCCGGATTTTGATGTTCGAACCTGCGATGGCGCAAATCGTTCTGAATTACTTCCTGCGTTGGCCGCTGGCGTTGATGCTGTGTTAATTCGATCAGCAACAAAAATGGATGCTGAAGCAATTACTGCTGCCAAAGGGCTCAAAGTGATTGCGCGCGCTGGGGTAGGACTAGATAACGTCGATGTTCCCGCTGCAACTGCAGCAGGTGTGATGGTCGTAAACGCACCAACATCCAACATTGTCTCTGCAGCAGAGTTAGCGATTGCCTTGTTATTAGCGAGCGCTCGATTTGTTTCACCGGCTCATCAAGCGTTAAAGAATGGAAAGTGGGCTCGCTCGAAATACACCGGAGCTGAACTTTTCGAAAAAACACTTGGCGTTGTTGGATTTGGTCGCATCGGTCAACTTGTCGCTCATCGCATGCAGGCATTTGGCATGGATGTCATCGCCTACGATCCATATTTACAACCAGCGCGGGCAGCCGCTCTTGGTGTTCGATTAGTAACTCTTGATGAATTACTTACGCACTCAGATTTCATCACGATTCATCTTCCTAAAACTAAAGAGACCGCTAATCTCATTGGGGTAGAAGCGCTCAAAAAAGTTAAACCGACTGTGCGCATCATTAATGCTGCTCGCGGTGGTGTGCTTGATGAAGCTGCACTTCACGCTGCCATTACCGAAGGTCGCGTTGCAGGCGCTGGCCTTGATGTTTTTAGCACGGAGCCGTGTACAGATTCGCCGTTATTTGCCCTCGATCAAGTTGTGGCAACGCCACACCTGGGCGCCTCAACTGATGAAGCGCAAGAACGCGCCGGAATCGCAGTTGCCATCTCCGTTCGCAAAGCGCTTTCCGGAGAGCTCGTTCCTGATGCGGTCAACGTGAAAGGTGGCGCGATTGCAGAAGAGATTCGCCCAAGCTTGCCGTTGGTAGAAAAACTTTCACAAGTGGCAACGCATCTTGGTGGCGAGTTGCCATCCTCGATTGCCATCGAGGTTCGTGGCGATATTGCAGATAACGATTGCTCAGTTCTTGCTACTAGTGCATTAAAAGGTGCGCTCCTTGCAACCGGAGCAGAGGATGTTACGTATGTCAACGCACCGCATTTAGCCGAAGAGAAAGCGATGAGCGCGACTGTCACAACAACGACAGAAAGCCCCGAATATCGCAGCATGATTACGCTCCATGCCGCATTCCCTAATGGAAAATTTGTCGATATTCATGGCACTCTGATGGGAATTAAAAAAATTGAGAAAATAATTTTGATTGATGATTTTGATCTCGATCTTCCACCCACTGACCATATGCTCTTCTTGCGTTACGCCGATCGTCCAGGCATCGTCGGAAAAGTCGGCCAATCACTTGGCGGGGCAGGAATCAACATCGCGTCGATGCAAGTTGCCCGCGATTCACAAGGTGGTCAAGCGCTGATGGCAATCACCGTTGATTCATCAATTCCCGCAACTACCGTTGAACAAGTGAAAAAAGATACTGGCGCTGATTCAGTGATCTCCGTGGATCTGGTGAGTTAGATGTCGAAGAATTTTAATCTCGCGGTGATCGGTGGCGATGGGATTGGCCCGGAAGTTGTTGCCGAAGGTGTGAAAGTTCTCGACGCCGTCTCTGCAAAATACGGCGTTACGTTCACCAAAAAAGAGTATGAGTTGGGTGCTCGGCTATGGCATAAAACAGGTGAAACGCTGCCTGATGCGACGCTTGCAGAATTAGCCACCGCTGATGTTATTTTGCTTGGCGCAGTAGGCGATCCCTCCGTTCCCTCTGGGGTATTAGAACGTGGCCTGCTGTTGAAATTACGTTTTGCTTTTGATCATTACATTAATTTGCGACCAGCAAAGCTTTATCCTGGAGTGAGTTCACCATTGAAAAATTCTGGCGCTATCGACTTTATTGTCGTTAGAGAAGGCACAGAAGGTCCCTATGTTGGCGCCGGCGGTGTGCTCGCACACGGCACAGCCGATGAAATTGCTACCGAGGAATCATTAAATACGCGCCGCGGCGCAGAACGAGTAATTCGCGATGCATTTACCCGCGCGCAGAATCGACCACGGAAGAAACTCACCTTGGTACATAAAAATAACGTCTTAACGCGAGCCGGATCACTCTGGACTCGAACATTTAATGATCTAGCAAAAGAATTTCCCGATGTCACGACAGAGTATCTCCACGTCGATGCAGCATCGATGTTCTTTGTTACTAACCCTGATCGCTTTGATGTGGTTGTCACCGACAATCTCTTCGGTGATATTTTGACTGACATTGCTGCAGCGATTTGTGGTGGCATAGGACTTGCAGCTTCCGGAAATATCAATCCGACTCGAAAATTCCCATCTATGTTTGAACCTGTTCATGGATCAGCGCCAGATATTGCAGGAAAATCTCTCGCCGATCCCACAGCGACAGTGATGTCGGTAGCGATGATGCTGCACCACCTTGGCCTTTCCGATGCTGCGCGCGATGTCGAAGAAGCGGTGGCAGCGGATTTACTTTCGCGAGGCGATTCGAAACGATCCACAGTAGAAATTGGCACTGCTCTCGCCAATGCAGTTAAAGGACAGTAACAATGAAAATCTCGATCCAACCGTCACCACACGCTCTTCCCGCAGCAGAACGACAGGCAAAAGTTGATGAAGGTGGCTTCGGTAAATACATGACCGACCATATGGTGGTTGCTGATTGGGATGTGGCAACTGGTTGGGGCGATGCAACGCTGAAAGGTTATGAACCGCTGACGCTTGATCCTGCCACGATGGTTTTCCATTATGGCCAGGAAATCTTTGAAGGTCTTAAAGCGTATTGGCAGCCAGATGGATCGATTTCACTCTTTCGACCGGAAATGAATGGCCGTCGTTTTGCAAATTCTGCAAAGCGCTTAGCGCTACCCGAATTACCAGTAGAAGATTTTGTTGCCACTATCGAAGCGCTGGTGAAACAAGATCGAGGATGGGTGCCGCCAAAAGTTGGCTCGTCTCTTTACATCCGACCTTTTATGATCGCAACCGAAGTTGCAATCGGAGTGCGACCATCAAAGAGCGCGAAATACATTCTTATCGCATGTCCAGTTGGCGCCTACTTTTCAACAACATCTGCCGTTACGGTATGGATTTCAACGGAATATGTCCGCGCATCCATTGGAGGAACTGGCGAAGCAAAATGCGGTGGAAATTACGCTGCCTCGTTACTTGCGCAACAACAAGCAGCAGCGCAGGGCTGTGATCAAGTTGTCTGGCTTGATGCACAAGAACGCAAATGGGTAGAAGAGATGGGCGGAATGAATCTTTACTTCGTTAAAGGTCAAGGCAGTGACGCAACAATCTTTACCCCCAAGTTAACGGGAACATTACTGCCAGGCGTCACACGAGATTCGATTCTTACAGTGGCTCGCGATCTTGGGTATCGAGTAGAAGAGGGGATGCTCTCACTCGATGATTGGCGCGATGGTGTGAAATCCGGTGAGATTACCGAAACATTCGCCTGCGGTACGGCAGCTGTTATTTCTCCGATCGGCGCAGCAAAGAGTGAATTTGGCACATGGCCAACTGGTGATGGCACACCGGGGCCAATCACAATGCAACTTCGTGAACATCTCCTTGGTATCCAACATGGAACTGTTCCTGATAAACATGGGTGGAATGTCAAGGTCTGCTAATGGCTATCTCTGATTCATTTCATATCTACGACACCACACTTCGTGATGGTGCACAGCAAGAGGGTCTTAATCTCTCCGTTCACGACAAACTCACCATTGCCCGCCACTTAGATGATCTTGGGGTTGGATTTATTGAAGGTGGTTGGCCAGGGGCAAATCCAAAAGACACTGAATTTTTTAAACTCGCGCAAACAGAGTTGAAGTTAAAGAACGCCACTTTTGTTGCCTTTGGCGCTACTCGCCGCCCCAATGTGAAAGCAGCTGATGATGCGCTTCTTCGCGCGCTACAAGATTCAGGCGCACCGGTTGTAACTCTCGTTGCTAAATCACATGATCGCCATGTCGATCTCGCGCTGAAAACTCATCTCGATGAGAACCTAGCGATGATTCGCGATTCGATTCATTTTCTTAAATCAGGCGGCCAGCGAGTATTTCTCGATGCGGAACATTTCTTTGATGGGTATCGATCCAATCCAGCCTACGCTCTTGAAGTAGTACGAGTTGCTGCTGAAGCAGGTGCCGATGTTGTCGCGCTCTGCGATACCAATGGTGGAATGTTGCCGGATGAACTTTCACAGATAGTCCACGATGTACTTGGTAAATCCACCGCGCGACTGGGAATTCATTGTCACAACGACACGGGATGCGCCATTGCAAACTCACTTGCCGCAGTGGCAGCAGGGGCAACGCACGTACAAGGAACGCTCAATGGTTACGGTGAACGAACAGGAAATGCTGATCTCGTATCGATTATTGCGAATTTACAACTTAAGAAGAAACAACGCGTACTTCCCGAGGGAGCTCTTGCCGAGGCTTTTCGCATCTCACATGCAGTAGCAGAGGTAACCAACGTTGCGCCAAGTCAACGCCAACCGTATGTCGGAATTTCTGCCTTCGCACACAAAGCCGGTCTCCATGCATCGGCAATAAAAGTTGATCCAGCGCTTTATCAACACGAAGATCCGGCTGCTGTTGGAAACGATATGCGAATGTTGGTATCGGATATGGCTGGTCGTGCATCAATTGAATTGAAATCGCAAGAACTTGGCGTTGATATTGGTCAGAGTAAAGAGGTAGTAACACGAGTTGTCGATCGCGTCAAAGAAATGGAAGCGCGCGGATATACCTTTGAGGCTGCCGATGCATCATTTGAATTACTTCTTCGCGAAGAAGTCGATGGTAAGCGCGCACATTTCTTCACCGTTGAATCATGGGAAACTGTGGTCGATAAAGATGATTCAGGCGCAGTTTCATCCCGCGCTCATGTTGTGATCAAAGCACGCGGAGAAATGATCAAAGCTTCAGGAACTGGAAATGGTCCGGTGAATGCGATTGATACCGCACTTCGCTCTGGCCTTGAAAAAATTTATCCCGAATTGGCAAAACTTGAATTAACAGATTACAAAGTGCGTATTTTGGAAGGACGCCACGGCACTGGCGCTGTGACACGGGTTCTCGTTGAAACAAGCGATGGCAATGGAGAGTGGAACACGATCGGTGTCCATGAAAACGTAATTGCCGCTTCAGCGATGGCTTTAGAAGATGCCGTTACCTATGGCTTACTTCGTCAAGGAACTAAGCCAGAATAGTTTTACAACAAGTTTCGACTCGCGGCCATCGTAATTGCTGATTTTCGATCTTTGACACCAAGAATGCGATAAATCTTGATGATTTCTTGGCGAATCGTCGAGTGGCTATAGCCGAGTTTTCCAGCAATCTCTGCGATGGTGAGACCATCTTTAAAATGGCCGACTATTTTTCGTTGACGTTCGGTGAGATAAATCGCTCCTTGTGGGTTAGCGATGGGATTGAGTTGGTCAGAAACCTGGACAACAAAGAAGCTACAGATAGACGCAACGCCGAGCCAGAACTCTTCATCAAGTTCAATGTCATGTGGACAATTTTTCACTCGTAGTGAAATTGCACCAATCACGCCAAGCCGGTAAACAAGTGGAATTGCAATCACACATTCGCCATCGTTAATTGAATCTTTAATGTGGGGATATCTGGTTCGCCATTGCAGATCGCCGGTGATATGAATAATTTTTCGATCACGCGCTGCCTCTGATGAAGGAGTTGCCTCCCAAATGGAAATAGTTTCAATGTCGCGGAGTGCAGATTCTGGAAATCCATATCCTGCAAGAAGTTTTAAATTACCTTCTCGATTAAGTTTTTTAATGACAACGCCAGTGGGATAGCCACCATCAAATGAGTCGCGAAATGCGGTATGAACAAAATCAGTGGCAAAACTGAGGGGATTGGTAGCGCTGGTGGATAGGAGTGCAAGATTTCGAATGACGCGATACTTTGCTTCCGAATCCATCAGCACCTCCTCACGCAGACTATGACCAGTCACTGACAAATTGAGCGTACGTAGCAGAAGGGAAGATTATGCGGTTATTGACCAATTGTTGAGAGTAGGCAGAGAATGGCAGTTGGTATGACCTGTCATGACCGATTACGGGGTGAGAGGTATTCTCGACGCGTGGCGAGCGATCTGATGGGTGAGTATCGAGAACATTTAATTCTTGAACGCAATCTTTCCGTGAACTCCATTCGCGCCTACTGCGCAGATCTGGACTCACTCCTTGCGCACATTAATAAATTAGGAATTACGGAATTTAAAGATTTAACAATTGATCACATCAGATCATGGCTTGCAAACCTACAAACTCGTGGCGCTGCTCGCTCATCGCTCTCTCGTCGAGTGATCTCGATTAAAGCCTTTACGTACTGGGGTGCGAAAAATGGTTGGCTCAGTAGCGATATTGGAAAGCAATTGCAGGCGCCAAAACCACAACGGGTATTACCTGATGTACTTGATGTTGATGGCGCCATCACAACGTTAGAAGCGCTCGCACAACGCGTTGCTGAAGAGGGAAGTGTGGGCGCTATTCGCGATCGAGCGATCGTGGAAGTTCTCTATGCATCTGGAATTCGCGTATCGGAATTATGTGGACTTGATATTGGCGATGTTGATTTTGATCGAAATACCTTGCGCGTCATTGGCAAGGGCAACAAAGAACGTGTTGTGCCGTTTGGACTTCCGGCATCACGAGCGCTAACAGATTGGCTCAATGCTCGATCTGACCTTGCAACGCAAAGCTCTGGGCCTGCGCTCTTTCTTGGCCGACGAGGAAAACGGATTGATCAGAGAACGGTACGAGAAATTGTGTATGTCGCACTCGAAGCGCTCGGTGGGAAAGCCAAGATGGGACCACATGGCTTACGACATTCTGCTGCGACACATTTATTAGAAGGTGGCGCAGATTTACGAACGGTGCAAGAGATTTTGGGACATTCATCGCTGGCAACGACACAGATTTATACCCATGTTTCGCAGGATCGTTTAAAGAGCGCCTACGAACAGGCGCATCCGCGCGCGTAATTACGCAATGATGGAGCTAATCGGGCTTTCAGTCGTTATCAATCGCACGGTTTTTGTTTTTCCGCGCATGACCAGTGAATTGGTAGTGAAGTAATTTTCACCGTGACGTACTCCTTGCAAGAGCTCGCCATCGGTAATACCGGTTGCAGCAAAAAAGACATCATCACCTTTCACCAGATCATTGGTGGTAAAAACTTGGCTCAGATCAAGACCCTGAGCGCGAGCTCGTTCTTTCTCTTCATCACTTTTTGGCATCAATCGACCTTGAATTGCGCCACCTAAACATTTCATGGCACATGCAGAAATGATTCCCTCTGGGGTACCACCAATTCCCATCAAGAGATCAATTCCGGTATTGGCACGGGCAGCTTCAACAGCGCCTGCGACATCGCCATCGGTAATGAATTTGATACGTGCGCCAGCTTCGCGAATATCTTTCACTAATTGATCGTGGCGTGGTCGATCTAAAACAACGACGGTGAGCGATGCGATATCGACATGTTTTGCTTTCGCAACTTTCTGTAAATTCACTTTGACAGGTGCGGTGATATCTATGACATCTGCAGCTTCCGGACCAGTTGCGAGTTTCTCCATATAAAAAACGGCAGAGGGATCAAACATCGCACCTCGTTCCGCGAGGGCAATGACGGAAATGGCATTTGCCATTCCTTTTGCGGTAAGCGTTGTGCCATCAACTGGATCTACCGCCACATCAACTGGTGAGCCCGTTCCATCGCCAACTTCTTCGCCGTTATAGAGCATTGGGGCTTCATCTTTTTCACCTTCACCGATCACAACGGTGCCACGCATCGAAACAGTAGCAATCATCTTGCGCATGGCATCAACTGCTGCTTGATCTGCACCATTCTTATCGCCGCGACCAATCCATTTCGAGGCAGCGATGGCGGCCGTTTCTGTTACGCGAACTAATTCGAGAGCAAGGTTTCGCGAGGGTATTGAAGCGGGCATGACGGAAATCTATACCTGATAAGAGTTCAACTTCGTCTTTGCATTGTCACAAAATCACCGGAAATCTCATGGGCAATTACCTGCGCGCGATGAGCGGGTATCGAAAGTCCGATGGTGACCCCGAGGAGAAATATGGTGGCGAAAGAAATCGATTTCATGACAGGAATATCAAGTATCTGGCTTACTCAATACGGGGGTAGGCGTATATACGGTGGATTTTTGCTGTGTGTGGGTCAGGTAAGATTTCGCCCGCACTGAAGCACTTCAGTGACATCTCAGCACCAGACGGCAACCTCGGTCGTGAATATATTTCACGCACCATGCCAGGTGCGACGGATCTGACAAACGTTAGATCATGAACCGAGCAGGTTTATGCCGCGGGTATAAACCGATAAAGGAGTGTGCCGCCATGGCGGTAGTAACAATGCGAGAACTCCTCGACAGCGGTGTGCATTTCGGACACCAGACTCGTCGTTGGAATCCAAAAATGAAGCGCTTTATTTTCACAGAGCGCAATGGCATCTACATCATCGATATCCAACAGTCATTAGCGTTGATCGACAAGGCCTATGACTTTGTTAAAGATTCTGTCGCAAAAGGCGGACATATTCTTTTCGTGGGCACGAAGAAGCAAGCGCAAGAACCGATTGTTGCCCAAGCAACACGTGTTGGTATGCCATATGTGACCGAACGTTGGCTTGGTGGAATGCTCACCAACTTCCCAACGGTGTACAAACGCGTACAACGCTTAAAAGAACTCGAAGCGCTCGAAGCAGCGAATGATCAAGTATTAACAAAGAAAGAATTGCTCTTGCTCCGTCGCGAGAAAGAGAAACTTCATAAAAACCTCAACGGTATTCGCAATATGACAAAACTTCCTTCGGCGGTCTGGGTTGTTGATACAAAGAAGGAACATCTCGCCGTTGCTGAAGCGCACAAACTTGGCATACCCGTCATCGCCATACTTGATACCAACTGTGATCCTGATGAAGTTGATTACAAGATCCCTGGTAACGATGACGCAATTCGCTCGGTTACGCTCTTAACTCGCGTGATCGCTGATGCTGTTGCAGCAGGACTTTCTGCTCGCTCACAACACGCTGCGAAAGAAGCTGCCGATGCCAAAGCAGGTGCAACGGAAATTGCCGCTGGTGAACCACTTGCAGATTGGGAGAAAGAATTACTCGGAACTGCAGCAGATGAAGCAAAGGCAGGGGAGTAAGTGGCATATACAGCTGACGATGTAAAACGCCTTCGCGAAGTAACGGCCGCCGGCATGCTCGATTGCAAGAAAGCGCTTGATGAATCAGGTGGCGATTTTGATAAAGCGGTCGAAATCATCCGAGTAAAAGGACAAAAAGGCGTCACCAAGCGAGAAGGTCGAACCACCTCAAATGGTTTAGTTGCAGCAAAGGCGGAGGGAAATACCGCTGTGATGTTGGAACTTAACTGCGAAACCGATTTCGTAGCCAAAGGTGATCGATTCCAAGCGGCAGCCCATGAGTTACTCGAACATCTCTTTGCGTCGAAGATTTCTGATGTTGCAACATTTACTTCATCACAATTGCCGTCCGGAAAAACTGTTCAGGCACATGTTGATGAAGCCAATGCGACGCTAGGTGAAAAGATTGAACTTCGCCGACTTGCAGTTCTTGATGGTTCACCTGTTGCGCTCTATCTGCATCGAACAAGTCCTGATCTACCACCACAAGTGGGTGTCATTGTTCAATTAAGTAAAGCAGCAGGCGATACTGGTAAAGATGTTGCACAACACATTGCAGCGTTCGCACCGCAGTATCTCAATCGCGAAGCGGTCCCAACCGATATCGTCGAGAACGAGCGACGAATCGCAGAAGAGACTGCGAAGGCAGAAGGAAAGCCCGATGCGGCGATCGCCAAGATCACCGAAGGTCGCGTTACTGGCTTCTATAAAGATGTGACGC
This sequence comes from uncultured Bifidobacterium sp., assembly GCA_964597305.1. GTDB lineage: Bacteria > Actinomycetota > Actinomycetes > Nanopelagicales > Nanopelagicaceae > UBA7398. The sequence goes on from CAZQWU010000022.1 coordinate 12,127, forward strand.
TCCTTGAGCAGGCATTCGCTAAAGACAACAAGAAATCTGTCAAACAGGTACTCGATGAGGCTGGCACCACCGTGTCTGCGTTCCATCGATTCCGAGTTGGTCAGTAACCTATAGCCAGGATCTCGTCTCACCATTAATAAAGGAGCGCTCAACGATGGCTGAAAAATCAGCAGGCTATCGTCGAGTGCTCCTTAAACTTTCTGGCGAAGTTTTTGGTGGCGAAAAAGGAATCGGTGTCGATCCCGATGTCGTTCACGATGTGGCAAGCCAAATTGCTACGGTTGTTAAATCCGGAACCCAAGTAGCAATTGTTGTTGGCGGTGGAAATTATTTCCGTGGCGCAGAGCTGCAAACACGAGGCATGGATCGCGCTCGCGCTGATTACATGGGCATGCTCGGAACAGTGATGAATTGTTTAGCGCTCCAAGATTTTCTTGAAAAAGAGGGAATTGATACTCGCGTTCAAACGGCAATCACGATGGGACAAGTTGCTGAGCCATATGTACCGCGACGTGCGATCCGACATTTAGAGAAAGGTCGCGTTGTCATTTTTGGCGCAGGCGCCGGAATGCCATTCTTTACTACGGACACCGTTGCTGCCCAACGCGCGCTCGAAATTGGCGTTGATGCGCTACTCCTTGCAAAAAGTGGCGTTGATGGCGTTTATAGCGCAGATCCTCGAAAAGATAAGAGCGCAACTAAGTATGAAAAGATTTCTTACGATGAAGTGTTGAGCAAATCGTTAGCGGTTGCTGATGCTGCTGCATTTAGTCTCTGCCGTGAGAATAAACTTCCCATTGTTGTCTTCGATCTGATGAATAACGGCAATATTGGTCGTGCCGTTCGCGGGGACAATATCGGAACGTTAGTGAATTAGTTTTTGCTGAAACGATCTCTTAAAGGAGCCCCATGTCAGAGCTAGCCGGAATTCAAAGCGATATGGCCGCAAAGATGGATAAAGCGGTCGAGGTTGCGCGGGAAGATTTTGCCAGTATTCGCACCGGCCGAGCCCATCCCTCGATGTTTGCCAAGATCATGGTTGATTACTACGGAACATTTACTCCGCTGGCACAACTTGCATCAGTACAAGTTCCCGAAGCGCGAATGGCTCTGGTAACTCCGTATGACAAAGGAGCAATGGCTTCCATCGAAAAGGCAATTCGCGAATCAGACCTCGGAGTTAATCCAGGAAACGATGGCAGTGCAATTCGAATCAACTTTCCACAATTGACCGAAGAACGTCGTAAAGAGTTTATTAAAGTTGCAAAATCTAAAGCCGAAGATTCACGCGTATCCATTCGCAATATTCGGCGAAGTGCAAAGGAATCGATGGAGAAGCTCGAAAAAGATGGCAAGATTTCCAAGGATGATCTCGCGCGCGCTGAAAAAGAGATGGAAAAAGTTACGGGTGATCATGTTGCAAAAATTGATGACATGCTCAAACATAAAGAAGCAGAACTTCTTGAAGTGTAATTGGGTATTGACTCGTGTCTGATCTCCACTCGATAAACGATGCGATAAATAAGAAAGCCGGTCGTAAACTTCTTCCCTCCATCATCGTCTCGATTCTTCTGATTCTTCTCATTATGGGAACGGTGAAATACGTACCTATTGCGTTTGCCATTGTCGTTGCGATCGCGGTTTATCTTTCTGTGCGAGAGCTCCTCAAAGCCCTTGCGGTTGGCGAAATAACGTTCTCACCATTGCTTCTTCCGATTGCGATTGTTGCCATCATGGCAGGAACCTGGTTCGGTGGAATTAATGGCCTCGCCGTTGCCACTGCATTAGTTATTCCCAATATGTACTTCTTTATTTTGCTCCAAGGAATTGATGGTTTCGTTAAACGAGCGAGCGCAGCAACACTTGCCCTCATTTACATCGCCTATTTAGGTGGATTCCTCGTTCTTCTAGCACGAAAGAGCCATGGCTTTGACAATCTGATGACCTTGGTCATTTTGGTCGGTTGTAATGACACCTTTGCTTATGTTTTTGGCGTTCTCTTAGGGCGACACAAACTTGCACCGCACATTAGCCCAAAGAAAACGTGGGAAGGTTTTATTGGCGGAACGATTTTTACTGCAATCGGTGGCGCGCTTGCTTTTCGCTATTTGCTTCACTTTGATCCGCGAATTGGCGCAATCGTTGGGGTTATGGCGGTCGTGACCGCAACAGTAGGAGACTTAATTGAGAGCGCAATCAAACGCGATCTTGCGATAAAGGATATGGGCACGCTCCTTCCGGGCCATGGTGGAATGCTTGATCGCATCGATTCTGCGCTACTGACTGCACCAGCGTTATGGTGTGCGCTGGAATTAATCAAGCATTTCAATTAAATGAGAGTTAATTAAAGACGAGATGAATTCATGATGAAAAATGTTAAAGAACATCTCGCCGATCTTGACCCGGGGGAGCGTCGAGCAAAAGCCATTTCACTGGGTTTACCAGCCTTCCGCGCTAATCAAATATCAACGCATTATTTCACCCACTTCAACGATAATCCGGAGAGTTGGAGCGATATTCCACTCGCCATGCGCGAGTTGGTTGCGGAAGAATTTTTACCGCAATTAATAACGCTCGTGCGATCAATAACGTGTGATAACGGAAAAACTCGTAAAGATTTGTGGCGACTAAGCGATGGCGTTTTAGTGGAGAGCGTTCTGATGAAATACACCGATCGAACAACGGTCTGTATCTCATCGCAAGCTGGATGTGGGATGGATTGCCCATTTTGCGCAACTGGCCAAGCAGGTCTAACGCGCAATCTCACCGCGGGTGAGATCACCGCGCAATTAGTCGCAGCTGCACGATCGTGCGCGATAGGTGAATTGCCGGGAGGACCAACTCGGTTATCAAATGTTGTCTTTATGGGTATGGGCGAACCACTTGCGAACTATGACGCGGTAATGCGCGCTGTTCGGAATATCGTCACGCCGCAACCGGACGGTTTAGGAATCGGTGCACGTTCGGTAACGCTGTCAACCGTGGGACTTGTCAACGGAATTGAAAAATTAATGGACGAAGATCTGCAAATAACTCTCGCTGTTTCACTTCATACCCCCGATGACCAATTGCGCGATACGTTAGTTCCAATCAATAATCGATTTAAAGTTGCAGAAGTCCTCAAGGCTGCCGATGCGTATGCTGATAAAACGGGTCGTCGTTACTCCATCGAATATGCGTTAATTCGCGATATTAATGATCAAGCATGGCGAGCAGATTTACTCGGCAAACTCCTGCAACACCGCCATGCCCATGTCAACCTCATTCCGCTCAATCCGACGCCAGGATCTAAGTGGACTGCTTCACGTAAAGAAGATGAGAAAGAGTTTGTCCGCATTCTGGAAAGGCATGGAGTTCCGGTAACGGTCCGAGATACCCGGGGCCGCGACATTGATGGCGCATGTGGCCAATTAGCAGCAGCCGAAGCCTAGATTCAGCCTTTCTTTCCGAGTAGTTTGCGCGCATGAAGACAATTGCCAATTTCATCAACGGTAAGAGCGTGCCCGCTCGCGATGGCACCACCTCCACACTCATTAATCCGGCAACGGGCGAAGTATTTGCAACCGCTCCGGTGTCGAGTGCAGCAGATATCAATGACGCTTATCACGCAGCTGCGAAAAGTTTTGAAAGTTGGCGAGATTCCACGCCAAGTGAACGACAGAAAGCGCTCTTTCGAATTGCCGATGCCATCGAATCACGCGCAGAAGAATTAGTTGCGATAGAAAGTGAAAACACGGGAAAGCCATTAGCAATCACGATGTCAGAAGAAATTCCACCGATGGTGGATCAGATTCGATTCTTTGCTGGCGCTGCGCGAAATCTGGAGGGACGTTCGGCTGGCGAATATATGCGTGGTATGACCTCATTTATTCGTCGTGAACCGATTGGCGTGGTTGGCCAAGTAACGCCATGGAATTACCCGATGATGATGGCGGTGTGGAAATGGGCGCCGGCAATTGCGGCGGGAAATTGCGTTGTTTTAAAACCAAGTGACACAACGCCAGTATCAACAGTATGGATGGCGCAATTGATGGCAGAGTTTTTACCTGCCGGAGTATTTAACGTTGTCTGTGGTGATCGTGACACAGGACGTGCACTAATTGATCATCCAATTCCACAGATGGTTTCGGTCACCGGATCTGTTCGAGCAGGTATGGAGGTAGCAGCGTCGGCATCGAAAGATGTCAAACGAGTTCACTTAGAACTTGGTGGCAAAGCGCCTGTTGTTGTCTATGACGATGCCAATTTAGAGGCAGCAGCCGAAGCGATTGCCTTAGCGGGATATTTCAATGCTGGCCAAGATTGCACTGCAGCAACGCGAGTTCTTGTCGAAGCAGCTGCCTATGAAGATATGGTCACGTTATTAACGGAACAAGCCAAGAACCAGATCAAAATTGGTATGCCACATGAGGAAGTTCTCGTTGGTCCGCTCAACAACCCTCACCAGCTTGATCGGGTTGTCGGCATGGTCAATCGAGCGCCATCACATTCACGGGTTACCACAGGTGGTTCACCGCTCCAACGCCCTGGGTTCTTCTTTCCACCTACTGTGGTTGCTGATCTCCAGCAGAGCGATGAATTAATTCAGACAGAAGTCTTTGGACCGGTAATTACCATCCAGAAATTTACCGACGAAGCCGAAGCGATTCGCAACGCCAATGATGTGAAGTATGGTCTCGCCTCGAGCGTCTGGACTTCAGATCATGGCCGAGCGATGCGGGCAGCGCGAGCTTTCGATTTTGGTTGCGTATGGATCAATACTCATATTCCCGTTGTTGCCGAGATGCCTCATGGTGGCTTCAAGCACTCTGGATATGGAAAAGATCTCTCCAATTATGGGTTCGAGGATTACACCCGAATCAAGCATGTTATGACTAATCTAAACGCCTAGATTCACTAGCCCCTGCGCCAGAGGATCGAATAAACACCAGGATCGAATAAACACCAGAGGATCGGATAAGCGAGAGAAAGCGAAGCGATGAAGAAAAACCCACTATCTCCAGAAGTTGGTTCATTAATAAAAGCGCAGATGTCACGTCGTGGCTTTCTTGCAGGTGTTGGTGGCGTAGGAGCTGCTGCTGCGTTAACGGCATGTGGCGGTGGCGGTAGCGGTGGATCTGCATCAGATGGCACGGTGCGTTGGGCAAATTGGACTCTCTATTTAGATTATGACTCGAAGACAAAAAAATACCCAACACTTGAAGCTTTTATCAAGGAATCAGGAATTACCGTTGATTACAAAGAGGATTACAACGATAACGATGAATTCTGGGGGAAGGTGCAAGGTCAATTAGGACTTGGCGAAGATATTGGGTATGACATCGTTACACCGACGGACTGGATGGCAGCGCGGTGGATACGTAACAATTATGCACAAAAATTAGATCCAGCAAATATTCCCAACAAAACAAATATTTTGGAGGCGCTCGCCAATATTTCCTATGATCCTGGTCGAAACTACTCACTCACGTGGCAATCAGGCTTCGGTGGTTTTGGATGGAATAAAGAGAAATTACCGAAAGGGATAAAAACTCTCGATCAACTATTCGCAAAAGAAAATAAAGGAAAGATTGAAGTTCTCTCGGAGATGCGCGACACCATCGGCATCATCATGCAATATCAAGGCGTTGA
>CAZQWU010000023.1:0-4990 GCA_964597305.1 uncultured Bifidobacterium sp.
GCAGATGAAGATACGGTTGATTTTGGTGCGAACTACGACGGCCAAATTCTCGAACCACTCGTCTTGCCTGCTGCATTTCCAAATCTCTTAGTGAATGGCACAACTGGAATTGCTGTTGGTATGGCAACAAATATGGCGCCACATAACTTGGGTGAAGTTATCGAAGCAACACAACATCTGATTGAAAATCCGAAGGCAACTCTTAAACAGTTAATGAAAATCATTCCGGGACCTGATTTTCCCACTGGCGGCGAATTAATCGGAAAGGAAGGCCTCGTTGAGGCGTACGAGACTGGCAAAGGTGCTTTTAAAATCCGAGCAACGATAGAAACTGGCAAAGTGACGAGCCGGAAGCAGGGAATAACTATTACGGAACTTCCCTACGGCGTTGGTCCAGAAAAAGTTGTCGAGAAAATTTCAGATCTTGTTAAAGGTAAAAAAATTCAAGGAATATCGGACATTGTTGATTTAACCGATGGTCAGAGCGGAACGCGCGTCATTATTGAATTAAAGAACGGCTTTGAGCCAGAGGCTGTGCTCGACAATCTCTATCGCCTCTCCCCACTTGAGGAAGCTTTTTCTATTAACGCGGTTGCGCTCGTTGATGGCAAACCAAAGACTCTCGGCCTGAAGGAGTTACTGGAAGTATTTATCGCTCACCGCATTGAAGTAGTGACCCGTCGATCAAACCATCGAAAAGCAAAAGCTCAGGAACGGCTTAATCTCGTTGATGGCTTACTCAAGGCGATTATTGATATCGATAAAGTCGTGAAGCTCATTCGCGGAAGCGATGATGCTACCGAGGCAAAAGCTGGCTTGATGAAAACTTTCAAACTCAATGATGAACAAGCTACATACATCCTTGATATGCCACTTCGGCGATTAACAAAAATGTCAAAGATTGAGCTTGATGCTGAGCAGAAAGAACTCAAAGCCACTATCACCTCATTAACGGCACTTTTAAAGAGCGATGAGGCGCTACGTAAAGCGGTTTCAGATGAGCTCACCGAAGTGTCAAAGAAATTTGCAACCCCGCGACGAACCCGAATCGCGTAAAACTTTTTAAGCGTCTATCCGCTCGCGATCTATCTCGGCGCTTGCAATAAAGTCCTTACGTGGCGCTACTTCATTGCCCATCAAGAGTTCAAACATCTTCTCAGCCTGCGCGGCATCTTTAATGGTGATGCGACGTAGCGTGCGATGATCAGGATCCATCGTAGTTTCACGGAGCTGATCGGCATCCATCTCACCTAGGCCTTTGTAACGTTGGATTGGCTCTTTCCAGCGTTTTCCTTGTTTCTTTAATTGCTCGAGTAGTTTCTTCATCTCGTCATCAGAGTAGGTATAGAAAATCTCACCTTTCTTGCCACCACCACCAACGACTTCAATTCGATGAAGCGGTGGAATAGCTGCAAATACCCGACCATCGTCGATGAGTGGTTTCATATAGCGATAAAGCAGAGTCAATAACAAACAGCGAATATGGGCGCCATCAACATCGGCATCCGACATCAAAATAACGCGGCCATATCGAGCATCATCAAGTGAGAAAGATTTTCCTGATCCTGCGCCGATGACAGTGATAATCGAGGCACATTCTGCATTGTCGAGCATCTGCGACAGCGAGGCTTTTTGTACGTTGAGAATTTTTCCGCGAATCGGAAGTATGGCTTGAAACTCTGAGTTGCGCGCCGCCTTGGTTGTGCCAAGCGCTGATTCACCTTCCACAATAAATAACTCAGTCCGATTAACATCTTCGGATCGACAATCTGACAGTTTTGCTGGGAGCGAAGAACTTTCGAGCGCATTTTTTCGACGCTGTAACTCTTTATGTGCCCGCGCCGAAATTCGAGTCCGCGAAGCGTTGGCGACTTTCTCCAAGATTAGCCGACCGTTAGCTTTATCAATCCGCTTGGTTGTAGTGAAAAATTTCTTAAGTTCGTCTTGAACGACTTGGGTGACAATCTTGGTGACAGCAGGCGTACCAAGAACCTCTTTCGTCTGACCTTCAAATTGCGGCTCTTGCATTCGCACCGTGACAACCGCAGTTAAACCCTCCACGATGTCATCTTTAATAACGTCTTGTTCATTTTTCTTGAGCGTTCCAGTTGATCGGAGAAAATCATTAAATACTTTGGTGAGGGCGCGCTCAAAACCTTGAACGTGGGTACCGCCTTTAGGTGTTGCAATGATGTTGACGAAAGATCGGACATTGGTTTCATAGCCATTGCCCCACTTCACCGCGATGTCGACATCCATATCGCGCTCTACTTCTGTGGGTTCTAGATGTCCTTTGTCATCAAGTACCGGCACCGTCTCTTGGTAATGGCCTTTGCCAGTGAGTCGAATGACATCGCCAACGGGATCATCAGTTTGAATGAAGTGGCAATATTCAGAAATTCCGCCTTTATGGAAAAACGTTTCTGATGTTTTCGTACTCGTGCGATTGTCATTGACGATAAGAGTTAAACCTGGAACGAGGTAGGAGGTTTGACGAGCGCGTGTATAAATTTCTTCTAAATCATATGTCGCATCTTTGAGGAAGATTTGTTTATCGGACCACCACTTCACTCGCGTTCCTGTGACCTTACTCGAGACTTTTCCAATGATGCGTAAACCAGATTCTGGAGTGAACGATGCATTAGGTCCATCACCGTCAAAAATTCCAGCCACTCCTCGTTTGAAGGACATCCAATAAATTTTTCCACCGCGATCAACTTCAACATCGAGTCGCGATGAGAGTGCATTAACAACAGATGCGCCAACGCCGTGAAGTCCACCGGTTGCGGCATAGGAACCGCCACCAAATTTTCCACCTGCGTGAAGTTTTGTCATCACCACTTCAACGCCAGTAAGACCAGTCTTGGGTTCTTTATCTACTGGAATGCCTCGGCCATCATCGTGAACTTCGATCGAACCATCTTTTTCTAAATTAATTTCTATTTTTTTGCAATATCCCGCGAGTGACTCATCGACCGCGTTATCAATAATTTCCCATAAGCAATGCATGAGACCGCGGCCATCAGTTGAACCGATGTACATACCGGGGCGTTTGCGAACTGCATCAAGGCCTTCTAAAACCGAAAGGTCTTTTGCGGTATAGCTCTGCTCAACGCTCTGGGACTGTTCCGAATTCTGAGATGCCGCCACGGTGTCGAAGGGTAACTGCGGAGCGGAAAATCCCTTGTCATACGCGCCGAATATGCTGTGAAAATGTCGAGATTGCGGAATTTATACGTGAAAAATCGAAAAAAATTATGGAATTAAGAAACTTTAACCTGCGGGGAATAACTCTGTCATGGTTTGATGTTCCACCTGCAGTGTTCGGGATAACCCGAAAAAGCGATGAAAGGAAGTACACCGGTGACTAACCAAGTAATGCTCGAAACAACACCGCTCAATGCAATTGACCGATGTGATCGATGTGGCGCTCAGGCTTATGTCCGCGCAGTATTACTTTCCGGTCTCGAACTTCTCTTCTGTGGCCACCACGCAAAAGAATATGCCGAAGGTCTCAAGAATGTAGCGTCACGGATTGATGACCAAACTGCGCGAATTAACGAAGAATCAGCGGTTCAATAAGTCGACTTAATACGCTCGGCCGCTTGGTTACTCGTTCTTCATAATCGGCAATATCACTCAACTTCACGAGCGTGTTCACTGCACAATATCGAAGCGGCTCTCGCTCCCATTGTCGTGTTCGTCGATTAATAAAGTGAAGTCCTCGAATGTCATCGGTGCCGTCACATATTTCCTCAGCAAGAGCACGCGCTGCAAGAAATGACATTGTCATTCCATCTCCGGCATATCCGCCAATAACGCCATAATTAAATTCTTTATCCCATTGAACGTAGGGTTCCCAATCACGAGTGATTGCAACTGCGCCACCCCAGGCATGAGTAAATTCAATCTCCTCTAATTGTGGAAACCAGGATCTCGCTAAATTCCGAAGTGATTGATGGACGCGAGAAGAATTTTCAATCTCACCATTTAATCGAGAGCCCCAGGGGTAACGAGCGCCACGCCCGCCAATAGCAAGTCGATTATCGACGGTTCGCTGTGCGTAATTGATGAGATGTAAACCTTCAGCAAATGTTGCGCGTTGTGCGTTACCAATTTCTTTCCATAGAGACTCAGGAAGTGGATTGGTCGCCACCATGAGCGAATAGAGAGGGATTTGGTGGCGTGGCGCTGGACGATAAACCTCGGTGGCATTGATCACGATATGGGCATGCACCATTGATGAATTAACGGCGAGTTGATGTGGCGCTATCTCAGCAGCAGGTGAATTTTCATAGAGAGAAATTTTCCCTTCCAGAAATCGAACCAACCCTTGTAATAAAAGCATCGGATTAACGCTGGCACACTCCGGATTAAATAACCCACCGCGCGCTTTCTCAACGGTAATAATGTTCGCTAGCTCTGCTGAATTAAGCCAGTGATGATCTGAATCAACTCCAGATTTCAGGCGAATCTCTTGCGCCTTATTTCTGGCAAACATAACGGTTCCACCTTTAACGAAGCCAGAATCAGGTGCATAGCGTTGCGCGAATGTTCCGATGTCGTCGATGGAATGTTGCAAGGATTGAAAGACCAATCGAGTCTTCTCTTCGCCGTGGCGTTTTTTAAGGGTTGATCGATACACCGGGTAATCTGAAGAGATCCATCCACCATTGCGACCGCTTGCACCATAACCAAGATGGCGTGCTTCAAAAAGCGCGACTTTTAGCTCAGGTTTTTTCTTCAGTAAATGATAAGCAGACCACAGTCCAGAAAAGCCACCACCAATGATCGCAACATCGACATGGAGAGATTCTGCGAGGTGAGGAAATCGTGTAGCGCTTAGACCTTCTGCCCAGAGACTTTTATTCATGGGCGTTTAATTTCCGGTGGCTTGAAATCCTGCCTCTTTATGGCTGCCATCGCACCATGGTTTATCTTTCGAGTGGCCACATCGGCAGAGCGAGAAATCAGTTTTTGTCTCAAGAAC
>CAZQWU010000023.1:5090-17521 GCA_964597305.1 uncultured Bifidobacterium sp.
AAACCAAAACGCATCGCCACGACGCCAGCTTCACGCTCAGAGAGAGTGTCGAGTACTGAGTGGAGTTGCTCTTGGAGCAAGGTGAAGGAAACTGCATCAGCAGGAACAATTGCTTCTGAATCTTCAATTAAATCACCGAATTCAGAATCGCCTTCTTCACCAAGTGGGGTGTGAAGTGAGATTGGTTCGCGACCATATTTCTGAACTTCAACAACTTTTTCCGGAGTCATATCGAGCTCTTTTGCAAGCTCTTCTGGCGTTGGTTCACGGCCAAGGTCTTGCAACATCTGTCGCTGTACTCGGGCGAGTTTGTTAATCACTTCAACCATGTGCACAGGGATTCGAATAGTTCGCGCTTGATCGGCCATTGCGCGGGTGATCGCCTGACGAATCCACCAGGTTGCATATGTCGAGAATTTATAACCCTTGGTGTAATCGAATTTCTCTACCGCACGAATTAAACCTAAATTTCCTTCTTGGATAAGGTCTAGGAAGAGCATGCCTCGACCTGTGTAACGTTTTGCAAGCGATACAACAAGTCGCAAGTTTGCTTCCAAGAGGTGGTTTTTCTTTCGTCGTCCAATTGCGGCAAGCTCTTCGAGCTCTTTCTTCATTCGCCTGTCGACGGGCTCGTAACGCGAACCGACTTTAATTTCTTTTTTCCCTGATGAAAGCGCCTCTTCGGCAAAGAGGCCAGCCTCAATTGCCATGGCAAGTTCCACTTCAAGTTCTGCGTTGAGCAGAGCTACGCGACCAATTTGTTTTAAGTAATCTTTTACTGGATCTGCGGTTGCACCGGCAGTGAGAACGGTTTGTGCTGGCGCATCATCTTCTTCTGAATCTTTAAGGGTGAACGCATTCTCTTCGTTCTGTGATTCTTCGGTGAGATTGACAACGCGAACTTCAGATTTCTCTTCAGTGATTTCTTCACTCGTTTCAGCAACCAGAGTTTCTAAATCTTCAAGTTCTACTTCTTCTAATTCGACGTCTTCACCATCAATTTTTGTGACTACTTTTTTCCCAGATGCATCGACTTTGGATGGAGCTTTTCCTGGAATTGATGGCGCTGTAGCGCCGGCTTGCGCAGCCTTCATCGCTTCGAGCTCAGCTTTAGTTGGAAAACGTCGTGGACCTTTAGGTTTCTGCGCTTCAATCTCGCGAGCAGCTTTCATCGCTTCGAGCTCAGCTTTAGTTGGAAAACGTCGTGGCCCTGTGCCCTTTTTTACGGCAGTTTTTTTAGCAGGTGACTTCTTGGCAGAAACGGAAACTTTCTTTCCAGAATTTTTTTTCGCGGCAACACTCTTCTTCTTGCTGTTTTTGAGCGCACGAGTTACAGCCACAAAACATCCTTTGCTTTTTTGGTGATTATTCACCAGGAGTAATTACCGCGGTGTTCACAATCTCTTTGAGCAGTTCGCTCGCCGATCTTGGAGGCACTTTGGCGTGGCTATATTATAAATTGTCCACAGGGTATTTGCTCACCACATTAGCTACGCGAGGCGTATCCGGCGCGAACTCTTAAGCCAATATCGATAGTTTCTCGAATGATCTCCCCTACCGACTCCACTTCGATGAGAAATCCATCGTGGCCGAAGGGCGAGGTAATGGTTTTTACCGGGAGCGCGGTCGGAGTGAGCTCAACTATTTCTGCTTGGAGGCGAGGCGGAAAGAGGCGGTCGGTATCTATTGAGACAACGACAAGCGGGATTTGGATGGTTTTAAGCGCTGCTTCAACCCCACCACGATCGCGACCGACGTCATGGGAATTCATCGCATCGGTGAGGACGATATAGGTATTGGCATCAAAACGGTTCTGTAATTTTTTGGCTTGATGATCCAGATATGACTCGACCGCATAACGTCCCGTCTCATCACCTTGCATCTCCCGACCAAATCGCACATCCATCTCGACCTCGGTGCGATAGGTCAGGTGGGCAATTTTCCGTGCGATCCCCATTCCAGTAATGGGACCTTGTTCTTGTTCGTAGTAATCACCGAAATTGAAATATGGATCGGCTTTAATTGCGTGGATCTGAGTAGAGGCCGTGCCAATTTGGTCGCCAGTAGCAACTGCTGATGAACCAATAGTACAAATCGAGCCAATTTTATCGGGATGTTGAATCGCCCACTCCAACGATCGCATTCCACCTAGTGATGGACCAACGGCGATGATGTAGCCAGGAATATCGAGCGCCCTCGTTAGTGCAAGTTCTGCATTGACCATGTCACGAATCGTGATCGAAGGAAATCGAGAGCCCCATCGTTTTCCATCGGGAGCAAGCGATGCAGGTCCGGTTGAGCCTTGGCATCCTCCAATGACATTAGGACAGATCACGAAATATTTATTGGTATCAAAAGGCAGACCTGGTCCGACCATTTGTGGCCACCACGCAGGAACATCAGACCAACCAGTAAGTGCATGATTAATTAAAATCGCATTACTTTTTTCTTCGTTGAGATCACCCCAGGTTTGATAAGCAATGGTGACGTTGGGAAGAGTTTCGCCAGACTCTAAAAGTAAGTCACCGATAGCGAGGAAGCGTCGTTCACCGGGGTCATGGTTTTCTAACCATGCCCCCGTGACTCGACTATCGATAGTGGATGACATGGTTAGCGAGCTGCAGCAAAACCTCTTTCAAGGTCTGCTTTGATATCGGCGATATTTTCTAAGCCAAGGCTAAGTCGAACTAATCCTGGCGTAACTCCAGCAGTGAGTTGTTCTTCTGGCGTCAATTGTGAGTGAGTTGTTGATGCCGGATGAATTGCCAATGAGCGAACATCACCAATATTGGCGACGTGGGAGAAAATATCGAGCGCCTCAATAAATTTCTTACCCGCCTCGACTCCACCTTTCAATTCGAAGGAGAGAACCGAACCGCTTCCCTTTGGTGCATATTTCTTAGCGAGCGTATGCCATGGACTTGACGGCAACGATGCATAGTTAACTTTGGCAACTTGTGGATGTGATTCCAGCCAGGTTGCTACTGCTTTGGCGTTTTCGACGTGGCGTTCGATGCGAAGACTTAATGTCTCTAAACCTTGGGCAAGTAACCAAGCGTTAAACGGTGAAACAGCTGCTCCGATATCGCGCAATAAGGTAAGGCGAATCTTGAAGATATAGGAGAGATTGGCGCCAAATGGAGAACCAACACCGAGCGCTTGCGCGTACACCAGACCGTGATAACTCGGATCAGGTTGATTGAAATTCTTAAATCGATCAGGATATTTTGCGTAATCAAATTTCCCAGAGTCAACAATCGCACCGACTACCGCGTTTCCATGGCCAGAGAGGAACTTGGTTGCAGAGTGGACTACGACATCAGCGCCATGTTCTATCGGACGAATCAAAAATGGCGTTGCGACAGTGTTATCGACGATCAACGGCACGCCAGCTTCGTGAGCCACTCGCGCAATTGCCTCTATATCGAGCAGATCGTTTTTGGGATTTGCAATCGTTTCGCCAAAAAACGCTTTGGTATTGGGGCGAACAGCCTTCTTCCACGATTCTGGATTTTCTGGATTATCGACAAAAGTTACTTCGATTCCAAATTTAGGAAGGGTGTAATGGAACAAGTTGTACGTTCCACCATAGAGCGATGGCGAAGAGACAATGTGATCGCCTGCTTCAGCGAGGTTGAGAATTGCAAATGTCGTCGCTGCAGATCCAGAAGCAACAAGGAGCGCCGCCACGCCACCTTCAAGTGATGCGACCCGTTGTTCTACCGCATCTTGGGTGGGATTCATGATGCGCGTATAAATATTTCCTAACTCTGCCAAGCCAAAGAGATTTGCCGCATGTTCGGTATCGCGGAATTGATATGCAGTGGTTTGGTAGAGAGGAAGAGCGCGCGCACCCGTTGTTGGATCAGGAACTTGGCCCGCATGAATTTGGCGAGTTTCAAATTCTGTATTGGAAACGGAAAAAGATGACACGTATTACCTCCCCTAGAAGGGGCCTGGATTTCAGACCCACGCTTATCGATGGCTCTTGCAATCGATCTGGTCTTCACCCGGAGCACCCCACCGTGGTGGAGGGTTGCCGTCCAGTAAGCCGGGGCTAAAACCTGGAACTCATGACCTGGAGAGAAAGATAGAGAGAAAGTGAGAGATTGGCAAATACCCATTTACACTCTCGAATATGAAGTCAGTTGCCATAGTTCTCTACCCTGGACTCACACCACTAGATGTCGCTGGTCCCTATCATGTAATTTCGCAATTTCCAGGATATGAGATCACGTTCGTTTCAGAAAAAAAAGGACCTATCTCAGATGGAAAAAAATTTGAATTAAGTGCCGAAAGCGCTCTCTCTGACGTTACCTTCGTTGACATGCTTGTAGTGCCTGGTGGTTTACCTGCAATAAAAATGGCGCGAAGTGGTGGACCTTATATTGAATGGATTCGCGCCATCCATCCCCTGACTGAATGGACATTGTCTATCTGTACGGGAGCGCTCATGCTCGGTGCAGCGGGAGTTTTACAGGGGATGAAAGCAACCACTCACTGGTACTCACATCATGAACTCTCACATTATGGTGCGCAACCGATTGATGCTCGATTTGTTCGCGATGGAAAGATCATGACCTCGGCTGGCGTCTCTGCCGGTATTGATATGTCGCTTGCGCTCGCTTCGGAAATTTTTGGGGAGACATTCGCGCAAAGTATGCAGCTTGATATGGAATATGACCCTGCCCCACCATTTAATGCGGGACATCCACGAAGTGCTCCAGAAGAAGTAACGGCTGCTCTACGAGATATTTTTGATTCGGTTGTTAAAAAACTATAGAGCGAAAAGACACAACGTTAAAGTGTGGCGGTTTCAAGGCCATGTGCTTTCGCTACAGCCTCGTAATACACCTTTCCTTCGTGAACATTGAGCCCCAAAGCCAAATGTCGATCGTGCTTAATCGCCTCTCGCCATCCTTTGTTAGCGAGGGCTAACGCATAACGTAGCGTTTGATTTGAGAGCGCGTATGTCGACGTCGACGGGACTGCACCGGGCATATTTGCTACGCAGTAAAAAATGCTGTTGTGAACCGGGAAGGTTGGTTCAGCATGGGTCGTTGCTTTGGAATCCTCAAAACAGCCACCTTGGTCAATAGCGATATCAACCAAAACTGAGCCAGGCTTCATCCGCTTTACTAATTCATTAGAAACCAGTTTTGGAGCTTTTGCACCAGCTACCAGAACAGCTCCGATGACCAAATCGGCATCGAGACACTGTGCTTCAATTTCATGAAGGTTTGACATCAACGTTGTCACTGTTCCGCTGAAGAGATTGTCAATCTCGGTAAGTTTCTTTTGATTGACATCGAGCACTGTGACATCTGCACGCATTCCGTGGGCGATGGTTGCAGCAGCAATCCCCGAAACGCCACCACCGAGTACGACAACTTTTCCAGGGCGAACACCCGGTACGCCACCAAGGAGAACACCACGACCGCCATTGCTCTTCTGCAATGCAGCGGCGCCAACTTGAACTGACATACGGCCGGCAACTTCACTCATCGGTGCAAGAAGTGGCAACGCGCCATCTACTTCAACAGTTTCGTAGGCAATTGCCGTGATCCCGCTTTTAATGAGCGCGTCGGTGCATTCGCGTGATGCTGCTAAATGTAAGAAAGTGAAGAGAACTTGCCCTTTTCGCATCCGTGGATATTCAGCTGCGATCGGTTCTTTTACTTTAAGAATTAAATCTGCTTTGTGCCAGAGTTCATCTGCACTAGCAATTATTTGTGCACCTTGTGCTTCATACTCAGCATCGGTTAACGCCGAACCAAGTCCGGCTCCTTTTTCAATGAGTACAGTGTGGCCAGATTTAACAAATTCGCGAACTCCCGCTGGCGTAATTGCTACGCGAAACTCGTTATTTTTAATTTCCTTAGGAACGCCAACGATCACAACCGTCTCCGTATCTGCATTCGAACGTGAATGCGAAGCCTCGTTATGCTACTCCCAAATCTTTGCCGAAGATCGTGTGTGCGATTTTTGGCTGGAGCTCGTTACGCATTGTGGCAAACATCTCAGGCGGATACCCGGCAGTAAAAACTCTGCGAAGTAGGGATGCCAACGGGTACTGCGGATCGTCGGCGAAGGCGCGGTCGAGTGCGCGTTGGGCAAGAACGCCATCGCCACGTTCGTAAGAAATCGCAGCAAAGAGTGCGGCAACTGGCGCCACATAACCGACAGGTGCAATTGTTAATAACCACCGCCATGCACACCAGTGGCTATTGATCGTTGACTCGGTAATTGAACCCAACGCAAAGTCACGTACTTGGAGATCCTGTAACCGAATTAAAACAAGAGCAGTTAACTCTGGCTCAATGACACCACCATCTGAAAATTCTTTAAGAAACTGTGATACTGCGAGAGCGCCTAATTGTTGATCTGGTTGCGGATCTTTTTCATAATCGATAGGTGAGAGATTTTCGAGTGCGGCTAAGAGTTCTGGCGGAGTTGATTGCGCAGAGATGGAGGCGATGAGTTCGCTGAGATTATTGAATGGTAAGGGATTGCCATCGGCGACTTGCTCTGCTGCTATCCGTGACGATTTAAATTCCGGAAGTGGGTTTCCTTCCAGTGGGCAACAGTCACGGTCGTTACAAATTCGTGAACGCCAACGATCATGTCGAATGATGATTGATTCCTTCACCTGAATATTGCGAACCGTGAGAGCATCGGTAATAGCATCAAGGAGCCGATCGCAGTCAAATATTTCTGCTGGAACATAGGCGATGATTAACGCGCTTTCGGTTGATTCACGCTCTAGATGAGAGACGAAAGTATCGATCTGGTCTGGGTCAATTTCTTCTGGATAATCAATACGCATCGCCATCCCAATCGAATCGCCTTTCATACTGATCACCACGAGCGAATCAACGGGTTGGTAGCCCAAAAGAAATGGAACTGCTGCCATAACATCTTGCGGTGAGGTAAGCGTGGTCATATGAACCTTTCTCTTCATGAGATCACTAGTAGTTATTTTCGAAACTGGGTTTTTGCGGGAAAGAGAGTGACGGTTGTGCTCGTGCGTTGCGTTATTAATCCGCCGGGAATCGTTATTGGTAGGCCATCGAGCCACGCTTTTCCTTGCCAGACGGTGGTGAGCACGATGTCATGAGCTCCTGCTGATGTGAAAGCGTGGCGAACTTCGCCGATTGGATAGGGCGCTCCTCGACCTGATTGCGTGACACCATCGCCAAAATCCCAGGTGAATTCGGGTTCGAGTTTTACGGTGACGACTACTCCGAGAATGACGGAGCGAAAAGAAAAATTCTCCGGCAGATCACTCCACACATTTATCGGTACGCGAACTAACAATGGTTCGTTTGGTTGATAATGAATTGCACCGTGTGGAATTAATTGTGTGACGCGATCTACTAGCGCTGCGGTAGAAATTTTTTTCTCTGATTGCGGAAGTTTTGGTTTTGGTGGTTTTGATCGCGGTTGTGGCGTCCGCGGAGCCCAGGGAATCCACGGCTTTTTTGGTCTGGGAGATGTAGTGGCGCGATGAGTGCGAGCGGGGCGAGCTATAGATGTTGAACCAGGTTTATGTGCGGTAATAATGATTTGGTTATTTGCCGGATCAGCAGAGACATCGACGCAGACAGAATTGATGCATTCTGATACCGCAGAATGTGGCGCCCAGATCTGTAAAAAGAGAAAAGAAGTGAGAGTGAGCGCAAGCAATTTCCGCATAGCGCACGGTAGAAATTCCGCTCGTCAATTACGGCGCTGATGTGAGAAAGGTGTGTAAAACTAGCGACTGTGCATCGAGATGGTGATGGCTGGATTGAATGTCGTTGTGGCTCACAACATTGGGGGCTCCATGGCGCTGCCGGGCTCTTTCTCGTGCGTGATGGTCGCGCGCTACTCCAACATCGAGCGCCGTGGGTTCATAACGGCGATACCTGGGGAATACCAGGTGGAGCGCGTGATTCCCACGAAAGCGTTCATGAAGCAGCGCTTCGAGAAGCAATTGAAGAGATCGGGATCAAAGCTCACCTTGTCGAACCGTTAGAGATTTTTTCTGATGATCATGGCGATTGGCGATATGACACCGTTATTGCGCGTGCAGCCGAATCATTAGAAGCACATGAGCACAATGACGAATCACTTGAGGTGCGATGGATTCCCTTTGATGAGATTTCTCGCTATCCACTCCATCCCAGTTTTGCGAAAACGTGGAGTGAGCTACATGGCGTAGTTCTACGTCTTGGCCTCTAATTATTTTTTTCTAATATCGATGTGTGAAGACGTGAAAGTGAATCTTTAACAACATCGCCATCGCTTGTTCGCCACAGTGGTGGCATCGAATTGAGCAAGATTGCGCCATAGCGTTTATTAATGATTCGTGAATCAAGAATTGCCACAACGCCTCGGTCATCCACGGAACGAATAAGTCGACCAGTTCCTTGCGCCAGTAAGAGCGCTGCGCGAGGTAGTGAGACTTGCATAAAACCGGAACCACCGGCTGCATCAATTTCGGCAGCTCGAGCAGACATCACTGGATCATCAGGACGAGGAAATGGAATGCGGTCAATCGCAACAAGTGTGCAAGAAGGACCTGGTACATCAACGCCTTGCCACAAACTCATCGTTCCTAGAAGTACAGATTCGGGAATTTCTGAAAAACGTTCAACGAGTGAACCAACGCTATCGCCGCGTCGCTGAGTGATAATCGGTATAGGAAGCTCTGCCAGAACATTTCGCAAGTGATCATCGGCGGCTTCAACACCTCGCCATGATGAAAAAAGCGCCAATGTTCGACCGCCAGCTGCTTCAATCAACTCCCCTAACTCGACAAGCGCTTCCTTGCTAGGGCCATCACGGCCAGGCTCGGGAAGATGTCTTGGTAAATAGAGCATCCCTTGATTGGCGAAATCAAAGGGTGAACCAACATCGAGCATCTGAACATTGGCGGGGTCAACCTGCCAACTCTCATCGCTCTCACTGGAATCTTCCCCTTTGTTTTCGTCGCTCTCGTCATTCAAAACCAGGCCGAGATTTCGCGCGATCGGATCAAAACTTTTTCCGACGGTAAGAGTTGCACTTGTAGCAATCACAGGAGTCTTCGTAAAAAGATTTTTTCGTAAGACGGGTGAGACAACTAACGGCGCAAGATATAACGTAGAAAATGTTGGTTCAAACCAGAGGACATATCCATCGCCAGTACGCAACATCTTCGTTACAGTCGTTTTAATCTCATTTACTGCCCCTTTGACACGAGCGCGTTCAGCCATTCCATCTGGATCGATAATCTCTGAATCAGCATTAATACGTGCGATTACCGCATCGCATGCTTCTTTTAATTTTCGTATTGGCGCTTCGAGTGGCGCCGGTAGTTTTTTGAGCTGACGTTGCTCATCCGGATGTGCACGATATTCATCGCCATAGTCATTGATTGCTTCGGTAAATTTTTCAGCCACTTTACTTAATGCGTCGGTAGCTTTTCCTGGCATATGTTTTCGAGCCATGGCGGCAGCTCTGGCTACCCTGTTTGCTGTGAGTTCTTCAGTAACCGCTTGAGTTGTGCGATCCATAAATTCATGCGCTTCATCAAGGATGATGGCATCTCGCTCGGGCAAGATCGGATGAGAATCCACAATTTCAATCGCAAGTAAGGTGTGATTAGTGACGACGATATCTGCAGTTTGTGCTTTTGCCTTTGCTTTGACTGCAAAACATTGCGAGCCAAAACGACAATCATCGGCGCCAACGCATTCGCGACCGGATGTGGAATGTGCAAGCCAGACTCGACGATCGACATCGGGAGCGTCATCGCGATCACCGCTGACGCCAGGGGTCTGAGCCCATGCGCGTAATCGTTGGGCATCTTTTCCCAGCGTGCTGACTTCAAGTAAAACATCACCGTCATGTCCTGGGTCTTCAGCGTTCATTTTTTGTAAGCAGAGATAATTTCCCACACCTTTATAAATTGCAAAGGTTATTTTTCGTCCCAATTCTTTTTCGAGCGCGTTATGGATACGTGGCAGATCGCGTTCAATTAACTGTCGTTGCAGAGCTAGCGTTGCGGTCGCAACGAGAACTCGTTTTCCATGCACAAGCGCTGGGACTAAATATGCAAGTGATTTTCCTGTACCGGTTCCTGCTTGTACGAGTAGGTGGTGGCGATCGCTGAGCGCATTTGCTACTGCTTCTGCCATTTCTATTTGGCCAGATCGCGGCGCACCGCCAATAGCTGACACTGCAACGGCAAGCGCTTTTTTTACTTGCGTAGCCGTTTTTACCTGTGTAGCTGTAGTCATGGATTTAACTTATCGGAAAAGAAAAAGAGCCCCGGCATCGGGGCTCGTTTCCTTGTTAATACAAATCTTGTTAATACAAATCTTGTTAATACAAATCAGGAGCATCCTGATGTAGATCCGCAACCTTCGCAGACATAGCAAGCGCCAGATGCGCGCATCTTGACGCCACATGTCATACAAAGTGGCGCATCAGATTTCACGCCAGAGATTTTCTCCATCAGTTCTGTTGATGATCCAACATTGAGTGGAGCAGCCTCAATCTTTACCTCCTGTACCTTTTTTTCAGCAACAGATTTTTCAGCGACAGGTTTTTCAGCAACCTTCTCAACAACTGGCGCAACCGGTGTTACCGCTGAATAGTCACCGGTCTCTAGAGCTTGTGCGCGCTCTGCTGCCGTGTAAAGACCTAGCGCAGCGCGATCTTCAAAGGGAAGGTAATCAAGTGCGAGGCGACGGAAGATGTAATCCATCATGGATTGCGCCATGCGAACATCAGCATCATCAGTCATTCCTGCCGGCTCAAATCGGAGATTGGTGAATTTCTGAACATAGGTATCAAGTGGCACTCCATATTGAAGGCCAATAGATACTGCGATTGAGAATGCATCCATTACTCCGGCAAGAGTGGAACCTTGCTTTCCAAGTTTGAGGAAGATTTCACCGAGCTTGCCATCTTCATATGTTCCTGCCGTCATGTATCCCTCTGCGCCACCAACTGAGAATGAAGTGGTGCGAGAAGGACGTGATTTTGGAAGACGCTTACGAGTTGCTGGCGCTGGCGCAGCAGATTCTGCTGGTTCATCTTTTTTCTTCGCCTTACCATCTGAAAGCGGTTGGCCAACTTTGCAATTATCGCGATAGACCGCAAGCGCTTTAAGACCGAGTTTCCAGCCTTCGTAATACACCTCTTCAACATCTTCGATCGTCGCATCTTCTGGAAGATTGACGGTCTTGGAGATTGCGCCAGAGAGGAACGGCTGGCAAGCCGCCATCATGCGAACGTGGCCCATTGGTGCGATAGAGCGTTGTCCCAGCGCACAATCAAAGACATCGTAATGCTCAGGCTTGAGGCCAGGGGCATCAACAACGTGGCCGTTGTTCTTAATAAATTCAACAATCGCTTCAATAGTTTCTTGGGTATAGCCGAGTTTTGCTAGAGCAGTTGGCACGGTCTGATTGACGATCTGTAGCGATCCACCGCCAACCAACTTCTTAAATTTCACGAGTGAGAAGTCCGGTTCAATACCTGTTGTATCGCAATCCATCATTAAACCGATAGTTCCTGTTGGTGCGAGAACAGAGGCTTGCGCATTGCGCCAACCATTCTTCTCACCGATAGAGAGGCACTTCTCCCACTCTTTATTCGCTTCATTCCAAACATCGCGATCAAGAGTAGACATTGACTTCGCAGCGGTTGATGCTGCCTGGTGTTTGCGCATGACACGTGTATGAGGCGCGGCATTTCGTGCATAACCTTCGTACGGACCGACGATGCCAGCGATTTCTGCAGAGCGACGATATGAAGTTCCGGTCATGAGCGAAGTTATTGCGCCGGCGAGAGCTCGTCCGCCTTCGGAGTCATACGCAAGTCCGGATGCCATCAAAAGCGCACCAAGGTTTGCATAACCAATTCCGAGTTGGCGATACGCGCGAGTTGTTGCACCGATTGCTTCAGTGGGGAAATCTGCAAAGCAGATTGAGATATCCATTGCAGTAATGATCATCTCGACTGCTTTGACAAATGTCTTTGCATCAAATGAACCATCAGCCTTGAGGAACTTCATTAAGTTCAACGATGCAAGGTTGCATGACGAGTTATCAAGAGACATGTATTCAGAGCATGGGTTTGATGCATTGATACGACCGGTCTCTGGATTGGTATGCCAATCGTTGATGGTGTCGTCATATTGAATTCCTGGATCAGCGCAAGCCCATGCTGCTTCTGCCATTTTGCGGAAGAGTTGCTTGGCATCAACCTTTTCAATTACTTCACCGGAGGCGCGAGCAACAAGACCGAATTGTTCTCCTGCTTCATAGGAGCGCATAAAGGAATCAGAGACTCGAACAGAGTTATTAGCATTCTGATATTGGACAGAAATAATGTCTTTTCCACCAAGGTCCATATCAAAGCCAGCATCGCGGAGCGCGCGAATCTTGTCTTCTTCT
>CAZQWU010000024.1:0-1537 GCA_964597305.1 uncultured Bifidobacterium sp.
TGGCCATTTCACGGGAACGTCATACTTCGCCCTACGTCCATCACCGGAGGATCGACCACGCAGGCGGCGAATAATCCAAGGAATGGCAAAGGTAAAAAACCATCGAATATCTTTTAATAGTCGGATGAGAGCGATCGGGCGTTGTCGTCCCGGTAGCGGATCACGCCATGTTGAATCGTGGGGATAAGAGAGCGCCGCTAAAACACCGTGCGCTACTCGTCGATGGCCTTCTGCATTGAGATGTAATTTGTCGTTCGCTAAAAATCGAGGATCTTGCCAGAATGAATCATGATTTGGATCTAATAAAATCGCATTAACTTCTTGCGCCATATTTCGCACATTCTCATTAAATATCCGAAATCGCTCTTGCCATATCTTTGCTCGTCGCGTGTTTTCACCTGTATTTTCTAATACACAAAACACCATTAATTGCGCACCAGAAGTTGCTAATAATCTCACTGCGTTGGAATATTCTTCAATAACTGCTGCAGGGTTATATTTCGGACGAATCACATCATTTGCGCCTGCATGAAATGAAAGTAACGTTCGTTTCCCTTCGCTATATTTCAACGCGACGGGTACTTGATCGCGCACTACTTGCCCAATGAGCTTGCCTCGAATTGCTAAATTGAGATAAGTAAATTGTGAATTCTCATTCGCCAACACATCTGCAACACGATCCGCCCAGCCCCGGTAATGACCATTGATAATGTCATCGCACATTCCCTCAGTCATTGAGTCACCTAGCGCGATAAATCGGTCGTACATAAATTGCTTACTTTCGTTTTTTATCTATCTCATAGAGGGCAATTGACATCGCAACGCTTGCGTTGAGCGATTCAATATTGTGATGCATAGGAATCGAAACAATGACATCACATTTTTCCCGAATTAATCGAGAGAGTCCTTTTCCTTCGCTTCCAGCGATCACCAAGATAGGTTCGGCCGCTATGGTCATAGCGTCAATTGTCTCGTCGCTTTCGCCATCGAGTCCGACAATAAAACATCCATAATTTTTGGCATCATCCACCGCTCTCGCCAGATTCGTTACTTGGGCAATAGGTAAACGCGCTGCTGCACCAGCAGATGCTTTCCATGCCACCGCTGTGACGCTTGCGTTTCTGCGCTCAGGGATGAGAAGTCCATCGGCACCGAAAGCGACAGCGGATCGAACGATGGCACCAATATTGCGCGGATCGGTAACGCCATCGACCGCAATGAAAAGTGCGGGTTTTTTTGCCCGTTGAAAAATCTCTTTTTGCGAAGAATATTGAAATGGCTTAACAATGAGCGCAACACCTTGATGGCTCGAAATTCCTGTCAGCGATTCAACTTTTCCTCGTGGAACCTCTCGAATAGTCAATTGAAGTTTTTGCGCATGGTGCATAATTTCAGTCAAACGATCATCGATATCGATTCCTGTTGCAACAACTAATTCGCGTGCTGGAATTCCAGCCCGTAACGCCTCTAAAACAATATTGCGACCAGCAATGGTGTCGACGAAAGTTTTTTCGCGATCATTCTTTCGTCGATCAGG
>CAZQWU010000024.1:1637-13118 GCA_964597305.1 uncultured Bifidobacterium sp.
GACCAGCAATGGTGTCGACGAAAGTTTTTTCGCGATCATTCTTTCGTCGATCAGGGCGACGTTGAGCAAATCGACGATTCTCTGAATTTTCTCGTCGATCAGGTTTTCCTTGTCGATCTGTTCGTGCACTGCGATCCGGTTTTCCACTGCGCGCAGGTTTACCGTGCGCTGATTTTCGTTTCGCTGCTTTGTGATAGGGACGATCCTCCGCTTTCGGAGTTGGTCCGCGACCACGAAGCCCGCGACGTTGATTATTTTTTCCTGCTCGTTCATTTCTCATAGCGACCAACGCGGCCCTTCCGATGTATCTTCAATGGTGATTCCCATTGAACTAATGCGATCTCGGATCGCATCGGCGGCCGCAAAATCTTTGCGAGCGCGCGCTGCCTCTCGTTGTTCGAGTAGCAGCGAAATCAATCCATCAATAGCAGCGTTCTCTCTCGCTGAGTCTGTCGATGCAAAAATTGGATCAAACGGATCACATCCTAAAATCGACAGTACGCCACGAATCTTTGCTGCACACTCCTTTACTATCGCGCTTTTTCCTTCTGCCAGCGCGCTATTTCCGGTACTCAACCACTCTGAAACCAGCGCTAATACCTGTGGAACGGCAAGGTCATCATTCATGAGACGGGCAAAGGTCGGATCAATAACCGGTTCTTGTACGCCGGCGCGTTTTAAAAAATTCTCGATTCGACGATACGCAGTCGCGGATTCTTCTAACGCAGTAAAAGAAAATTCCACCATCGATCGATAATGTGCGCTACCTAAATACCAACGTAATTCGCAGCCACGAACTTTTTTGAGAATCTCCGTTACAAGCAAAGAATTACCTAGCGACTTACTCATTTTTTCACCGGACGCAGTCACCCACGCGTTATGCATCCATAGCTGAGCAAATCCATATCCAGCCGCTTCCGATTGCGCAATTTCATTTTCGTGATGCGGAAAGATTAAATCTAGCCCACCGCCGTGAATATCAAAAGATTCACCAAGGTAGGCATGCGCCATCGCCGAACATTCAAGGTGCCAACCAGGGCGGCCATCTCCCCATGGCGTTGGCCATGACGGTTCACCTGGTTTTGCCGATTTCCACAAAGCAAAATCTCGTGGATCCTTTTTCATACTCTCTTCGGAGTCTCCGGCTGGTTTGAGCTCATCAAGTTTCTGGTGTGAAAGCGTTAAGTAACGCTTCAATTTTCGCACTTCTAAATACACGTCACCATTTCCGGGTGCATATGCTGAACCATTATTAATTAACGTCGACATCAACTCGACCATCTGGGTGATGTGGCCAGTAGCACGAGGTTCATATGTTGGCGGCAATACATTAAGCGCTGAATAGGCTTCTGAAAATGCTCGTTCATATTTCATGGCAACTGCCCACCATGGTTGTGCTTCATGGAGTGCTTTATGCAAGATTTTGTCATCGATATCAGTGACATTTCGAATAAAGGTAACTGCGAATCCTGACGCCATTAACCAACGTCGAAGAATGTCGAAATTTACACCGCTTCGTATGTGGCCAATGTGTGGTGCAGCTTGAACGGTAGCGCCACAGAGATATATGGATACTTCGCCTTTTTTCAGTGGCACAAATTCTCGAACAGAACGCGTGGCAGTATCGTAAAGTTTAAGCGCGTTCGACATATCGTAAGTCTATTTCCGATTACCGAGAAACCCTAAAAACACTTGCGATAGCAATTGCGGAAATACCTTTTCCTTCACCAGTGAAGCCCAAACCATCTGTACTTGTCGCAGTAACTGAGACCGTAGCGCCACCAAGCGCAGTTGATATAGCAGCGATAGCTTCCGCACGTCGTGGTCCAATTTTTGGTCGGTTGCTAACGATCTGAACCGAAACATTCGCAATTGAAAATCCGTTATCAGTTATTCTGCGCAGCGTTTCTTTCAGCAAGCGCTCACCCGAAGCGCCGGCAAACTCAGGATCTGATACACCAAATTGTGAGCCAAGATCACCTAATTGCGTCGCGGCAAAAAGTGCATCGCAAATAGCGTGCGCTGCAACATCTCCATCCGAATGTCCATCGACACCAATTTCACCTTCCCACGTAAGACAGGCTAAGTGAAGTGGTCGATTCACATCACGCGAAAACGCGTGTGCATCAGTACCGATACCGGTGAGAAGAGTTGAAGTATTCCCATGGAGAAAATTCATAGCAATCGCAATATCGTCAGGATGAGTGATTTTCATTGCTCGCGCCTCACCTGGAACTGTTTTTACTTTAATACCAAGCGCCTCAACGAGCGCTGCATCATCTGTTGCATCTTCGCTTGCGCTATGTGCGCGCGCTAACGTGGATTTTTCAAAACCTTGTGGCGTTTGTACAGATACAAGAGATCCTCTATCAAGGGTGGTGCGAATATATCCCGAACGGTCAACTTCTTTAATGGTGTCAATTACTGGAATGGTAGGAATTACCGCGGATTCACCAGCTAAAACTTCATCACGAATTCGCGCTGCTAAATCTGATGATGCCAACCCTCGCGCTGCATCGTGCACAAGAACACATGTCACAGAAGCCGATAGTTCGTTTACTGCTAATTTCACTGAATCACTTCGGAGCACACCGCCAGTAATTACCTTTGCACTTTCACCAACAATTCTGCGGTAATCCGCTTCATACCCGGCTGGCGCAGTGATCACAATTTCATCAACAATCGGTGATAGTGAGGTAAACGCACGCTCTAATAACGTCACGCCGTTTATTTGGACTAGCGCTTTAGGTATTGGTGCGCCAAGTCGATGTCCCATTCCAGCGGCAGCAATAATCGCAGCCGTTTGCGGACGATGTTGGCTCACGGCCAATTAGGAGGCGAGTACCTCGTTGAGTATGGACTCGGCTTTTGCTTCGTCAGTGTGCTCAGCGAGTGCCAGTTCGGAGATCAAAATTGATTTTGCTTTTGCCAGCATTCGCTTTTCGCCAGCGGATAGACCACGATCGAGATCGCGGCGATAAAGATCGCGGACAACTTCTGCAACTTTAATAACATCACCTGAAGCAAGTTTTTCAAGATTAGCTTTGTAACGACGTGACCAGTTTGTTGGTTCTTCTGTATAGGGCTGACGCAAGACACCAAAGACTCGGTCGAGCCCGGCTGAATCAACAACATCGCGTACTCCGACTAAATCACAATTCTCTGCTGGAACTCGTACCGTTAAATCTCCTTGGGCAACTTTAAGAACCAAGTACATTTTCTCTTCACCTTTAATGGTCCGAGTCTCAATCGCTTCGATAAGAGCTGCACCATGGTGAGGATAAACAACGGTTTCGCCAACTTTGAATGTCATTGTTGCCTTTCTTGACAGCCTCTGATGGATCTAAGAGGGGAGATCGGGAGCAAGAGGGTTAATTCTACCAGCAGATAACCATGTAAGAAAAGTTGAGTTAGCCCTCGTGAAATCAGCCATTGGCGCTGAAAATTCGCGCTGTACCTTAAAATACGCCAATGACAATTTCCAGAAAAAAGAAAATTGCGCTCGCTTTTTTATTTCCATTCATGTCAATGCTGTTGACAAGTTGTGGAGCTGGACTTAATGCTCCGACAACAATGATTAAGCAAGTGACTGATGGTGCAGAAATAGACGCCGGTAAAGTAAAAGTTCGCCACCTTCTTGTTGTTGCACAAATTGATGGTTCAGGAACATTGGTAGGAACCATTGTTAATACTGGTGAAGAATCTGATGACATTGTGGCAATTGGTATTAATGGTCAGAGCACTACTTTTTCTGGAGTAAATGCGCTCGCATCCAATACCCCTGTTATTTTTGAAGGTCCCCGAGCAAATGCGCGGGTCACAATTCCCATGCTTGGCGCATCAATCGGTTCAACAGTTCCCGTAGAAATACGTTTTGGGAAATCTGGCGCAATTCGGGTCGATGTACTTGTCCGCGAACGCAGTGGAGAATTTGCTGACGTTGGCGCTGTGACGAAGTAATTACTTCTTTCCTTGATTTGCAACTGCTGTTATAGCTGTAGCGGCAGCAACAGGATCTAAATACTCACCACCGCTTTTTATTGGCACCATCGCGTCATTCAAGTAATAAACCAGCGGGATACCAGTCGGAATATTGAGTTCGGCAATATCCGAATCCGAGATTCCGTCTAAGTGCTTTACAAGTGCGCGTAAGGAATTTCCGTGGGCTGTTACTAAAACAGTTTTTCCTTTGCGTAGGTCCGGAATAATTGCTTCATTCCAATAAGGCACCATCCGAGCCACAACATCCTTTAAGCACTCAGTCTTCGGTATCGCCGCACCAAGTTCTTTATATCGGGCATCGCCAGCTTGGCTAAATTCGTCATGATCATCGATCGGTGGTGGCGGTACATCAAATGATCGTCGCCATAACTTAAATTGCTCTTCACCATATGTCGCAAGCGTCGCTGCTTTATCTTTCCCCTGTAGCGCGCCGTAATGGCGTTCATTAAGTCGCCACGAGCGCTTCACTGGTATCCAATGTCGGTCACAGGCATCGAGGGCAATCTGAGCCGTAGAAATGGCTCGACGGAGAAGTGATGTATGGACAAGGTCCGGCAAAATCGCACGCGTCTTGAGTAGCTCCCCGCCTCGTTGCGCCTCAGCTCTGCCTTTCTCAGAGAGTGAAACATCGACCCACCCGGTAAATAGATTCTTCGCATTCCATTCGCTCTCACCATGGCGGAGCAACACGAGCGTATGGGTCATATCTCAATCCTAATTTCGTTCACTTAATCCACCAAATGCTTAAACGCTTGCAAATTGGCAAGTGATTCACCGCGAGAAACCCGCCAAGCCCATTCGCGGCGAATTGCGCTAGAAAAACCTAATTCTAAAAGTGGATTAAATGACGAATCTGAATACTGTAGAACGGCACCAATAACGCGATCGAGCTCGAGCTCATTCACAGCACTCAGAGGTAATCGACCTACCAGATACACATCGCCTAATTCATTGATCGCAAATGACACCGCGTACATCGAGGCATTTTTCTTTAAAAGCCATTCATGAACTGCATTCGAATTTTCATCTGGTTTACGAATGACAAAGGCGTTGATACTCAGCGAGTGATCTCCTACAACCAGAGCGCAATGAGTTTGTAATTTGGTCTCTCCTGGAAGTGTCAACAAAAAAACTTTTTCAGATTGTCGCTCGTAATCTAGTGAATGCGAATCGAGAAACTCTTCTATCGTTGCTATCGCAAATGCGGCGTTACTCATGCGAGACGAATTGACGTCACTTCCGCACCGGAAAGCACGCGGTCATACACATCAAGAATTCCTCGCGCCGTCGCATCCCAACCAAATTTTGCGGCATGTTCTACTGCGCCCATAGACAACAAAACGCGACGTTGTGGTTCAACCAGCAATCGCGAAATTACTGCGCTCCAAGCGCGTGGGTCATGGCCATCAACTAAAGAACCAGAAATACCATCTGCAACCGCGGTACGAAGGCCACCAACCGCAGTAGCTACAACCGGGGTTCCGCAGGCTTGCGCTTCTAAGGCAACAAGGCCAAATGATTCACTATATGAAGGAACACAGACTAAATCTGAGGCGCGATACCAATCGGGTAATTCTTCACGTGCAACAGGTGGCATGAAGTGAACGATGTCTTCCACCGCTAAGAATTTAGCAAGTTGTCTCAACCGCTCCGGTTCACCCTGACCATTTCCTGATGCGCCACCAATGATGAGAACTGCAAGTTTTGATCGCAAGAATGGTGAGTGTTTCACCATCTCTGCTGCTGCACGAATTAATACATCAGGACCTTTATGTGGCTGAATTCGACCGACAAAGGTAAGGACAAGTGCATCGGGTGCAATGTTCAATTTTTCGCGAGTTGCTTTTTTACCGGGTCCAATCTTGAAGGTCGAAAGGTCAACCCCAGGTGCAACAACATAAACATCATCCGGACATGCGCCATAAAGTGAGACAAGCGCTGCTGCTTCCGCGTCGGTATTGGCAATTAGTGCTTTAGACGCTCGCACAACTTGCTCTTCACCAATAGCGCGCATGGTTGGTTCAGGTTTTTCATTTTCGGCAAGCGATAAATTCTTCACTTTAGCCATCGTATGCATCGTGTGAATAAGAGGAATTCCAGTTCGTTCCGAGACCATCCACCCCAGTTGTCCTGAGATCCAATAGTGCGAGTGAATTACATCGTAATAACCCCGTGGAAAGCGCGACTCCACATGCATAAACGACGACGTCAATGCGCACAGTTGCGATGGCAATTCGTCTTTCGAAATTCCTTCATATGGCCCGGCTTCTAAATGGCGAACACTGACGCCTGGCGCAATGTCAATTTTTTCTGGCAAACCTGACTTTGTCGCACGAGTAAAAATATCTACTTCGACACCGGAGGCAGCCATTTTCTTAGCGCTCTCAACAACATAGATATTCATTCCGCCAGCATCACCAATTCCCGCCTGTTCAAGCGGTGAGGTGTGAACCATCAAAGTAGCAACGCGATGTGCTTTTCCTTGGTGATTTTTACTAATGGCCATAGCGCACGAGTTTACTCGCGCGAATTTCTCCTACAACTTGACCATCTCCCAGCACATTTTCACGCTCAAATTGAACAGTGGTCCCGATATGACGCAAACTTTCAGCAAGGAGCGCACCTGCACCGCGTTGCGATCCATCACTCATCTTCCACACGATTGTCTCGCCACTATCTAAACCTGCAACCATCACTCCTTCTGCACCATCCTTAACAAAAAGTCCAGGAACTTTTTGCATGGCAACAGTTGGCAAACGTCCCTCGCCGGAAACCATTTCTGGAAAACGTCGGCAAGCATTTTTAATTCGAACATGAATAGGGTCTGCTGAGATCATGAAATGGTGAATAGCATGAACAAGACCAGCGAATGTCACAGCAAAAAGCGGTGCGCCACAACCATCCACTGCCACCTTAGTAATTTTCTCACTTGCTAATTTTTCAAATTCATTCTTGCAGGCGACTTGTAATGGGTGGTGTGCCTCTTTATATCGAGCAATCTCCCACCCATTGATCTTTGCAGTAGCGACCATGCCAGCATGTTTTCCGCTGCAATTTGCGGCAAGAGATGTTGCCGGTTTACTCCCCCAATTTTTCCGCTCTGTTATGCCTAATGGTTTATCTGGGGTGTTCTGGAGAGCTTCAACTGTTAAGTTCGCACTCTGCAATATTTTTTCTGCAGCGTCTTGATGTCGCTGTGAACCGGCATGGCTAGCACAAACTAACGCCAACAATTCATCATCAAGATCAAGTCCGGCTCGAACCATTGCTGAAGCCTGTATCGCTTTGATTGCTGATCGTGGATAAACCAAAAAATCAGACTGACCTAGCTGGAGAATTCTTTCTCCCGTACCAGCAATAATCATGAGATGGCCGGAGTGAACTGACTCCACTAATTCATTGCGCACAACTTCAATTAAAATCTCGCCCGAATCAATCGCTTCCATCTTTCTTCTAGGCTTCCTCTCGTCTAAAGTCGCGCCATGAAAATTCGCCTGGTCGCCATTCTTTCATCCCTGCCACTTCTACTCGGTCTCTTCACAGCAACACACGCGGCCGCGCCAAAGGCAGGTTCGATCTGTTCGAAACTCAACCTCAAACAAGTCACGGCGGGTTATGAATACACCTGCGTCAAATCGGGAAAAAAACTTGTCTGGTCAAAAGGCGTAAAAGTTTCACTGCCAAATACGAATTCTGGCTCTCCTGGAAATTCATCAAATAACTCATCAACTACAACAACAATTACTGAAGGATGGTTATGTGATGCCAATGGCCCACAATCTGGAAAAACTGCCGCTGGCGAAACGTTGTATTGCACGTTAGGTAGCGATGGTAAATCTTCGTGGCGACCACCAAAATCAAATTCTAATAACACGGCTTCTGGAAATGGTTCAGGGTCGCCAACATCAAATAATCAATCGAATACATCTAATTCACTCACTTTTGGCTCGACGTGTACAACTGCAAATTCTCTCGTTGTTGATCTCACCGGAACTACCCTCATTTGTCGAAATGGTAAATATGGCTATCCCATTTCAACAGATGCACCCCCAACACCTGCTGGTGGATGGACTTCGCGACCAAGTTGGTATCCATCGTTATCTCAAACCATAAATGATCTCAATGCACCAGCAACTAGTTGTCGAGCTAATTCTGTTGTTTTCACAAGTCCCATTGTTCCTCTCGATCAACTAGCAGCAACGATTCCTTATGGCGCCATGATTTACGACCACGTTACGCCGATTGATCACGCATATCTGGGAATTAAAGTCCTCGCAAAATCACCTTCTACCGTTACTGATTCAGATTTCGTTCCTGTTACCGCCCCAGCCGATGGTGTGATTACCGAACTAAGCACTCTTGGAAATTCAACAAAAACTCTCCGCGTTGTTATCCGACACGATTGCAACTTGTACACCGTTTACATGGTGCTCAATAAAGTGTCGGGAGTTCTTGCAAGTTACGCAAGCCAACTCAAATCCGACTCTTATCTCCGACCAATGGTTGCCATCAAAGCTGGCCAAGAATTTGGCCAGCAACGCGACAATCCCTTGGATTTCAATACCTTTGATGGGAACAGTTGGTTGAGTGGATTTGTTAATCCATTTGCTTATGTCACAGGAGATGGGTGGAAGCCGTACACCACTGATTATCTTCAATATTTCACGCCTACTATTCGCCAGGCTATGACCGACCAATTACAAAAGAAAGGTTCTACTACTTCTGGAAAAATCGATTGGGATGTTGTTGGAACGGCTAGTGGAAACTGGTTCCTCTCGGGAACAAATGGATATGGAGGAATTCTGGATTCGGTCTATCTCAGCGCAACATCTCCGGTTCATAACAACACCCCAGGGAAAAATGGATATTCGTGGAGCCACTTATCGATTTCACCTCATGAAGTTGACAACGCAAAATGGATTTTCTCCGCCGGATGGTTCACCGACCCGAATGGTGATTTTAAGCAATTTATGTTGGTCATAGAAGGTAATTCTCCGGCACCGGATAAATTAACTGCGGCAAATGGACTCGTTTCATACCGCCTTGCAACCGCTTCACCAACGGAACCTGCTGGGTCACCACAGCGAATCGACGGTTCAAAAGCCCCATGGGCAGTCGGCTATACGCTTAATCAAGGTCAAACTGTTGGCGTTGTGGGAATTCAAGTAAATAATGATGGAACATTGAGTGTCGAAATAAATACGACAATGTCATCTGCTTCGCAATTTACTACCTTTACTCCCGCAAAACGGAGCTACCATCGTTAAAAAGAATTTTCAGCGAAGTTTGCTCTAATTCGAACGCGGTAGCGTCGACCAAACGTGTGCTTGAAGTTTATGTCCGCCATAGGCCATGTCATACGCAAAGAAAAGTTCACCTTCCACAAGTCCATATAACCGCTGACCTTCATTTACTACCTTTGCCGTTGGCGCTGAATATCCCTGATCCATTACTAATTGGATTTTCGGACCATCAAACATGCCAACCCAGCCTTCGGTGATGCCGGTGCTATGCGAAATTAAAACTTCCAACTTCTTCTCGCCACTTACTCGCCAAAAGCCCGTCTCCGAAGCCGACTGTTTGATGATTTCGTTATTGTCATCAATAATCCATGAACGCGAAAAATAGGTAAGGAATGAACGACCATCGTGATTAAACGTTACTTCGTGGGCAAATTGAAACGGTTGAATTCCCGGATACTCCCCATGGCCTTTTCCGCGCCATGTGCCTACTAACCAGGCCAACGGCATGAGATCTGGATGGAGCCCTTCCGGAATTACAAAGGCCATTACCGCACTCCTTTACGCTCGCTGCGCTTGATATTACGCAAGACTTTTAATCCCTGGCCAACTAAAGCAAGGCCAAAAATTACACAAGCGCCTATTAGCAGAACGGTAGTAACAAATTCCATTTGCGAAGTCTACTTACTATCGATTACTCAACTGGGACGATGATCTCTTGTGAGGCAGGAATTCCTTCAACGGTTAACGTTGCTATTGCCGGAACAGTCCGTTTAATCACAGCAAGTGCAATCGTTCCGAGTTCATAATGTCGCGCCACTGTTCCGATAAATCCCACTTCAGTCTCGCCGTTGAAAACTTTGGTTCCTTGTGCAGGAATTTTCACCACGCTCCCGTCAAGATGAAGAAGTACGAGCCGTCGCGGTGGCCGGCCAAGGTTAAATATCTTCGCCACGGTTTCTTGGCCCGGGTAACACCCTTTTTTCATATGCACTGCGCCGTTGATAAATCCCATTTCATTCGGGATTGATTTGTGATCGGTATCGAGACCTATTCGAGCTCGTCCTTGCGCAACACGTTCTGCCTCTAACGCCCAGATTCCTACCTGCATATTTGCTTGATCAAATGCTTCGCGAGTTGCGTTAATTTCTTCGCGAGGAACTAGCGCAAATGGTCCTCCTATCGCATCAGTTTTGCCAGGTGCGCGGAAAATAACAAACTCGTTGGAAACATCACGCACATCAACTCTCATCATAAATTTCATTTTATTTAAATGTGCAATTAAATCGTTGGCGCGGTCGTGATCAACGTGAATAAATGTTGTCGTGCCGTCATCGACCAGAAAAAATTGCTGAGCAATATGTCCTTGCGCATCAAGTATTAACGCCTCATGCCATACGCCAGGTTGTAATGACTCAACATGTTGAGTTGTAATTGCATGAAGATATGTCAGTCGATCTTCGCCAGTTAATGCGATTATCGATCGGTGTGATAAATCGGCCCACGCGCGACCATCCGCAAGCGCTTTCTGCTCTTTCGCAACTTCGCCGAAATGCCAGATCGCACCTTTATCTGGGCCATCGTCGACCAGAATTGCTGATTGGGACATGCAGTAATCCTACGAGTACCCTTAGCGCCTTATGGCACGCATACTTCTTCTCACCAATACATTAGGCGCAAGCGCCGAAGTATTGCCTGCGCTCGCCTTACTTCAACATACCGTGCGAATCCTTCCCGCTGAATCATCTGTTCTCGTCGATGTTCCAGAAGTCGATTTGGTATTCCTCGATGCGCGACGCGATTTACCGCAATCAAAAGCGCTCGCTCGACTCTTTGCTTCAACGGGCGTCGGATCACCCATCATCGCCATCACAACCGAGGGTGGTTTAACCGCCATTTCTGCAGAATGGGGTGTCGATGATGTCATTCTCGATAGCGCGGGCCCAGCTGAAACCGATGCGCGTATTCGCATCGCTATTGGAAAACTTGAAGCTCAACGAGTTGCATCAGATCCCACATCAGGTGAAATACGAAGTGGCGATGTTGTCATTGATGAAAAAACTTATACCGCAAAGATTAAGGGTCGCTCACTTGATCTCACCTTCAAAGAGTTTGAACTGTTGAAATATCTCGCGCAACATCCAGGTCGAGTATTCACTCGATCTCAATTACTTCAAGAAATTTGGGGCTATGACTACTTCGGTGGCACGCGAACAGTCGATGTTCACATCCGACGACT
>CAZQWU010000024.1:13218-17439 GCA_964597305.1 uncultured Bifidobacterium sp.
GGGGCTATGACTACTTCGGTGGCACGCGAACAGTCGATGTTCACATCCGACGACTTCGCTCAAAACTTGGTCCAGAATTTGAAGCAATTATTGGCACTGTTCGTAACGTTGGTTATCGATTTACACTTAACGGTAAGGATGCAGCACTCTCAGAGCAATTGACGTGAAGGTTCTTCGCAAGCTCGATTTAGAATCACGCGAAAAAGTTTTTGATCTAATTAACGCTGCAACAATTCATGATGGCATTCCACCGATAGCAGATCACGTTCTCCTTCATTTACGACATGGTGGCGATCGCGCTGATACTCACATACTTTTAGAAGAATCTGGTCAGCTCGTAGGTTATGCCCACCTTGATACAACTGATGAAGTGGAAGGTCCGAGTGCAGAACTTGTTATCCATCCTCACTATCGAAAACAATCTTTTGGGCGGCAACTGCTAAGCCACATACGAGACATTGCCGGACCACGACTTCGCCTCTGGTCGCATGGTGATTTGCCAGGTGCACAAACGCTCGCCACGCATAATGGCTTCTTTCGAGTTCGAACTGTCATTCATATGCAGATGGCGCTCTCTGATGTGCCACAACCTCGCGCTACGACTTCGATCAGAAACTTTCTTCCCGGAATTGATAACGCCGAATGGCTCGCCTTAAACAACGCAATATTTAAGAACCACCCCGAGCAAGGGCAATGGCGAATACAAGACCTTGAAATTCGAATGGCAGAGGATTGGTTTGATCCACAAGGTTTTTTACTTGCTACAGATAATGAAAAAATTATGGGCTTTTGTTGGACCAAAATTCATGGTGGGCATAGCCATAACCATGGTCACGATCAACCAGATCATGACCATGAAGCGCTCGGAGAGATTTACAGTATGGGGGTAGATCCGGCATATGCTCAACGAGGTATCGGACGAGATATCACTCTTGCCGGTCTACATCACCTTCGTTATTGCGGAGTACATTCTGCAATTCTCTACGTCGATGAATTAAATAACCCTGCTCGTAATCTGTATCAGAGTATTGGTTTTAACGAATCTGGTCGGGATGTACTTTACCGATTAAGTGGACACTAACTCTGCACACATCGCTCGGAAAGCGCTCGTGTGAGCATCGATATCGGCCTCAGTTGTATACGGTGAAACTAAAGCCATATTGTGAAAAGGGGTAAGAAGAAAACCGTCATTCAGTAATCGCAAGTGAATGTACTGTTCTAATTCGAAATCACCAGCAGCAGCTGCTTCGGCACCATTGTGTGGTGCGCGATCGAGGAAGAGATATTCACCGCGTGCGCCAAGCCTTGAGCAATGCCATGGCAGCGAAAATTCCTTAATCACACTGTCGACGCCATCGCACCAACGCTGACCTAGTGGAACCATTTTCGTAAATGCCTCTTCAGTAAGTACTTCAGTTAACGTCGCTCGCATAGCCGCGAGAGAGAGTGCATTTCCTGCCAAGGTACCGCCGATTCCGCCGGTATCAATCACTTCGCGATCCACTCGTTTCGCAATGCGTTCTGCGATCTCGTGAGTCATACCGAAAGTTCCTGTGGGAATTCCACCACCAATCGCTTTTCCAATTGTCAAAATATCTGGTGACAATTTCAAGAGCGCAGTCATTCCACCCGCTCCGACTGAGATCGTATGCGTTTCATCAATAATCCATACCGCGCCATATTTCTTCGCTAACGAACCAACCTCCACTAAATAACCGTCATCAGGGAGAACAATTCCCACATTTGTCATCGCCGGTTCCATCAAAATCGCCGCAACATCGCCATTTTTAAGAGCTATTTCCATTGCACCGACATCATTGAATGGCACAACGCGAGTTGTTATATCGAGTGAAACTGGCGCACCAATATTTCCCTCTCGAGAAATCGTCTCTCCATGCGAATCTAACGTGGCAAAGGTTTCATCAACGCTTCCGTGATAGCACCGATCGATCACTATCACTTTCTGCTTTCCGGTTATTAATCTGCTATAGCGAATAGCATGGCGATTAGCATCAGTTGCGGAGACCGTAAATTGCCATAATGGGAGACCAAACCGTCGCGCTAGTTCAGCCGAAACTATGGCTGCATCGCGGGTTGGCAACATCGCCGTCAATCCTTGCTTCATTTGATTCTCAATCGCAGCAACTGTTGGCGCAGGTGAGTGACCTGTCATTGATCCGGTATCACCTAAACAAAGATCTATATACGAATTGCCATCAATATCTGTGAAATGAGCACCTTGCGCACTTTCTACCGTAATCGGATACGCCCCCGGCCACTTCGACATCCACGACATGGGAACGCCACCGGGCATTACTTTTTGTGCCGCTAAAAATGCTTCACCACTTTTTGGCGTTCGAGCAAGAAATCGAGCTTCTTCTCTCGCCATCAATTTTTTTACATGGCCTCGATTAATCATGGTCAGAACGTACCAATTTCATCTGCAAAAGGTGGCTGAGCACCTTGTCGAGCCACCGTGATGGAAGCCGCTTTCGCTGCGCGATGTAAAACGCTTTTCAGATTTTCACCATCAAGTCCGCCCAAACCATATTTCACAACACCCTCAACAATGATTGCTCCGACCGTATCTCCCGCGCCAACCGTATCGACAACAGATACCGAAACTCCCGGAACGGAAACCACGTCACTCTGTGAAATTGCTACTAAGCCATCAGCCCCACGGGTAATAACTACTAGTGTCACTCCTTGTGCAATCCATCTGCGCGCAACATCTTCTTCGCTCATCCGCGGATATAGCCATGCAATATCTTCTTCACTTACCTTTACTACCGATGAAATCTCAACCCATTTTTCAACCATATTTCGATATCGCTCAATATCCGGAAGA
This sequence comes from uncultured Bifidobacterium sp., assembly GCA_964597305.1. Taxonomy (GTDB): domain Bacteria; phylum Actinomycetota; class Actinomycetes; order Nanopelagicales; family Nanopelagicaceae; genus UBA7398. Next base: position 16,067 of record CAZQWU010000024.1, read on the forward strand.
ACAGCCGTCCGAACATTAGGATCAAAAATAATTGGCGACGTTGTGGAAATTTTCGAAGCCCATTCCAGCAAAACTGATGCACCAGGTTCAATCACCGTTGCTAATGAACCGATATGCAACACTGCCGGCTTATCTATCGGTAACCACGAATGAGAAAAATCAAAAGTTGCAGTTCCCTCCAGACGAAACTCATACGATGCCGACCCAGTACTATCGAGAGAAATAATCGCCTGGCTCGTTGGCTTATCTTTCACTACTACATGGTGTAAACCCACGCCATCTCGCTCTAATTCGGCTCGAGCAGCTACGCCGTAATGATCCATTGACATCCCATCGATAAATTCAACGTAATATCCGAGCCGCGCAAGCGCTTTTGCAGTATTAGCCGGACCACCACCGACAACAAAAGTTCGGTCTCCGCCTTCAGGATTTGGCAACAAATCTGCGAGTACTTCGCCGCATACCCAAATCTGCTTGCTCATTGCACAAATTTAAGTAGTGTTTTATTTCTTCATATGTGCTGCGACATCAGCAATGATCGCTTTGAGAGAATAACGTGGTGCCCAACCAGTAAATTGTCGTAACTTCGTTGTATCTGGTATTCGCCTCATCATGTCTTCAAAACCTGCTGGATAAGCATCTTTGTAGGAAATCATTTCGATCGTAGAGCGTGATCCAGTCTCGGCAATCACCATTTCTGCTAATTGTTTAATCGAAACTTCACCCTCGCCACCAATATTGAATGCGTGGCCGATGGCTTTTTCATTAAAGAAGAGTTTCATAACCGCGTCCACTGCATCACGTACATGGCCAAATACCCGCTGCTGGCTACCGTCACCATAAACTGTGATGGGTTTACCGGCGAGCGCCGCCGAAACAAAGCTCGGTAAGACCATTCCGTAGTCTCCAGTTTGTCGCGGTCCTACTGTATTGAAAAAACGTCCCGTAATAAATGGCAAGCCGTACATCTGGTGAAACATTTGTATCAACGATTCATCTATCGCCTTAGCTTCTGAATAAGCCCAACGTACAAGAAGCGGTGAACCAATTACTCGATCCGATTGTTCACTTAACGGTTGGTTCGGATTCTTGCCATAGATCTCGGAGGTCGAAGCGAGAAATGTGCGAACTTTTCTCTCTGCCGCTGCCTTCACGACAATTTCAGTTCCATGCATATTCGTCACAAGCGATTCATACGGTCGCTCCAAGATGCGTTTAACACCTAACGCTGCTCCAAAATGAAATACGCCATCAACATCGCTCATCAAATCATGGATGATGTCCTCATTCATCATGGTTCCATTAACGAAGAGGTATCCGGGTTTGCCAGTTAAATGAACGAGGTTCTTTTCAGAACCAGTTGATAGATCATC
>CAZQWU010000025.1:0-17000 GCA_964597305.1 uncultured Bifidobacterium sp.
AAGAGACGGTCATCATGGACAACATTTCACCAGCATCGGCTCTTATCGGGGATCCAGCAAAGTACGGTCGGGTTGCTGAAGATGGCACAGTATTTGTCATCACAGGTGATGGTGAAAAACCTGTTGGTTCGTATCCAGGTAAAACTGCGGAAGAGGCGCTCGCCTATTTTGTTCGCAAATTCGAAGCTGTTGCTTCAGAAGTAGCCCTCCTTGCCGCTCGAATAAAAAGCGGTGCCATGGTGCCTTCGGATGCCCATGCAGCGGTTGAAAAATTGCGACATCAAGCAAAGAATTTAAACGGCGTAGGAAATCTTGCTGCACTTCATCTCTCAGTAGAACAAATACCTGCGCTTATAGAGGAACATAAATCAATCTATGAGGCGCGCAAAGCAGCAGAGGCAGCGGCAAAAGCAGTGAAGAAGGCGGAAGCCATTGCCGCGAAAGAGAAAATTGTTGCCGAGGCGGAAATGCACGCGCTATCAGAGAATTGGAAACTGACGAGTGAGCGTTTGAAAGAGTTATTAGAGGAATGGAAGAAGGCGCCACGGTTAGATAAGAAGAGTGATAGTGAATTGTGGAAGCGTTTCTCCTCTTCGCGAAATAAATTTGATAAGCGACGCCGTCAACATTTTGCAACGCTTATTGCTCAACAAACTCAAGTAAAAAATGCGAAAGAGCAGATTGTGGCTACCGCTGAATCACTGGCACATTCCACTGATTGGTTAACAACTGCCCGTAAATACAAATCACTCATGGATCAATGGAAGGCATCCGGTCGCGGAAAAAAATCTGACGATGCGAAGTTATGGGCACGATTTAAAGCAGCTCAGGACACTTTCTTTGCTGCCAAAAATGCTGATATGGAAAAACGACAAGGTTCCATGACGGAGAATCTGGCAAAGCGAGAAGCGTTGATTATTGAATGTGAAGCGCTTTTGCCTATATCCAACCTTGATGATGCTAAGAAGAAATTCCGCGATTTGGATACCCAATGGCGAAAAATCGGTTTAACTGATCGAGTTAAACGCGCCCCGCTTGATAAACGATTCGCAGCCGTTGCACAGGCGATCGAAGAAGCTAAGAAAGAACATCTTCGCAAGACTGATCCCACCGCAAAAGCTCGGGCTAATGATGTTGTTTCACAATTAGCCGCGGCGGTAGAAAATTACGAAAAGCAGGCGCAGAAAGCCGAGGCCGCTGGAAACCTCAAGAAAGCCGAAGAGCTTCGTGAAGCAGCAGCTGCCCGACGACTGTGGCTGGCAGAAGCAGAAAAGGGCTTAACCGAGTTCTCTCACTAAGTTCTGACCTTTGGCGTTGGAATTAGTTATTTGTCACTCGATAAACGTCATAAACCCCATCGACCATGCGTACTGCCGATAGGACTGAATCTAGATGGGAAGCATCGGCCATTTCGAACGAGAATCGCGAATAGGCTGTTCGGTCTTTTGCGGTCGTGACAGATGCGCTCAAAATATTCACTTGTTGATCTGATAATGCTCGCGTTACATCAGAGAGCAAGCGAGCGCGATCGAGCGCTTCCACTTGGATATTAACGAGATAAACGCTTTTCGCGTGCGGGTCCCATTTCACAGCGACGATACGATCTCCTTGATGGCGTTTGAGATCATCAACATTGACGCATGTTGTTCGATGAACGCTCACACCACTTCCGCGAGTGATAAATCCGGTGATTTCATCACCAGGAACAGGTGTGCAGCAGCGAGCAAGTTTCACGAGGACATCACCGACACCTTCGACGATGACTCCTGACGAACTGCGTAATTCAGATGCGAAATGTGCATTGCCAGTAATGACCTCTGGAATGGGATCTTCGTGTGAATCATCAACGCCAAGCGTTGTTATTAATTTGTCGACCACGTTTTGACTTGATACATGGCCATCGCCCACAGCCGAATACAGCGACTCTATATCGGGATAATGCAATTCGTGCGCTAGCTCCAAAAGGGCATGGCTAGCAAATATTTTTTGAAGTGGTAAGCCAGCCTTGCGCATCTGGCGCGCTATAGATTCACGTCCTGCGTCAATCGCCTCTTCTCGTCGCTCCTTGGTAAACCAGGATTTGATCTTTGAACGGGCTCGCGCAGATTTAACGAAAGTGAGCCAGTCACGCGACGGACCTGCGCTGGGACTCTTATTCGTCACTACCTCGACAACATCGCCATTGTTTAATCGCGCTTCCAGAGGCACCAATTTTCCGTTGACTTTTGCGCCGACACATTTATTTCCTACTTCGGTATGTACCGCATACGCGAAATCAACTGGCGTTGATCCTGCCGGTAGCGCGATAACACTCCCTTTGGGGGTGAAAACAAATACTTCGGGTGAACTAACTTCATACCGCAACGTGTCGAGAAACTCATTGGCATCAACAGTTTCTTGCTGCCATTCATGAAGTTGCTTCAGCCAGAGCATATCTGCGGTGCCTAAATCACCCTTGTCGTCTTTTCGTCGATCATCTTTACGCCATTCGCGACCGAGTTTGTATTTCCAATGCGCCGCAATACCAAATTCGGCGCGAGCGTGCATGTCATATGTACGAATTTGAATTTCAACCGCTCGACCATTTGGACCTATTACAGTGGTATGTAATGATTGATAAAGATTAAATTTCGGCATCGCGATGTAATCTTTAAAACGCCCAGGGACTGGACTCCATCGCGCATGTACCGCACCGAGCACTGCATAACAATCACGCACATCCTCAACCAAGATTCGAACTCCTACCAGATCATAAATATCTTGAAATTCTCTGCCGCGAAGAACCATTTTTTGATAGACGCTATAGAGATGTTTTTGCCGGGCTGTTACTTCAGCTTTGATTCGTTCATCTTTCATATCAGACGTGAGCGCATCGACAACAACTGCCGTCATTTTTGCTCGTTCGGGCGAGCGTTCAGTAATAAGTCGTTCAATCTCTTCATATTTCTTCGGTTCTAATGTTTTAAATGACAAGTCTTCGAGTTCCCATTTCAAAGAATTGATTCCGAGACGATTTGCTAATGGTGCGTAAATTTCCAGTGTTTCTTTCGCTTTTCGTTGCGCAGATTCCACCGGAACAAATTGCCACGTTCGCGCATTATGGAGCCGATCGCAGAGTTTGATGACAAGTACTCGAATATCGCGCGACATTGCTACGACCATTTTGCGAACAGTTTCAGCTTCAGCCGTTGGTCCATAGGTCAACTTGTCGAGTTTGGTTACACCATCGACTAAATTCGCCACTTCATCACCAAAATCTCGTCGAACATCAGCGAGGGAATAGGGGGTGTCCTCTACCGTGTCATGCAAGAGTGCCGCAATGATGGTTGCAACATCAAGACCGAGTTCAGCAAGTATTTCGGCAACCGCGACCGGATGAGTTATATACGGATCACCTGATTTTCGTAATTGCCCTTCATGGGCACGATCAGCTGTTTCAAATGCTCTCTCCAAAAGCGCAATGTCTGAGCGATGTGCGCTCTTGCGCAAGCGCTTTACGATCGAATCGATAGAAGCGCTCATAGGAAATTACTTACGGTGTTTGCGTTTCCGTTTAGGTTGATTCCGAGGTCCACGTGGACCATCAAAAACCGTTGTTGCGACCGGAGTCGATAGGCCCTGGGCGACATTCGACATTGCTGGTGCGGCTGCCCCACCACGTGCCGCAACGCGTTTGTGTAGCGCTTGCATTGCAGGTTCACGTTCGCGCAGTTGCGCTAAAAGTGGCGTAGCGATAAATATCGATGAGTATGTTCCTGTTGCCAGACCAATAAAGAGAGCCAGGCTGAGATCTTTTAATGTTCCAGCGCCAAGGAGACCTGCACCAACAAACAAGATAGATCCCACAGGTAACAAAGCAATGAGTGAGGTATTAAACGACCGAACGAGAGTTTGATTCACTGCAAGATTTGCCGCTTGCGAATAGGTCATCTTCGACGCCGATGTAATAGTTCGCGTATTTTCTCGCACTTTGTCGAAGACCACCACGGTGTCATAGAGCGAATACCCCAAGATCGTGAGGAAACCGATAACCGTTGCCGGCGTAACGTCAAAGCCCACTAATGCATATATTCCCACAGTAATGAAAACGTCATGGATAACCGCAACGATCGCCGAGAACGCCATCTTTGGTTCAAATGCCATCGCAAGATACAACATCACGACAACAATAAATCCGATGAGACCATACACCGCTTTTCGAGTGATCTCTTTGCCCCATGATGGTCCGATGCTTTGTGTATCAATAGATTCCACGGTTACCTTAAATGTGGCAGCGAGTGCATCCTGAACAGCATTTGTTGTTGCATTATCAAGTGATCCAGTTTGTATCCGCAATTTGTTATTGCCAACTGTCTGCACAATAGCTTCCGAGGTAACACCGGCTGCTGACACTGCTTGGCGGGCGGCTTCTACCGAGACTGTTGGTGAGGTTACGGTAAATGCTGATCCACCTTTAAATTCAATACCAAGTTTGAGACCCTGCAAGCCCAAAGCGAGGACTGACGCGAGAATTAACAAGCCAGAGAGTGCATACCAACGACGTCGTTTACCAATGAAATCAATTGATGTTTCACCGCGATAAAGGCGACCGCCAATTCCCGATAGTGATGCCATCTCACTCACCATCCTTTGCTTGAGAAACTCCAAGGCTTCGTTGTGAAAATCCACTCAAGGAATGCCCGCTCGCAAAGAAATGCCGCGATGCAAGCAAAGTTAATAATGGCTTCGTAAAGAAGAAGACCACAATGAGGTCGACCACAGTTGTTAGTCCTAATGTGAAGGCAAAACCTCGGACGCCACCAACGGCAAAGACATAGAGCAGAACTGCTGCAATCATCGAAACCAAGTCAGCGACAACAATGGTGCGTCGAGCTCTCGCCCATCCTGTTTCAACTGCAGATCGCAGAGATCGTCCCTCTCGGACTTCATCTCGTAACCGCTCGAAGTACACAATGAACGAGTCGGCAGTAATACCGATCGACACAATTGCACCCGCAATTCCTGCCAGAGTTAAGGTGAAGCCAATCGTTTCGCCCAACACTAAGAAGAGCGCGTACATGATGGCTGAAGCAACTAATAAAGAACCTACCGAGACCAAGCCAAGACCGCGGTAATACAGGAGTGAATAAAGCACAACGAGTAATAACCCAATTCCGCCGGCGAGAAGTCCGCCATGGAGTTGATCATTACCTAACGTTGGTGAAATCTGTTGAACTTCGCCACGATCAAACGCCAATGGCAGTGCACCATATTTCAAAACATTTGCTAGATCTGTTGCATCGGTTTGAGTGAAGCTACCGGTAATTTGCGCATTTCCCGCGGTGATGGCCTCGTTAATGCGCGGCGCTGAAACAACTAACCCGTCGAGAACGATTGCTACTTGATTTTGTGGCGTTACCAAACTGACAACGCGCGTGGTCAATGCGCCAAATTTCGACGTACCTTCATTGGTGAAATTGAGAAGTACATACCAACCGGCCGCGCCTTGTTGGTCAATCGTCGCCGCTGCCTTGGCAACATCGCGACCGACAACTTCAGCCGGCGCTAATACATATTTATTAATACCAGCACGATCACAGGCAACAATTGTTGCTGCTGGATCATCACCACCTGATGTCTGTCGATTGGTCGCTATCGAACAATCGAGAGCTGCAAATTTCGCTGCGGCATCTGCTGTTACCCCCGCAGGTAGCGTTGCGGTGGCGGTATCGCTGGAGAGTGACTTTGCATTCGCAGTTCCTTCAGCAAGAACTTGTCGGAAGCGCAGTTCAGCAGTTTGGCCCACTAATTCCACAACTCGTCGGCCAGTTTCTCCAGGCACGGAGATCACAATCTGACGATTGACACCACTTCCTTGTGAAGCAACTTCTGCCTCAGCAACGCCAAGTGAGTTGACACGTTGGCGAATAATTCCTACCGCTTGATCAATAGCATCGCTCGTCACTTTTCCGGTTTCGCCAGGAGCGATACGAGGTTGAAGAGTGACGCTCGTTCCTCCTCGAAGATCGAGCCCTAACTTGACCGCAGTTGCACCTTGAACGAATGCGATCGCAAAAAGCGCGACGATCGAAAGAAAAAGAATGCCGATAGTTCGACCAGCGTGGCCATGTGAAGAGGTTCTGCTATGAGGCATAGACATGAGAGCGCAGTCTAGGCATCTTCGCCAGGCATGTCGAAAATGGTTGGAGTGCTCTCCGGTGGAATTTTGCCAAGATGGCGCCATGCTGCCGGCGTTGCGATACGACCACGCGGAGATCGAGCGATAAATCCTGCTCGTACTAAGAATGGTTCTGCAACCGCCTCGACAGTTTCCATCTCCTCACCCACTGCAATTGCCAGCGTCGATAGCCCCACTGGTCCGCCATTAAATTTCTCAATCATCGCAGTGAGAACTGCAACATCGAGTCGATCCAAGCCAAAGTCATCAACTTCGTACATGGTGAGCGCGTTCTGGGCATGTTCAAGATCAATACCACCATCGCCATGAACTTGTGCATAGTCGCGAACTCGCCGTAATAATCGATTTGCAATTCGTGGCGTACCCCGAGAGCGCCTTCCTATTTCATTCACTGCTCCGCCAGATATTGAAATATTCAATAAAGAGGCGCTGCGAGAAATAATGTCGCAGATATCTGAATCCTGATAAAAATCTAAGTGGGCAGTAAATCCAAACCGATCGCGAAGTGGCGCTGGTAATAATCCTGCACGCGTTGTAGCTCCAACTAGCGTGAAGTGAGGTAGTTGGAGCGGAATAGCAGTTGCGCCAGGTCCTTTGCCCACAATGACATCGACGCGAAAATCTTCCATCGCCATGTACAACATCTCTTCAGCAGGTCTTGCCATTCGATGAATTTCATCGAGGAAGAGAACTTCTCCCTCCGTTAATGACGAGAGAATTGAAGCGAGATCGCCAGCATGAGTAATTGCTGGTCCACTCGTTATACGAATAGGTGCTGACATCTCACTGGCAACAATCATTGCCAAGGTAGTTTTTCCTAGACCGGGCGGTCCTGATAACAAAATATGATCTGCTGGCGCAGATCGTTCTCGCGCTGCGCGTAATAATAAATCGACTTGATCTTTAACGCGTTGTTGGCCAACAAAGTCAGCAAGGCCTGTAGGGCGCAGCGCGCTTTCAAGTGATTGCTCTTCTACAGTTGCATGTGCATCCAATATCGGATCTCGTGAATTGGTATCTCGTGAATTGGAATTGCCTGAATGAGAAGAGGTAGACACCATTACTCCGCTGCGTTACTGAGCGACATTTTGAGTAGTTCTGACAGCTCTCGATCGCCTGCTTTGTCACCTAGCGATGATTTCACTCGCTCAATGGCTCGTTCTGCATCCTTATTTTTATAGCCAAGACCGGTAAGTGCCGCGAGTAATTGTTCTGACCAGTTTTGTTGTGTCGTGGATTTCGATTGAAGAGTTTTACCGCTGACTTTATCTCGTAACTCAAGAATGAGACGTGATGCAACTTTCTTGCCAATTCCTGGTATTTTTTCAAGAATATGCGGGCTATCACTGACAATCGCATCCGCAATATCCTCCGGTGAAAATGCACTTAACATTGAAAGCGCAACTCGTGGCCCTACGCCACTCACTGTTAAAAGTAGCTCAAAGAAATCTCGTGAATGGAAGTCGGCAAAACCAAAAAGTGAGATGGAATCTTCGCGAACGATCTGAGAGGTATGGAGGTTTAGTTTCTCCCCTACGGACACCGAGGATGCCAATACCGGTGTGACATGAATGCGATAGCCAACACCTGATACATCAACCACGATCTGGTTTATGGCAACGCTAGCAACCACTCCTGATAACGAGGCAATCATTTCCTTCGCGCTCTCTCTTTCGCTACTGCCTGTGCAAGTCGGGCATTTCCATTGCCGCGCCAATAATGACAGATAGCCAATGCCAACGCATCAGTACTATCAACGGGCTGCGGAATCGTTTTAAGTCGTAACAACTTCTTCACCATCTGGGCTACTTGTTTCTTATCCGCTCGACCCGAACCGGTTACCGCAGCCTTAACCTCACTCGGTGTATGCATCACTACCGGAATTCCACTTCGAGCTGCGATGAGAAGAGCAACACCGGCAGCTTGTCCGGTAGCCATAGCAGTCTTCACATTCAGTTGAGAAAAAACTCGTTCTATCGCTATCACATCCGGTTTACTTTTTTGAATCCAATCTTGTAACTCACGTTCAAGGTGGAGAAGGCGTACTTCTATTGGTGAATCAGATTGCGTTCGAATAACGCCGACATCGACCATGGTGAGAGAGGAATGGTTATGTCCCTCAATGACACCAATTCCACATCGAGTAAGTCCAGGGTCAACGCCAAGTATTCGCACTACCCCAGCCTATTGAAGGCATTAAATTACTTAATTAAGGCTCGCCATCACGTCATCGGAGACATCGAAATTACCGTAAACATTCTGCACGTCATCGAGGTCTTCAATTGCCTCGATTAATGAAAACACTTTCTTCGCTGATTCACCGTCAAGTGGAATTGACATACTTGGCAAAAACGATGTCTCAGCAGATTCATAGTCACAGTTCTCTGCCTGTAGCGCAGAACGTACCGAGATTAGGTCACTCGGATCGCTAACAATTTCAAAACTATCGCCTAGATCATTTACTTCCTCGGCGCCAGCATCCAGCACTATTTCCACCACTCGATCTTCAGTCAACGTTCCGTGCGATTGCGACTTTTTGACGATGACAACCCCTTTTCGTGAAAAAAGATAGGAAACCGATCCGGGATCTGCCATCGATCCACCGTTTCGAGTAACAGCGACGCGAACTTCGGAGGCCGCACGATTTCGATTATCTGAAAGACATTCAATAAGTAACGCTACCCCGGATGGACCATACCCTTCATACATGATCGTTTCCCAATGTGCACCACCAGATTCCAGACCGGCACCACGTTTGATTGCTCGTTCAATATTGTCAGAGGGAACAGAACTTTTCTTTGCTTTTGTTATGGCGTCATAGAGAGTTGGGTTTCCTGAAATATCAGCGCCACCAGTGCGTGCAGCAACTTCGATTCCTTTTATTAATTTTGCGAATGCCTTCGCACGGCGAGAATCAATAATCGCTTTTTTATGTTTTGTGGTTGCCCATTTGGAGTGACCAGACATTATGAAACCTTGCGCGTAGCACTTGCGCAGACCACATCAATAAAGAATCGATGGATACGCGCATCGCCCGTCAGTTCAGGATGGAACGATGTCGCAAAAAGTGAACCTGATCGCACTGCCACTGGATGGCCATCAATTTCTGCGAGAACTTCTACATTGGGACCTACTTCTTCTACCCATGGCGCACGAATAAAAACCGCACGTACTGGTGGTTGGGTAATTCCTTGAAAAGCTAGGTCAGTCTCGAAAGAATCAACCTGTCGACCAAAGGCATTACGGCGAACTGTGACGTCAAGACCACCAAAAGTTTCTTGACCTTCGATTGCATCACGGACGCGATCAGCCAACAAAATCATTCCGGCGCAGGAACCATAAACCGGCATTCCACGTCGAATTCGATCTTGAATAGGATCAAAAATATTAAAAATTCTCGCTAATTTTGCGATCGTCGTAGATTCTCCGCCTGGAATGACGAGCGCATCAACGGTTGCTAACTCTGCAGGTCTGCGTACATAAATCGAGGTAACGCCACAATCACTGAGGGACTGTGCGTGTTCTCGTACATCACCTTGGAGTGAAAGAACTCCAACTCTCACTTACCAACCACGCTCCGCAAGACGATGCGGTACGGGAATATCGGCAACGTTAATTCCCACCATCGCCTCGCCTAAACCACGTGACACTTCAGCGATAACTTTTGCATCATCAAAAAATGTAACTGCTTTGACTATCGCTGCAGCGCGTTGCTCTGGATTACCCGATTTAAAAATACCTGAACCAACAAATACTCCATCCGCGCCTAATTGCATCATCATCGCCGCATCAGCTGGCGTTGCAATACCGCCTGCTGTAAAGAGAACCACCGGCAGTTTGCCAGTCGCAGCAACTTCTTTTACTAACTCGTAAGGCGCTTGCAATTCTTTTGCAGCAACATAAAGTTCATCATCGCGCATCGACGACAGTTTTCTTATTTCGCCAGAAATACTTCGCATATGCGTCGTTGCGTTTGAGACATCGCCCGTTCCCGCTTCTCCTTTAGATCGGATCATGGCGGCACCTTCATTGATGCGACGGAGCGCTTCTCCTAAATTGGTAGCTCCGCAGACAAACGGAACAGTAAAGGCCCATTTGTCGATGTGATGGGAATAGTCTGCTGGAGTAAGAACTTCCGACTCATCAATGTAATCAACGCCAATGCTCTGCAAAATTTGGGCTTCAACGAAATGACCAATGCGAGCTTTCGCCATTACTGGTATCGAGACTGTGGCTTGGATTGCATCGATCATGTCGGGATCTGACATTCGAGCAACGCCACCTTGCGCGCGAATATCTGCTGGAACGCGTTCTAGGGCCATTACTGCAACTGCACCTGCATTTTCTGCAATCTTGGCTTGCTCAGCGTTCACCACATCCATGATGACGCCACCTTTGAGCATTTCTGCCATTCCGCGTTTGACGCGAGCAGTTCCGGTGACGTTTTTCTCTGACACAACAGACTCCCTTAAATATCTAAGCCTCTTTTGGAAGACCGAAGTCTACTTTGATTTTGTCGGGCTCGCCTCCGGGGTTGCCTGTTCGATTGCGCGAATGGTTGGCTCGCGATCGGTCAACATGAACCAAATCTGCCCTGGTGAGAAACTCGCATCAGATCCATCGATTCGCCATGTCGTTGGAACATCTGGCGTTGACCTCTGCCACGTAAGAGTAAAGATCTCTCCATCGCGCAATAAATATCCACTTCCCGAACCGACGGTCTGGCTTAACGGTGTAACTCCACCGAATTTATCGCCGTAGCTAGAAGGAGTAATAAGAACTTTTTGAATGACCAGAGTTGGTGAGCCCAATTGTTTTCCTGAAGTATCGATATCAGCGTGACCGTTATGTGACAACAGCCATCGACGTTCACTCGCTGACCATCGCGCCTCATATTGAGCATTGGGCCAGTGAATGGTGATGGACGATACGGGAATTCCGCCTGAAGGTTTCTTTCCGAATTTCCAGCCCATGAAGTGTGATGAAACTATTTCTGAACCGTACCGAGTTTTCGCTTTTGCCATGAGTTCTGGAGCTCGCAGGATCATGTCAACCGGAGATGGTCGCTGAGGATCGCGAGTATAAATTGTTGGTGGGTTACGTTCTGCACCTAAATCAATCAGGTTAGCAGCCTTAACTACAGGACGCATTTTTGATTGTGCGCCACTATAAGCAAAACCCACTTTTCCATATTGCGATAAAAGATCGATATCGCTAATTCTCACAGAACGAATTGGTCCAATGAGATCAGGAATTGTTGAGGAAAATATGGCGAGAATTCTGGTAAGGCCAGCTTCGACTTGTTCAACATAAACGACATCTGCCTTATCTATTCCTACTTGTGGATGTGCTGGGTTGGTGTCATCAATTTTTACGGCAAGTACAGGACCATCATCTCCGGCAAGGCCGGTAAAGGAGTGAGTAGGTTGAGCTAGACCGCGTGAGGGAAAAGCCGCGCAACTTGTCACTCCAATCAAGAGCGCAGAAGTGAGGAGTGAGATCAAACCTCGTCGCACATTCACATCAAACCTTCTTTCAAGAAATTCTTGTGCAACTTTTATCCAATGACATCATTTTCAAAAGCATGGGTTATCGGAAGTGGTGCAGTTCCAGCCAATCGAAATACTCGAAAGACTAATTTTGATCGCACTTTTTGCGTAGTCGCAACAGCCTCTAAGTGGATCCCAATCGCCAGTTTCACTCGATCTGTCACATCCGCTAATTTGCCAAATATCTCCGGATACAGTGATGGTAAATCGCTGCCAAGGGTAAGGAGTTTGAGTGATTCGGAGAGCGCGCTCTCTGCTTCATTTCGTTCTTCGATATCTGCCTCCCGAGCTGAATATGCAGCGCCTGTGAGTAAGAGGTTGGTTGCTGGATCCACCTCCGGAAGGTGCGCTATTTCTAACGCGAGCGCCGCGCGTCGTTGTAATGCTGCATCAAGATTAGCCCACGACGTCTCGACTCGATGATGGAGACGATCTAATCGAGATGCGCTAAACGAGAGATACCAGGCAAGAAGTAATAGAAGTACAAGAAATGTAATCGCTAATTTCATTTGAAGAGTCGATTCCACGCTCGGGTCTCAGATGCGAGTGTAACTTTGTCGCGTCCGGTTAATGACATTGAATACACATCGAGAATTTGCTCGGCTACTTCACGCCAGTCATATCGAATAGCCGCTGCCTGACCAGCTCGCGCAAGAGATTCTCGACGTTGCGGATTACTTAACAAATCAGTTATCACTCCTGCCAAATGTAAGGAATCTTCATTCGTAAATAGCGCGCCATAACTACCATGTCCAAGAACGTCTCTAAAAGCAGGGATGTCACTTGCCACAACGGCTGTGCCTGCGGCCATTGCTTCGGTCAAAATAATTCCAAATGATTCGCCACCGGTATTTGGCGCAACGTACAGTGAAATAGAACGTAATAGTGCTGCCTTATCAGTTTCACTAATTCGACCGAGGAATGTCAACGCGTTTCGAAGATGCGGCGAGACGCTCTGTGTTAATTCAAGACCTTCACCTGGTCCGGCGATCATGATGCGTATATCGGGAATCGTTCGCGCAATTTCAGGTAGCGCCGCAAGGAGTATTGGTAACCCTTTTCGCGGTTCATCAAATCGACCAATAAATCCAATGGTGTTGGGTCGCGACCAATCGGGAGAAAGTTCACCGTGGCGAAAATTGTTGACGTCTATTCCATTAGGAATTACGACTGATTCGGTTTCAAGGTTAGCGCGCAAAGTTTCGCGAGCAACCTCGCTGACAGCAATTCGCGCCGAAAGTTTTTCGATGACAGGCTCAATAATCGGTGCGATGGCAAAAGCAACTCGTTGTCGCGCAGCACCAGCATGAAATGTTCCCACCATGGGGCCTTCAGCGCTCCAACATGCGAGAAGTGATAGCGAAGGAATTGCAGGTTCATGTAGATGCAGCACATCAAAATCATTGGCGCTAATCCATTGACGAACTCGTGATGCTGCCACCGGCCCAAAAAGTACTCGCGCAACAGCTCCGTTATACGGAACTGGAATGGGTTTACCTGCTGGAACGACAAATTTTTCTGAAACAGATTCTTCATGAGCAACAGGGGCAAGGACAGAGACTTCGTGACCTTGGGCGATGAAGTATTTAGCTAAGTCGCGGATATGAATTTGTACGCCACCCGGGGTATCCCAGGCATAGGGAGAGACCATCCCAATTTTCATTTTTCTCGACTTCATGGTGATGGCCTCATTCTGTGCTCATCGTTCGTTCACGAAAATCGCCATCGACCCAGATCCGTTGCAACATGTGCCAATCGGTGGGATGAAGAGAAATATGAGACGCAAATCTGTCTGCACACTCTTGTGTCATCAATCGAATTTGTTCTTCTCGAGCTCCATGAGGAATGGGAATTGGTTTATCAAATTCGATGCGCAAACCATTGTCGGTATATGAAGTGAACGCTGTAATCAAACTTACGCCCGTTTGTAATGCAAGAACTGCAGGGCCAGCCGGCATGCGCGCAATCCCATCAAAAAATTTCACATCGATACCAGATTGTGAGAGGTCACGATCTGCTACGAGAGCAACCAATTTTCCTGCTCGCAAACGTTGAGCAAGAATTGCGGAGACTCGATTATCCAGATCAAGGACCTCCATACCCATCCGTTGTCGGTGGGCAAGAAATTTTCGAAAGAGTCGGTCTGGTTTTAAATGCTCTGCCACCGTTACTAGCTCATATCCCTGTGAACAAAAGTAAGCACCTGCATGATCCCAATTTCCCGCATGGGGTAAGGAGACGATTAACCCCTTGCCGCTATTGAGGGGTTCATAGAAATACTCTCCGTGAATGACCTCAACATTTTTCTGAATGGAAGTTTTATCCCAATCAGAAAAACGAAAAGTGTCGCACCAATAACGCATGTAACTTTCCATGCCCGCTTTCACAAGTTCTTCAAGATTTTCGCTCGAGAGCTCTGGTTTGACACGTGCTAAGTTGCTTCGTAATCGTCGTACTTGCTTAATATTTCTCTTCACTAAATATCGACCGAATAATTCTGCAAACTGATAAGCGGTGTCTTTCGGAAGCATACGAAACGATCGCCACGCAATCGAGTAGAGCACATACGTTGCACCATCAATAACATATGATTTTTTCGAGCGTGCCATGGCGCTATCGACTTCCCCGGTACACGATGATCAGTCGTTGGCAGACAGTAAAGGTGCTACTAGCTGCTAAGAAAATCATTCCAATTGCCATGATGTACGGCACACCTAAACCAGTGAAGCCAGTGCTTACCAACGCGATGATGAGTCGCTCCGTTCGCTCCGCAAAACCACCTTCACATGCAATATCTAAAGATTCTGCTTTCGCCTTTATGTAAGAAACGAGAAAGCCAGCTACCAGTGCAATCACCGCAACCGGCGCAAGCCGATCATCGAGAGCAACAAGATAGAGAACGACACCTCCCATGATTGCAGCATCAGAGATGCGGTCGATCGTCGCATCAAGGAGCGCACCCCAACGACTTGCTCCTTGATCTGAAAGCCGCGCCATTGTTCCGTCAAATAAATCAGAGAGAACAAAGAGCGTTACAACGATGGTTCCGAGAAATAACTTGCCTGTCGGAAAAGCCCAGAGCGCCGAAACCCACACGCCGATACCACCCACAACAGTAATTTGATTCGGCGTGATACCCAGCGCAAGCGCTGCGCGACAGATTGGCGTAATCGCTCGCGTTACCGGGGCTTTCAAAGGAATGCGCAACATTGGGTACATCGTAGGCTGACCTCTATGACAAGCCCAAGTCTGACGTTTGCGCTCATTGGTCGCTCTGAATGCGACCTTGCTGCCATTGCTGACTTTCTCTCGATTGAAGCAACGACAATTATTACCGATGAGCCTGCGCGCGAATTTTCATCTGCGATAGCCGATCTGGCTGTTAAAAGTGATCTCACTTTTTTCTGTATCCATGCGCAAATCGGAGTCGATCCGCAATTGATCGCTGCATGGAGTATTGCTGCGGAGTATCAATTGCCACGCGCAATCTTGATCACCGGTTTAACAGAAGGAGATGTCGATTTCGATGACATTATCCTCATTTGTGAACGTGTACTTGATCCTGTAATTACTCCCTATCTAATTCTTCATAATGAATTAGGTAAGCCGTGTGGCGTTATTTCACTCGATGATCATTCAACGATTGATTACTCCACAACTCCACCTACATATGCATCCGCCGATCAGGAATTAATAGACATCGTCAGTGATTTTCGAACAGAGTATGTGGAGCGATGTGAGGAGTTTGGTTTATCAGGCGTACAAGATGGATTGACTTTTCCAGCTCTGCCAATTGTCTGCGATCGACGCCAACCCGGTTATGGAATAGGTCTTAATGAAGTAACGAAAATTATTAACGTAGTTTCATCCAGGCAATAATTATTCCCACGCATTAATTACTCCCACGCGTTAGCTATCGCTTCGCGCGTGGTCTGCAATAACTGTGGCAGAACTTTAGTTTGGCCAATGATAGGCATGAAATTTGCATCCCCGGCCCACCGTGGAACTACATGGTGGTGAATATGATCAGCAACGCCAGCACCTGAAATTGCACCTTGATTCATTCCAAGATTAAAACCGGCAGGGTGAGAGACTTTTCGCAAGGCACGCATTGCCTTAGCGGTAAATTCACTCATTTCGTTGCGCTCTG
Organism: uncultured Bifidobacterium sp.; assembly: GCA_964597305.1. Taxonomy (GTDB): domain Bacteria; phylum Actinomycetota; class Actinomycetes; order Nanopelagicales; family Nanopelagicaceae; genus UBA7398. The sequence continues at coordinate 15,878 of CAZQWU010000025.1, forward strand.
ACTCGGTGAGATCAGTCAAATCAGCGACATGTCGGTTTGCGCAAATTAAGAGATGGCCAGCGTTGTAAGGATAAAGATTCATCACGACGTACACTTGCGCACCTCGCGCAACAATTAACCCTTCTTCGTTGCTAAGTGACGGTATTCGGCAAAAAGGGCAGACGACATCATTTCCTGATAGTGGTCGATTCTCCCCCGTGAGATACGCCATGCGATGTGGCGCCCACATTCGCTGCCACGCATCTGGCATACCTGCGCCACCAATTAAACCTGGCTCTGTTAAACCTGGTCCTGTTATACCTGGCTCTGGTAGTTCAGTCATCGTATTTCTCCAACCCAAATACTGTTAAACCTGAGCACGGGTATCTATCGCTCTGCGAATTTCATCGATCGCTTCTGCGATGGGAATTCCATTCTTTTGTTCACCATTTCGATATCGAAATGAGACAGCACTTGATTTTTGATCTTCTTCGCCCGCAATGACCATAAAGGGAATTTTCTCTGCTTGTGCATTGCGAATTTTCTTTTGCATACGGTCATCGGAGTTGTCGAGTTCGGCGCGAATTCCCGCATGACGCATTTTCGCCACAACACCATCAAGATATTCATTGAATGCTTCTGCTACAGGTATAGCTCGGACTTGAACTGGCGCAAGCCATGGCGGAAATGCTCCTGCATAATGCTCTGTTAATACGCCGAAGAAACGTTCAATAGAACCAAAGAGCGCGCGATGAATCATGACTGGCCGCTGTCGAGACCCGTCCGAGGCGGCATATTCCAATTCAAATCGTTGTGGGAGTTGGAAATCTACTTGAATGGTTGACATTTGCCAGGTTCTGCCAATTGCATCCTTTGCTTGGACTGAGATTTTTGGTCCATAGAATGCGGCACCGCCTGGATCGAGGACCAATTCAAGATTTTGTTTCTGTGCCGCTTGACGAAGAGTTTCCGTTGCAACTTCCCATTCTCGATCACCACCAACAAATTTCTCTGGATTTTTTGTCGAGAGTTCAAGATAAAAATCTTCCAAACCATAATCTCGTAAGAGATTTAAAACGAACGTTAATAAACTATCGAGTTCACCTGGCATTTGATCTGGTGTGCAATAAATATGAGCATCATC
>CAZQWU010000026.1:0-16950 GCA_964597305.1 uncultured Bifidobacterium sp.
AGCGTTATAAGGATCTGCAAGACATCATCGCAATTCTCGGTATTGACGAACTTTCGGAAGAGGATCGAATTCTGGTCGGTCGTGCTCGACGTATTCAGCGATTCCTCTCACAAAATACCTTCGTAGCAAAAGTCTTCACAGGTATTGAAGGATCATTTGTTCCGCTCTCCGAAACGATTGCGGCTTTTGATGCGCTGGCAAATGGCGACTATGACCATATTCCAGAACAAGCATTCTTTATGTGCGGTGGTCTTGATGACGTCGAACGTAAAGCAGCAGAGCTAGCCAAGGCATAACGTGGCATCAGAGAAACTTCACGTCGAATTAGTTTCGCCCGAGAGACGAGTCTGGTCGGGCGAAGCGACGATGGTCTCTGCTCGAACATTGGAAGGTGATCTAGGAATTCTCCCTCATCACACGCCATTGTTAGGTGTATTGGTGGATGGCACTGTGTCGATTAAGAGCGATAACGGCGTAGAAGAATTTTCTGTCCACGGTGGTTTTCTCTCAGTGGCAAAAAATCGAGTGTCCATTCTTACCGAAAGCGTTGATTAACTCACTCGTGTGACATCAGCGCCGAGTGATCGCAATTGCTCGGCAAAATGTGGGTAACCACGATCAACATGGAATGCGCCTTCGATTACGGTCGTACCATCGGCTACCAACCCGGCAATAACAAGCCCAGCGCCAGCGCGAATATCGGTTGCAACTACTGGTGCCGATGAAAGTTGTGAAATTCCCGTAATGGCAGCGTGATGACCATCAACGCGAATTTTTGCTCCCAATCTCATTAATTCGTTGACAAACATAAAACGACCTTCAAAAACATTTTCAGTTACGAGCGCATCGCCATCAGCGATGGAGTTCATTGTGATTATCAAGGGCTGTAAATCAGTAGGAAAACCTGGATAGGGAAGCGTAGCCACATCAACTGCGCTCGGTCTGCGATCCATTTTGACGCGAATACCATCTTTGATCGATGTTATTACCGCACCAGCAGCGACGAGTTTTTCTAGCGGTACTTCTAAATGATCAGGGTTGCAGTGATGAATTGAGATATCACCTTGGGTAATCGCAGCAGCAAATGCCCATGTTCCAGTAACAATCCGATCAGGAAGGGTTGCATGAGTTGTCGGGCGAAGCGAACGTACACCGTGAATAGTGATCGTTGGTGTGCCGAGTCCGGAAATATCTGCACCCATGGATAAAAGGAAATTACCTAAATCAACAATATCGGGTTCACGCGCAGCGTTATCGAGCGTAGTGGTACCAGTAGCAAGTACTGCCGCAGTCATAATATTTTCCGTAGCACCAACGCTTGGAAAATCTAAAGTAATTGCTGCGCCGCGTAAACCAGCCGGCGCTTCAGCGATGACATAGCCATGTTCATTATGTGCTTGCGCACCAAGTTCAGTGAGACCCTTAATATGAAAATCTAATCCTCGCGATCCAATGGCATCACCGCCCGGAAGTGCAACCTCGGCTCTGCCTAGTTTTGCCACAAGCGGTCCGAGTACATTGATCGATGCGCGCATCTTTCTCACCAAGTCGTATTCGGCTCGATGGCCAAGTTTTTCTGGTACATCGATTGTGACGTGCGCTTGATTGCGGTCGTAATTGGTATGACAACCAAGTCGAGTTAATAACTCTGACATGATGTCAACATCTGCAATATTTGGAACATTTGTAATAGTGGTTTTTCCGGTTGCAAGAAGCGATGCAGCCATCAGTTTCAAGACGGAATTTTTAGCGCCTGTTATCGAAACATCGCCCTGAAGATGTGCGCCACCAACGACTTTAAATCGATCGTTCATCGCCACCTCCATTGGGCTGATTATTCCGTTTGGATTGGTCGAAACCTAATAACTGATTTAGGCTGAGCCTATGGTGAATCTAACGCGGATCTACACAAAAACAGGTGATGATGGCTCAACCTCACTCGGGGATATGAGTCGGACCTCGAAAAATGATCCACGACTTGAAGCGTATGCCACTGTTGATGAAGCAAATTCAACGATCGGCGTCGTCTTAACGATTACAGAATTATCAGATGATATTCGCGCCTTGCTCGTTCGAATTCAAAATGATCTTTTTGATGTTGGTGCAGATTTATGTACGCCAGTCGTTGATGCGCCAGAACATGAACCGTTACGCGTGTTGGAATCGCAAGTTACCTACTTAGAGGCGCAGATCGATAAATACAACGCCAATCTCGCCGAACTTCGATCGTTTGTCCTTCCATCAGGAACACCAGCATCGGCACATCTACATGTCGCACGAACCGTTGTTCGTCGCGCGGAACGACGCACATGGGCAGCAATTCATGCCTTTGGTACTGGTGTTAATGGCACAACTGCGAAATATCTCAATCGTTTAAGCGACTTACTTTTTGTACTTGCTCGATATGAAAATCGTGAACTCGGCGATCAACTTTGGGTTCCCGGCGCTAACCGTTAGTGAGCGGTTCATAACTATTAGTGGGATACGGGATAATCGTTGCGCCGCGTTGGCAATACACGCGTATTCCACCCACAGTGACACCATCAGCGAGTGGCTCTCGACTCACCATTAATATGGTGCGTAATTCTCGAGTGGTTGTTCCTTTAGCAATGGTCAGTAATTTTCCTACCGCCGTTTTACCATCGCCATCTGTTCGATAAATTACAGATTTCACTTCCCACCATTGACACGCTCTCTCCGAAGCGACCGTAACCGCACCACAGGCGTATTTGCTACAGAGTTTGATATCTGAGGCAAGGGTCGACTTTGCCGAAAGAATTCCCACAAATTCTTTCATCGTAGGAATCGTCGCATACACGCCATCTTTTTCAATAAATCCTTGCGGTGGCCATTTCGCTGATGGTGAAGGAATTGGTGTGGCAGTTTTTTTCGGAGTTTTCGCCTGCGCATTAGGCGAGAACGCAATCAATCCACATACGAAAACTACGGCGAAAAGTTTTCTCATTATTTATCCGAACTCCACCGAAACGTTCTGATTGCAAGAAAGGTCCCCACGATTAACCAGAGAGCTAAATTAGCGATTATTCGGTTCATTTCCCATGAGTGAGCTGCTTCTTGAGTGGCAAAAGAGTCGGGGAGAAACACATAACGCATCCCTTGAGTGAGCCATTTCAATGGAAAGAGCGCGGCAACGTGTTGCATCCACTGCGGTAATTGAGTGAAAATGAAAAAGACGCCACTAAAAAACTGCAAAATGATGACGACTGGTGAGACTATGGCTGATGCGCCCCGACCACTCTTAGGAACGCTGGAAAATGCGATTCCTAAAACAGTCGCCACCGCCGTACCGAGAATAATCAACCAAGCAAAAGTCAACCATCGATCACGATCGTTCGGTAATTGAAGATGGAAAAATAGAGTTCCACACACCATGAGGAGAATTAATTGCAGCGCCATGGAGTAGAGCACTTGGATTGCTTTACCAATAAAAAAAGCTGCCGCGGGCATAGGCGTACCACGTAAACGTTTAAGTGTTCCTAAATCTCGTTCAACAGGAATCATGATGGCAATTTGTTGAAAACCAGAATTTACTAATCCGGAGGCAATCATTCCGGCGACAAAATATTGGCTAAATTGGACGCCAGGTGCGATCTCATTTTTAAATACGGAACCAAAAATAAATAGCAAGATGACAGGAAACGCAATGGTGAAGACTACAGATTCTCGTTGTCGATTGAATTGCTTAATTTCAAGTAAGCCTCGAGCGTAGCCAAGAGTGAGAGTCTTTTTCATGATTGATTACCAATCATCTGAAGATAAATATCTTCCAAAGTGGGTCGCTTGACTATGAGCTCTGGTATTTCGCCAGAAAATTCGCCTGAGAGCCGAGCAATTTCAGCAGTAGGCGTTGCTGTATTTATTACCTGGCGCTGGCCATGATGAAAATACGACACCTCCGTCAATGATTGATGCCGATTACCCAGCGTTGCTGGCGTGGCGATATCAACAATCTTTCCGGCGACGATGACGGCAACTCGATCGGCAAGCGCTTCGGCTTCTTCTAAATAATGAGTAGTGAGGAGAATCGTTGTCCCTTCGTCACGCAATTTACGAATTAAGAGCCAAAAAGCCCGACGTGCTTCTGGATCAAAACCCGTGGTGGGTTCATCAAGAAAGAGCAATTGCGGATTTCCGATAATGCCGAGCGCAACATCAAGTCTTCGCTGTTGCCCACCAGAGAGAGTGCGGATTTTCTCATCGCGTTTATCGGAGAGCCCTACTTCCTCAATCGTGAACTCTGGATCTCGCGGCTGGGAGTAAAACTTCGCATAATGGTGCACCGTCTCTGCAACGGTTAAATCACCAAAACCATTACTTAATGTTTGTAAAACTATTCCCACTTTTTCTCGCCATTCACGTTCATGATTAATCGAAGTGAATGCACTGGGATCTGCCCCTAATACTGAGATATCGCCACTACTTTTCTTTCGATACCCTTCCAAAATTTCTACGGTCGTTGTCTTACCAGCGCCGTTAGGGCCAAGGAGTGCGAATATCTCACCGCGCTTAACGGAGAGATCGATCCCGGCGACGGCTGTTATTTCACCGTATGTCTTTGTTAGGTTTCGAATGTCGATGTCGTAGATCTGTGTCATCGGCTCGAATTCTCCATACGCCTTAGACTATCGCTATGAGTCCACGACGAAATCATCCAAAGCGTCGCGGAGCTAAACCGGTTGAACGTGAACCGCGAGCAAGCAGTGAAACTATTGAGGAACACGCAGAAGGCATTTATCGAGTACGAAAAATCACGGGCTCTAGCTCTTCCAAACCGTACCGATGTCCAGGATGCGATCAACTTATTCCACTTGCCACACCACATATCGTTGCGTGGATTGAAGAAGATGTTGATTCGCGACGACATTGGCATTCGCCATGCTGGAGCGCGAGAGATCGAAGAAAGCCTCGAGTAGAGCGCACTCGCAATGCGCCTAAATATTAACGACGCTTGCGACCGTGTAGAAGTTTTATCAAGAACATAATTGTTGCATCTGCCCGTGCACTTCGTTTAAAAGTTGTAAATACGAGTGGAATATGAAATCTCGTTTTCACCACAGTGCGTGGGTAGGTCATTTCTAATAACCCTTCTGGCCCATGAATTCGACCAATTCCACTGTCATTGATGCCACCAAATGGAACTGAGGGAACAGCCGCAAATGAGAATACTGAGTTAACAGAGACCATTCCGACTCTCAATTGACTGGCAATAGCGTGGCCATTTCGTTTTGACCAGACTGATGCACCTAAACCATATCGTGAGTTATTTGCGAGCAGAATTGCTTCGGACATAGATTTCACAGTATTGATAACTAACGTCGGACCAAAAGTTTCTTCCGTCATTTCCAGCGAATCTTCCGGAACATCTTCCATAATTACCGGCGATACATAGGGATCTTGAACTGCGTGAATGTCGCCAATGAGAAACTTTCCACCACGTTTTACCGCATCTTTGATGTGTGACTCAATCACTTTCAATTGCGAGGGCATCGTGGCAGGTCCGTAGTGATCACCCGGTGTGAGCTCACTAGCTAATTGAGTGATCGTTTGCTTCAATCGCGCTGCTACCGATTGATGAACGTACACTCGTTCTGCTCCAATACACGATTGACCAGCATTTGCCATAGCCGACCAGAGAATTGCTTCCGCAGCTTTTTCAATGTCAGCATCACGATCAACTAACATCGCATCTTTTCCACCGCACTCGAGAACATACGGTTTCATCTGCTGTGCACAAGTTTCCGCCACCTTTTTCGCGGTACGCGTTGAACCAGTAAATGAAATCTTGTCGACACCACTTTCGGTGAGCGCCTTTCCAGTTTCGGGCAACCCTGTGACAGTTGTGAAAAGAAATTCGCATGGCGAAAATTGTTCAAACGTTTTAGCGATCCAAACCCCAACTCCCGGGGTGTATTCACTCGGTTTAAAGACAACTGCATTGCCAGCTGCTAGCGCATAAGCAATTGATCCCATTGGGGTAAACAATGGATAGTTCCATGGTCCAATCACACCTATCACTCCGTAAGGAGAGCGCTCAACGCGTGCTGACATGTTGAACATCAATGCACCAGCAGGGCGATATGTAGTTTCTAAAACGTGTCGGGCTTTTTTTGCTGCCCACGAAATATGATCAATGGTGATTCCTACTTCAAGTCGTGCATCGCTCAATGGCTTACCAGTTTCTTCAGCGATGATCTGCGCACCTTCATCAATAGTGCGCGTGAGATGGGCAGCCCAACGAAGTAGGATTTTCTTGCGCCGTGCAAAACTTAGTGAGCTCCAGGTAACTGCAGCATCATGTGCATGATCAACTATCTCGGCAATCTCATCAGAAGTCGTTCGGGGATATTTGCCTATAACTCTTCCCGTTCGTGGATCTACACTCTCGAAGGTTTCACTTTTTTTCACTCGCGCCATGGCGACAGACTAAACTGATTTCGTGTCTGAGGTAAAAGCAGTAATCCGGCCAAGCACCGTTTTGCCAGCTATTCGAACTCCCATCACTATTCACACCGCCGATGGCCTCAACCTGGTAGGTGAGGTTGCCCGGCCGGTTTCATCCGGAGGAAGCGCAACTAGCCATCCGGATTCAACTCTGACAGATCGTGCGATCCTCTGTTTTCATCCATTGCCAACGCATGGCGGAATGATGGATAGCCATATTTATAAAAAAGCAGCGAATCGATTGCCCGCTATGGCTGGAATTACTGTCGTGCGATTTAACACTCGAGGTACGACCAGCGAGCGTGGAACGAGCGAAGGTGAATTTGGCGGAAGCGTCACTGAGAAATTCGACGTCGAAGCGGCGATTGATTTTTGTTTTACCGAATTAGGGTTGAAGAACGTATGGATCGTGGGGTGGTCATTCGGTACGGAAATTGCGTTAAAGCATGCGCACGATAAACGAATTCGAGGATACATATTATTAAGTCCACCGCTGATGCGTGTAACTAACGAAGAACTCTTGGCTTGGAAAGATGACCCGCGAACCATTACCTGTTTAGTTCCAGAATATGATGAATTTTTATCACCGAAAGCGGCGCGGGAAAAATTTTCCGTTATTCCACGCGCTCATGTCATTGAAGTCCTTGGGGCTAAACATCTCTGGGTTGGTGAACCATTTGTCTATCGCGTCCTGACGGAAATTTGCGTAGTCGTCAATCCCGATGCGCTCCCACTACCCGAAGAGTTTTAGCGTTTCTCCACTGTTGGGTAAACAACTTCACGCAAAATTAAGAGCAAAGCAGCTGCCATAGGAACGGCAAGTAATCCGCCTACCAAACCAAAGAGCGAGGTTCCTAAGAGAGCAGAAAGAATTGTCACTAATCCAGGAATTGCCAAGGATCGACGCATTAAACGAGGGGTCAGTACATAGTTTTCTAGTTGTACATATATGACATAAGCGATCAATGCAATAAGCGCTGTTGTAACTGATTGCGTTAATGCAACTAAAGTCACGATTGCCATACCAAGAAAATGTCCTACAAGTGGAATCAAACCGCAGATGAAAACAATCATTCCTAAACCTGCCGAATAAGGAACGCCAACAATGGCACCCATCAACCAAATAAATATTCCAGCAATGAGAGCAACCGTGATCTGGGTACCCACGAAGGCGCCAATTTGGGCGATGATCGCATCGGAGATTTTACTGACGCGCTCGCGACGGCTCGCAGGAATTAATTTATAAGACTTTTCGATAATTTTTGGCAACGACGTAACAAAATACAAAGTCAAAATAAGGATCGTAACGCCAGTGAAGGCTCCCGAGATTACAGTCTTACCAACACCGATAACACCACCAAAAGCCGATGCAGTGAATTGTCCATTCTGAATCAGTTCGCGTACTTTGACATCGAGATTATCAATAATTCCAAATTGGTCATTCAAATCTCGAATCACCGAATTATTTTTTAAATCATTAACAAGTTGTGGTGCGGCGTTGGCAAATGCGGTTGCTTGGTGAAAAAGTGGTGGAACGACGATGGCAATAAAAGCCGCAAGTAAGAGCAAAAATAAAGTAATAAGAATTGAAACCGATGCGGTGCGTGAAAGACCGCGCCGGCGAAGTGCTTCTACGGCTGGGTTCATTCCTAGCGCAAGAAAGAGCGAGATGATGATGAGAATAAATACCTGACTAGCCGATGCCAATGCGCGGAGGAGTGTGAGCGCAATTAAGGCACCAGCGGCTGCAAGAAATCCAAAATAGAAAGGATGACTGGTGTTGATCGGGGCGCCAGCGTTTCCGAAATTGCTGAGAGAACTGGGTTGCGAACTACTTTTCTTCTTAAAGATCGCCATAAACACAATTGTAGAGCCATTAATACAAATGTAACCTCCTCTCAATATTTATCAGCGAGAATACGTGCATGGCGTCAGAAGAGATGGCTCTCAATGCGGGCTTACGTATCACCGGTTTAGGTGAAGAGATTGGTGCGCTTGCATCAATGGCGTGGGCCTTGCCACTTGATCAATGGCCCGAAGATGATTCGCTCGCGGCGCAACGTGGTATCTCCCGCCACATTGTTCGATTAGTCAAAAGTTCGTTAGATGACAATGACATTTATGCAGTCAAAGAAACAGTAGAGGAGTTTGCTAACCGAGAATATGCAGCTCTACGAGAGTTAGTCCATCGAGGAGCACCGTCGGTTGCACCGGTTGCGGTGGTGCAAGGACGAAAAAATTTGCAGAATGAAGATCTACCGTGCGCCTTAGTGACGAAATTTCTCCCTTATTCACAACCCTACCGCGTGATCTTAAGTAGCAATGTTTCGCCAACTGATATCACTAATATGGCGAATGCGCTGGCCTTGCTATTAGTGCAACTCCATCTCTTAGGTTTCTGGTGGGGTGATTGCTCACTCTCCAATACGCTTTTCCGGCGCGATGCAGATAGTTTTGCGGCATATCTTGTTGACGCTGAAACCGGTGAATTCCAAGTTCAATTGAGCGAAGGCCAACGTGAACATGATCTTGATATCGCTCGATTTAATGTGGCAGCCGAGTTAGAGGATTTAAAAATCTCAGGAGTATTACATCCGGCAATAGACCCCATTCGATCAAGTGATCGCGTTATTCGTCGATATCGCAGATTGTGGACCGCTCTTAAAGAACCGCAATATCTTGATCCAAAAGATCGGCATGCAGTTGAACGTGCGATGCGCTCACTTCAAGATCTTGGTTTTGCCGTTGAAGAGGTAGAAATAAAACTGGACGGTGATCGTCATCAACTTCGTTTTAAGCCAAAACTTGTCGAAGCGGGTTATCACAAACAACGTTTGTTAGCGCTCACCGGTATTGCGGCAGAAGAACTTCAGGCAAAGCGAATGCTTGCTTCTCTTGATCGATATCGATCTCGACTCGAACAGCCCGCGCCACCAATGTCAGAAGTCGCGCAAGGTTGGGTAATTGATGTGTATCAAAAAGTCATTTCGGCAATTCCCGGGCAGTTACGCGGACGAGTTGAAGATGCCCAGATTTTTCACGAGGTTTTAGAACATCGTTGGTATCTAGGTGAAAAAGCGGGGAAAGATTTGGGTCTGGATTTTGCAACACAAAGTTATATGGAAACAGTACTTCCGCACCGTACTGATTCTGGACCAGGAAATTTAACTGAAATTATTTCTTAACTTCAACCAATTCCACTAAAACTCCACCGCAGTCTTTGGGGTGGAGAAAATTAACGGAACTTCCGGCAGTTCCTCGCTGTGCAGTCTCGTAGAGAACTCGAATACCGAGCGCGCGCGCTGCATCACAGGCGGCAACGACATCCTCAACTCGATAGGCAATTTGTTGGACTCCAGCGCCTTTGGTTTCAAGGAATTTTGCAATAGTAGAGCTGCTATCGGTTGGCGCGAGAAGTTGTATGACTGAAGTTCCAATCGAGATCATCGCTTCATCAACGCGTTGGCCCTCATTACGTTCACGGTGTGTCACAACAGCGCCAAAGTGAGACTGGTAATACTCAATCGCTTTATCGAGATCGGCTACCGCAATTCCAATGTGATCTATGCCGACGATTCCAGGAATATGCTTACCTGCAACGTTCACATGTCGTATCGTGTCAGGTGTGAGCGCAACAGACAAACCCGCAACGCTGGATGAAGCCCTCCGCACCCTTCGATTATTAAAGAGTGATATTTCAGGTGCTGACCATCGAGCGATAGCAAAAGCAGCTTCACTCGTTGAAGATTTTCATTTCACGCTCGCACAAGTTCAGTCCGAACTTGGGGAGTGCGATATCCCGCCGATTGTTGGAATTACGGGTAGCCCCGGAGTAGGTAAATCGACAACGACAAATGCGCTCATCAATTATTTTCGTCAACAGAATCTTTCCGTAGGGATAATTGCAGTTGATCCATCGTCAGTGATAACCGGTGGAGCATTGCTCGGTGACCGAATTCGATTAACACAACATTTCTCGGATAAAAAAGTTTACATACGATCTTTGGCAACTCGTGGTGCGCTGGGTGGTTTATCTGGCGCTACCGATGCAGTTGTTGCAATTCTTGCAGTCGCGCAATTTGATGTCATCATCGTCGAAACAGTAGGCGTTGGCCAGAGTGAGATTGATGTTATGCGTCATGCCGATACTGTCGTTGTTTTGCTAGCGCCAGGTATGGGCGACAGCATTCAAGCGGCAAAAGCCGGTGTGATGGAGATAGGCGATATATATTTAGTAAATAAATCTGATCGCGGAGGCGCTGATGAGGTAGCGCGAGAAGTCGAGCGCTCACTCTCTCTTTCGGCTAAAGATCCTCGGTGGAAACCACCGGTCATCATTGGAGCGATGGAGAACGAGAGTGGAATCTCTGAACTTGCGTCAGCAATCTCACAACACATCGCTCACAAAGGAAAATCTCTCACCAACTAGCGCGTTAGAATCACGATATGAGTACTAATCTGCCTCGAAATTTCGGTCGAGCTTTTGATCTGAGTACTTTAAAACAACCGGCAACGCCCACAAATCCCAATAGCGTTGCGCGGGAAGTAACGCCACAGAATGTCATGGCTGATTTCGTGGCCCATTCAAAAACTGAACCGGTGGTACTCATCGCGTGGAGTTCGCGAATGCCTGAATCCAAAACGGTACTTACACATTTAGATGAGATCGCAGCTGCTGATAAATCCTGGCGACTAGGAAGCGTGAATCTCGATAAATACCCCGAATTGGCGCAGGCGTTGCAAATCCAAGCCGTTCCCTTTGCTCTCGCCCTGATTCAAGAACAAGGTGTGCCTCTTTTTGATGCCCCCCACCCCAAGGAACAGATTCGATTAGTGATAACAAAAGTTTTGGAATTAGCTGCCCAAAAAGGGCTTACTGTCAAAGATAGTAATGGCACACCTTTGCCTGCCGAACCAATAATGGAACCTGAAGAGCAAGAAGCGATGTCGTCTTTAGAAAAAGGAGATTACGCGTCTGCTGCCGCTGCTTATAAGAAATGGTTAAGTCGAAAACCTGGCGAAACGTTGGCAAGTATCGGCCTTGCACAATGTGAATTAATGATACGAATTAAAGAACTTGATCCACAAACGGTTTTAGCAAACGCCGCAGCAGAACCTAATAATCTCTCGCTACAAATAAATGCTGCTGATATTGAACTTGCGCATGGCAACCCGGAAGCCGCATTTCAACGCCTTATTAAATCGGTCAAGATTCTCACTGGCGATGAGAAAAAGCGGGCAAAAGAGCACCTGCTTACTCTCTTTACGCTGGTGGATCCCACCGATCCCGTCTTGATAAAAGCGCGTAGTGCGTTAGCGAGCGCGCTCTTTTGAAATCCGATACGCCACTAGGGACAAGTGAAAAATATCGCTTAGCATCACTATTTTTTCTCCTAGCGCTCGGTGCAATGAGTTTGGCACCACGCCTTCCTGACATCAAAGCAAACCTCAACATCCCCAATGGACAATTTGGAACTCTCGTTGGATCGGGGGCGCTGGGTGCATTAGTAAGTCAATTTATTGCTGGCCATATTGTTCATCGATTTGGCGTAAGAAAACCGTTAACGTGGAGCGTCATTGTTTTATATTCCACATTAAGTTGGATGGTGCATATCCATTCACCACTGCTCTACTTTATTGTCAATATCTGTAACGGTGCTTCGTGGTCGCTGTATCACATTTCAATCAACGCTCAAGGATTACATCGTCAAAAGTACAGTGAAAAACAAGTGTTACCCATGATGCACGGACTGTGGACGACCGGAGCAATTACCACGATTATGGTGGCATTTCTCCTCGCCAATCACGTAGGCGTAGCTCTCCATATCAATACTCTCTGTGCAATAAATTTTGTGATTACCTTAATCATCATTTATTCATTGCGAGATCGTTTTATGTTAGGCGATGAGGATACGGATGAAGTTAATTTTGTATCCCTTCGCCACATGATTAAATCATTTAATATCAATTGGTTTGTCAGTATTGGATTTCTTTGCTCACTGATGCTTGAAGTGTCCCTCGGTGACTGGTCGACAATTTATACAAAAGAACGGCTCGACGTATCAAAATCAGTCGCAGTAATTCCGTATTTCTTTTTTATGCTCTCCATGGTTTTCGGTCGCCTTTACTTCAATCGATTTCGCGCTCGGTGGTCTGAGCAAACCATGATTCGATACTTTCCATTATTAGGCGGAATTGGGTTTTTAATTCCGTATGTGATCACTCAATTCATTGCCGATACACATAAAAATATCGCACTCATCCTTACCATTATTGGATTCATCTGTGGTGGGGTAGGAAGCTCATTCCTTGCCCCGCTCTACTTTGTCATCGTAGGACGAAAGAGTGATAAACCAGGCGGCGTAGCCGTTGCAGAACTTGGCGCTCTTCAGCAGATATTAGGTTTTGGAATGCGCGTGATCATCGCTTGGGTTGCACAAGTTTCATTGCCCATCGCACTTTATATTCCGGCAATTTTATTAATTATTTCTTCATTCTTTGCCCGAGTGGGAAGTCCGAATAAATCAGCCTGATCCTTCGGTATTTCCTGGATCTGCTGCCGAAATATCATCAAGCGTGTATTTCGCAAGCGCTTGGTTGAGCACCTTCATCTTTATTTTATTTTCCTCAACAAGTTGTGAAAGTACTCCTACCGTAATTGATTCGGCATCAACCTTGAAATGTCGGCGTAAGGCGCCTCGTGTGTCAGACATTCCAAAGCCATCTGTGCCTAAGGAGTTAAATTTTTGCGGCACCCATGGTGCGATTTGATCTTGTACTGCGCGCATGTAATCGCTCACCGCAAGAACTGGACCGTTAAATCCAGAGAGGACCTCTGTGAGGTAGGCAGACTTTTTCTTCGTTGGATTCATTAAATTATGTTGATCGACAGCAAGCCCATCACGCCGCAATTCGTTCCACGACGTTACTGACCAGACATTTGCGCTCACACCCCAGTCTTCTTTGAGGAGTTTTTGTGCCTTGAGCGCGGCATTCATGGTGATACCCGATGCCAAAATATTCGCCTGACGTTTCTTTCGGCCTTTCGATTCTGAATAGAGATAGATTCCTTTAAGCAAGCCTTGCACATTGATATGCGGTGGTTCTTCCGGCTGAACATAAGGCTCGTTATAAACAGTGAGATAGTAGAAAATATTTTCGCTATTTTCACCATACATTCGGCGCAAACCATCTCGGACGATATGGCCTAGTTCAAAAGCGTATGCCGGATCGTAAGAAACTACTGCTGGATTAGTTGATGCTAAAAGATGTGAATGTCCGTCTTCATGTTGCAGTCCTTCACCATTGAGCGTAGTTCGACCTGCGGTTGCTCCCATGACAAAGCCCCGTGCCATCTGGTCGGTTGCTGCCCAAAATGCATCACCAGTTCGTTGGAATCCAAACATGGAATAGAAGATATACACCGGAATCATTGGTTCATCATGCGTTGAATAGGAAGTGCCAACTGCAGTGAATGAAGCAGCAGAACCAGCCTCATTAATTCCTTCATGCAAGATAACGCCATTAGTCGATTCTTTATAAGAAAGCATCAGTTCGCGATCAACCGAGAGGTATTTCTGTCCGTGCGGTGAATAAATTTTCATCGTCGGGAAGAGTGAATCCATACCAAACGTTCGCGCTTCGTCGGGGATGATCGGAACAATGCGTGAACCCAGCGATTCATCTTTGACGAGATCTTTAAGCAAACGAACAAATGCCATAGTTGTTGCAACTTCTTGATGACCTGATCCGCGAGAAGCAACCTCAAATGCAGTAGCTGCTGGTTGGGGAAGTGGTCGCGATTTCGCACGTCGGCGAGGGATAGATCCACCCAACTGGTTTCGTCGATCCATTAAATACTGATATTCCGGCGAATCTTTTCCAGGGTGATAGTACGGTGGTAAATATTTATCGAGTTTGTCATCTGGAATCGGAATTCCCAGGCGATCACGGAAGGCGATGATGTCTTCTAATGTCATCTTTTTCATTTGATGCGTTGCATTACGACCTTCAAAATGTGATCCTAAAGTCCAACCCTTAATGGTTTTAGCAAGAATGACCGTTGGTTTCCCACGATGCATAGTTGCAGCCTTATATGCCGCGTACAACTTGCGATAATCATGGCCACCACGCTTGAGATTCCAAATCTGATCATCGCTCCAATTCGCCACCAAAGCAGCAGTTCGCGGATCACGGCCAAAGAAATTCTCTCGGACAAATCGACCATCTTCAGATTTGAATGTTTGGAAATCACCGTCAGGGGTCTTATTCATTAAATCAACGAGCGCGCCATCGCGATCTTGCGAGAGTAACGAATCCCATTCACGACCCCAGACAACTTTAATAACATTCCAACCAGCTCCATTAAAGAGCGCTTCTAATTCTTGAATAATTTTTCCATTGCCACGTACCGGTCCATCAAGGCGTTGCAAATTGCAATTTACGACGAAGGTTAAATTATCTAAACCTTCGCGCGCTGCGAGTGATAGCGCTGAGACGCTCTCTGGTTCATCCATTTCGCCATCACCAAGAAATGCCCACACTCTTTGATCACTTGTATCTTTAATACCGCGGCCATGTAGGTAGCGATTAAATCGAGCTTGATAAATTGCATTGATCGGACCAAGTCCCATCGATACCGTTGGAAATTGCCAAAACTCTGGCATCAATCGTGGATGGGGATATGACGAGAGTCCGCCACCTGGATGTGACAGTTCTTGTCGAAAACCATCCAACTGATGTTCAGTTAATCGACCTTCGAGATAGGCACGAGAATACATTCCCGGACTTGCATGCCCTTGGAAGAAAATCTGATCGCCGCCACCTGCATGATCCATTCCACGGAAGAAGTGATTAAAACCAACTTCATAAAGTGATGCCGATGATGCAAATGTTGAAATGTGTCCGCCAACGCCAATTCCAGGGCGTTGTGCTCGGTGTACTAACAGCGCTGCGTTCCATCGAATAAATGCGCGAATACGACGCTCCATCGCTTCATCGCCAGGAAATTGTGGTTCTCGCTCGGGAGGAATGGTGTTGATGTAATCAGTTAAACGAAGTGCAGGGACATTGAGTGATTGTTCGTGTGCTCGCTTAAGGAGCGAGAGCATCAAATAGCGAGCCCGAGTTGGCCCCGCATGTTTCACTAAAGCATCGAAGGACTGGTGCCATTCGGCGGTCTCTTCCGGATTGGTATCGACGAGTTGCTCGATATTGTGATCCGAGAGCCCATTATTTTCAGTCACGGCGCTATCTTTCCGCTTTACGGGCGAGTAGTCACATCCGAAACCGTTTTTCGTGAGGTTCCCGCTTGTGGTCTTAATCTCCCTTCTCCATAATTTCCGCAGTGGAAATTCCACTGCCATTGTCGACGAGAGGCAGGTATCGGTGAGCGCCCCTGTGGGGTCAGTGCAACTGACCACCCGAATGGGAATTGAAAAAGGTCACCTTATTCTTGAGGTTGGCCACGGCAATGATTGCGATGAAGATATTCGCAAAGCCATAATCCAAGTGTCCGGAAACGAATTGTTATCCGGAAAAATAAATGAAGTTGTCGACGCCGTTGTTCTCTGGTGGCGCGAAGACGATGGTGATCTGATTGATGAATTAGTCGATGGATTGACTTATTTAGTAGATGGTGGACCGATCTGGCTGATGACTCCAAAAGTTGGTCGCACAGGTCATGTAGAACCAAGTGATATTCAAGATGCAGCGCCTACAGCAGGGCTGAGCGTTACCTCAACTTTTCCGATTGGAGCTAATTGGGGAACAACTCGATTAGTAGCACGTAAAACAAAAAAATAACTACGACAAAGAAACGAGACATGATGGCACTCGACGTTGGCTCCGCAGCACCAGATTTTGAGCTCACTGACCAATTTGGTCAGAAAGTTTCTCTCTCATCGTTCAAGGGAAAAAAGAATGTCGTCATAACTTTTTTCCCCTTTGCCTTCACCGGAACTTGTACTGGTGAACTTTGCGCACTTCGCGATGACATCTCTGCTTTTCTCAATGACAATGTTCAATTAATAGCAATTTCTTGTGATTCACCATTTACTCAAAAAGTTTTTGCAGAACGCGAAAATTATCAATTCCCGGTCCTCAGTGATTTTTGGCCACATGGCGCAACGGCAAAGGCATACGGAGTATTTGAAGATTCTCGTGGTTGCGCATTGCGCGGCACATTCATCATTGATAAATCCGGCATTGTTCGCTGGTCAATAGTCAATGGATTAGGTGCTGCACGTGATCTCAGTGAATACAAGAAAGCACTGAGTTCGCTCTAATCTTTTCCTAGGCTAGACTTCGTCGTCTCAACCGGGTGGTTAGCTCAGCGGTAGAGCGCCTCGTTTACACCGAGGATGTCGGGGGTTCGAAACCCTCACCGCCCACGCACTATGAAAAGGATTTAGCGCTTTAGTTGTAGGTAAAAAGTGGCAGCCGAAATCAAAAATAAGAAAAGCGCTGGAAAAATCTTCGCAAATGTAT
>CAZQWU010000027.1:0-16809 GCA_964597305.1 uncultured Bifidobacterium sp.
CCCGAACATCTGTTCGAATGCTTGCTTAGTGCTCGGACACGCCGTTATGGCGGCAGATTGCCCGCCAAATTTCCTGTGGCTCCATCCCCATCGCCAAAGCCTCATTAACAGTCTGGCCACCTAATTCGGAATGAACAATGTCTTGTGCGTAAGAGGGAGCCCACTCGGGGCCAAACTGCTCGACCATGCGACGACGAAGTTCTGTAATGCGCATTAGGTGAGCGCTCTAATTATCCGCTCTGCTTGGGCGCGCGAATGTTCTTCCGAAAGTGGAGCGGTGACATGACCTATAAGCCAACGAATAATTAAACCAACGCCGACTGCATCGGTTGCAAAAATCTCTGACAGATTTCGATAGACCTTAACCCAGATCTCATGATCTCGTGCAATCAACATCTCTGTCGTTCGATCAGGATCGAATTCAAGAGCGCTCCGTAAAGGCCCATGGTGTGAGAGTTCGCGCGAAATGAGCGCGAGCGAATCAACGCGAGAACCAGCTGACATAGCCAACGCTGATATTCGAGTAACTTCATTATCGATAATTGCAGTAAAAATTTCATTCTTGTCGCGGAAATGATTGTAGAGCGATGCGCGCGAAACTTGCGCTCGATCGGCGATATCGATCATATTGGTGTGGGATAAACCTTTTTCTGAAATCAATGCAAGAGTGGCATCAATAATCGCGCCACGAGTTCGGCGATGGATGCCGGATTGATATTGGTAAGAAAGTTCGGTCATGTCAGCACTTACGCAGCATTGACATCTGAAATTTCTTCAGAGGCAACAACGGTAAGTACTGGGGTCTCGTGACGTTTCACTAATTCTGTAACGTCCGTAAGTACTGTCGAGAGTGAGAGGTCGAGCGCTGAACAAATCGCATTGAGTAATTCAGATGATGCTTCTTTCTGACCGCGCTCTACTTCGGAGAGATATCCCAATGAGACGCGAGCATCTGCTGCAACTGCGCGAAGTGTGCGCCCCTGTGCTATGCGAGCAGATCGCAGGGAGGAACCAATATGGGTACGGAGTAAATTCTCCATAGACATCAGACCCCTTCCTGTCTAAATCTTTCCTTTTACTACCTTCAAATATCGACCTTTAAAGGTAAACCATCACATAGCGCTCGTGAGCCCTATGTGAGGAGCGTTGAGGAACCAAGAATACGCTCGAGCGCACCCAAGGCGCTCTCTACCGCGCCGAGTCGGACAATTTCTCGCTTGCCAGCGATAGCAAGTTCGATCCCTTGAGCGATATTCGGTCCCGCAATTCCAATCCACACTGTTCCAGCGGGCACACCGCCATGGCTCCCCGGCCCTGCTACCCCGGTCGACGAAATCGCCCACGTGCTTCCTGACTTCTTGCGAATTGCAAGCGCCATCGCCACTGCGATCGCCTCCGAAACCACACCAACTTTTTTTATTTCACTCAACGGTATTTCTAATTCCAACTTCTTCATCTCATGGGAATACGGAACAACGCCGCCGAGAAAAACTTCTGATGCGCCTTCGATATCGGTCAGTGCAGCAGCAACCAAACCGCCAGTAATGGATTCAGCAGTAGAAATTGTTTCGCCGCGACTTCGTAATACGGAGATGATTGCCCGAGCAGATTTTTCAGCAATCATCGAGACATCGCTTTCTTGAGATAGTCATATCCTGTGATCACCGTCAACGCGACGGCAATTGCCATAAAGATATCTCGCGCAGTGTAAAGCGAAGGTGTGAGTGGGAGAATATAAAACCCCGTGCCAAATCCTTGGAACATCGTTTTTATCTTGCCACCTTTGCTTGCGGACATAACGCCGCGACGTGGAATGACGACGAGCCGTAACACCGTGACACCGATTTCTCGAAACAGAATCACCAACGTTACCCACCACGGCAATCGTCCGAGTAGAGAAACTCCAACGAGCGCAGTACCAATCGATAATTTATCTGCAATAGGATCGAGAAAAGCGCCAAATGCTGTCACTTGATTAGTTTTGCGTGCAATACGGCCATCGAAAATATCGGTTAAGCCCACGATAAAAAAAGACCACCACGCGATGATCTGCCAGGTGAAATCATCACCGCCATTTTTAAAGAGCGCGTAAGCGCACCATGGTGTGAAAAGAATGCGAAAGAGCGTTAAAAGATTGGGAAGATTCATAACGGTTGAGCTACCAAATCTGCACCAGCGACATCGGAAACCACTGCATCCACATACTCCCCGACTTTATAACCGCGATCACCCAGAAGAAGGGTTGTGCCATCAACCTCGGGGCCTTGATGTGCTGCGCGCCCTTCTTGGCTCTCTGCATCGTCAACGAGGACTCGCACATGTTCGCCGATCCGCGCGCTCGCACGTTGAAACATCATCTCTTCGGCGAGTGTGGTGAGAGAGTGAACTCGCTCTGCGATGACATCAGGTTCAATTTTATTTTCGTGAGTGAGAGCCTCGGTACCATCTTCATCGGAATATCCGAAGATGCCAATTGCATCTAATTGCGCGTGGGAAATAAATTCAGTTAACGCGGCAAATTCTTCATCGGTTTCACCGGGAAAGCCGACAATAAAGTTAGAGCGAATCCCTGCCTCAGGATTAAGTGCGCGAATTTGAGTTATCAGATGGAGGAATTTTTCACCATCGCCAAACCTGCGCATTCGACGGAGGAGCGTTCCGCTGGCATGTTGAAATGAGAGATCAAAATACGGAACAACTTTCTCTGTTGCGATCATGGCTTGCAGTAAAGAAGGTCGGATCTCAGCAGGTTGGAGATACGAGAGTCGAATCCGCTCTACCCCATCAATAGCTGCTAATTCAGGTAGTAACGATTCCATTAAACGAAGATCACCAAAATCTTTTCCGTACGACGTTGTATTCTCACTGACGAGAAAAAGTTCCGTAACGCCATTGTCGACCAACCATCGAGCCTCGTCGATAATTTCTGTCGGTCTACGCGAGGTAAAAGATCCTCGAAATTGTGGAATGGCACAGAAAGTACACCGTCGGTCACAGCCTGAAGCAATCTTTAATGGCGCCCACGGATTGCTCTCTAATCGTCGGCGTTGATGTGCGCTCTCTCGAACACGTTCTATCGGAGTTACCGGAAGAAGTAAGCGACGATCGCGTGGCGTGTGAGCCGCAATAGAACCACCATTAAGAATGGTTGTTAATCGCTGAGAAATATCGCGATAATCATCGAACCCTAATATTCCATCCGCTTCAGGCAGAGATTGAGCGAGTTCGTTGCCATAACGCTCAGCCATACAGCCGACGGCAACAACCGCACGTACCTTTCCATCACTTTTTAGCGAATGTGCCTGAAGCAGTGCATCGATGGAATCTTTCTTTGCTGATTCAATAAATCCACATGTGTTAACGAGCGCAACATCAGCGCTTCCTGGATCATCAACAAGTTGCCAACCATCATCGGCTAATCGCCCCGCGAGCTCTTCAGAATCGACTTCATTGCGGGCGCATCCCAACGTCACGAGCGCAACTTTTCGCAACTCTTTCGCCGACGTCATTGGCGAAATTCTAGAGGGTGTTAGCCCTGAGTACTTCCCTCTGGCGTGAATTGCAGATGTCGAACTTCACCTTGTGCTCCGGCAATTCCAAGATCTTGGCCATTGAGAGTTAAGTGAACTGCTGCTGCATTACCAATAACGGCACGAAGCAACTGGCTATCGGTAAAAGTCTGGATCTGACCTGCTGTGATCATGCCACTGAAAATTGGTGCGCCAGCGCTGTCGGTGACGGAGACCCACGAAACTCCACTGACGCCTTTCATTTGGAGAGAAACTCCAGAAACTTTATTAGCAACAATTGTTGATGATGCAGTTTTCTTCTCGCTCAGCGAAACGCCAGGTTTGGTGATGACATGGCTCGCCATAATGACACCTTGCACCGTAAGTGCAAGTGCAACGATTCCTGCTGCTACGCCAGCAAGCGCTTTCACCGGTAGAGGCTTTTTGATTCGACGCTCGGGAGTTGCATTGTTATCGGCGAGTTTGACGTTGATTAAGCGTTGATCGCTTTCATCATAATCATCAAATTGTGAAAGTAATTCTTCACTATCAACACCAATTATCTGAGCGAGAACGCGAAGATGGCCACGTGCATACGTTGATCCACCTGCATGAGCAAAATTATTTTTTTCAAAATCTCTAATGAGGCTGGCACGAATACGCGATGCAGCAGCGAGATCTTCGACAGAAAGTCCTGCCGATTCGCGTGCGTTCTTTAACGCGTTTCCAAGTGACATTAACGTGACCTATCGTGTGGGGAACGAGGAAGGAAAGGGTACGCCTGCTGACTTTCATCAAACAAGTTGAGGCGCTGCGGTAGGCATAAATCGCCCTTGTCTCACCCCTGAATAACCGTGAGAACGCTCGCCAAATCTTCTGGCTTCACCAACACTGCGCGCGCCTTCGAACCTTCAGTGGGACCAACGACGCCACGAGATTCCATGAGATCCATTAAGCGCCCTGCTTTAGCAAATCCAATCCGCAGTTTGCGTTGCAACATTGATGTTGAACCAAACTGAGTTGAGACAACTAATTCAATTGCTTGTAACAACAGATCCATGTCATCACCGATGTCATCTTCAATTACTGCTTTCTGTCGAACCGGAGTCAAAATATCTTCTCGATACACCGGTTTTAATTGCGATTTCACGTGGGACACGACCGCTTCGATCTCGCGTTCAGAGACGTACGCTCCTTGAATTCGTAGTGGCTTGCTCGCTCCCATCGGCATGAAAAGGCCATCGCCTTGGCCAACGAGTTTCTCTGCTCCCGCCGCATCGAGAATAACTCTCGAATCGGCCAAGCTACTGGTCGCAAAAGACAATCGCGACGGAACGTTCGCTTTAATCAGGCCAGTAACAATATCCACGCTCGGGCGTTGCGTTGCAATGACGAGATGAATGCCGGCGGCGCGTGCTAATTGGGTAATACGAACTATGCAATCTTCAACATCGCGCGCAGCAACCATCATTAAATCTGCTAATTCATCAACGATGACGAGTAAATAAGGATACGGTTCAAGCGGAGCGTTCGATTCTTTATTTGTAAGTTTGCCTGCCCGAACTGCCTTATTGAAATCATCAATATGGCGGAAACCATAAGTTGAGAGATCGTCATAGCGCATATCCATTTCACGAACGACCCAAGCGAGCGCCTCTGCCGCTTTCTTGGGGTTGGTAATAATGGGTGAAATGAGATGAGGAATTCCATCGTAGGCAGTTAATTCCACTCGCTTGGGATCTATAAGAATTAACCGAACATCATTGGGTGTTGCGCGCATCAAAATAGATGTCACTAAAGAATTAATCATCGATGATTTACCAGCGCCAGTTGCGCCGGCAACGAGCAGATGTGGCATTTTTGCTAA
Source organism: uncultured Bifidobacterium sp. (assembly GCA_964597305.1). GTDB lineage: Bacteria > Actinomycetota > Actinomycetes > Nanopelagicales > Nanopelagicaceae > UBA7398. The sequence goes on from CAZQWU010000027.1 coordinate 5,377, forward strand.
GTTCGCACAAATAAATGCGCCTTCCACATCTTTACCGAGCGCAACAAGCATGGGGTGGTGATCGTTTCCGGCGACGCTCGAACGAAGTACGTCACCGAGCGCAACTATTTCGCGATCGGTATTGGGAATCTCAATGCCCACTGCTGACTTACCCGGAATCGGCGAGAGAATGCGAACATCTGCACTTGCTACCGCATAAGAAATATTCTTCGAGAGCGCAGTAATTGCTTCTACTTTAACGCCTTGTCCCAGTTCAACTTCATATCGAGTCACTGTTGGGCCACGCATAAAGCCGGTGACTTCGGCATCGATCTCAAATTGTGTAAATACTTCGGTGAGCGCAGCGACAATGGTGTCATTTGCTTTGCTCTTGCCTTTTGAGGCAGGCCCTGCTCGCAAGAGATCCATCGATGGCAATACATATGTATCTGCAGAAGAGAGAAGTAATTGCACGGGACGAGCCGGTTTGTTTGGTTCGTGAGTTGCCTTGAGTGAATCTGCTGATGAAATTTCTGATGTTCGTTCCTGCGGATGGAGTTCGACCGTGAACTCGTGATCAAATTCTTGCTCATCGATCGGTTCCTCGTCGCTCTCATCTCGGTGAAGCTCTGCCACAAGTGGCGTTTCAAATGGCGGCGTCTCCGATATTTCAAACTCCTCGATTTTTCGCTCGCGTCGCTCGGCTACTGCAGTTCCTACTTTCGATTTTGCACCGCCAAAAATTCGCCGAATGAAATCCCAGACTGTCGATACAGGCGTTGCAGTAATGATGAGAAGCCCAAATCCACATACGAGAATAAGAATAGGAATCGCAAGGAGACTTGTAAGAAGTGCAACTAACGGAGTGGACACTGCGTAACCAATCCAGCCACCGCCGTGACGCATCGCTGTTGCACCAGTTCCCTGTGAACCATTGAATAGATGAGCTAACGCGGTGCTTGTTGTGAGTAATAAGAGCGAACCGATTGTTATTCGACCGTTCGCAGATTTTTCGTCAGGATTTCGAAAGAGCCGAAGCGCAAAGAATGCAAGCACCAATGGCGTTGCCATTGCCAATCGACCTACTGCGCCATAGAAAAAAGAATGAGCAGCGCGACCGAAGAGATTATCAAGGTGCCACCAGGTTGTTGCTGCTGCAATGATTCCGGCAATCAGAATCAGGAGCGCAATGCCATCGCGTTGATGAGCGGGATCAAGATCGTGAGCACCTTTTGTAATCATACGGACGGTCGCACCTAATGCTTTTGCCACTGCGCGCCAAAGAGATCCGAGTGCGCGCCCTATTAACGCAAATATGCCTCGAGAACTCTTCTTTTTCTTCGCCACAATCCGACATCGTAAATGAGAGCGAAAAGTATGAAGCGGAAGGCGCGCCGTTTTAAGGCGTCACACCTCTATGACAACCGGAACAATCATTGGTCGTCGACGATGTTCTTGTCCTACCCAACTGCCCACAGTTTTTCGCATCACTTGTGAGAGTTGATGAGTTCCATTGACACCTTCCGAGACAGCGTGTGCTAGAGCTTTTTCAATCCGCTCTTTCACTTCATCAAAGAGCGCTGCTTCTTCAGCAAATCCACGCGCGTGAATATCGGGGCCAGCAACTATTTTTCCTGTCTGAGATTCAATGACGACAATGACTGAGATGAATCCTTCTTCGCCCAGGATACGTCGATCTTTTAACGAAGTTTCCGTAACATCGCCAATATTCTGACCATCAACGTAAACGTAGCCAACCGGATATGCACCAGCGACCGATACTTTTCCAGCGGCGAGATCAATAGCGACGCCATTATCAACCACAATCGTGTTCTTCTTCGCAACGCCAGTTTGAATTGCAAGATCTGCGTTTGCTTTCATATGGCGCCACTCTCCATGTACCGGCATCACATGTCGAGGTTTTACAACGTTGTAGCAATAGAGAAGTTCCCCTGATGATGCGTGGCCTGAGACATGTACTAGCGCGTTTGCTTTATGGACAACGCGGGCGCCGAATCGTGTTAATTCATTGATCACGCGATAGACCGGTGCTTCATTTCCCGGTATTAATGATGAAGCAAGGATGACGGTATCGCCTTCGCCCACACGAATTTGATGATCGCCATTAGCCATTCGCGATAGCGCAGCAAGTGGTTCACCTTGTGAGCCTGTACATATCAATACGAGATTGTCACCGTACTGATCGATCTCTTTTTCTTCTATCAACGTGTTAGGTGGAATTGTCAGGTAACCCATCTCAGCTGCAAGATTCATATTACGAACCATCGAGCGTCCAATAAAAACCGCTTTTCGTCGATGTGCGCTGGCGCTATTAATCACCTGTTGCACGCGATGGACATGCGAGGCAAAGGAAGCAACAATCACGCGGCGTTGGGTAGAACCGATTACTCGATCGAGTACTGGCGCAATTTCGCGCTCGGACGTTGTAAATCCGGGGACATCTGCGTTAGTGGAATCCACCATAAAAAGATCGACTCCATCTTGGCCAAGTCGGGCAAAGGTTTCGAGATCTGTGAGGCGACCATCGAGTGGAATTTGATCCATTTTGAAATCGCCGGTGTGAAGAACCGTGCCCGCACTTGTATGGAGTGCAACAGCGAGCGCATCGGGAATGGAGTGATTTACTGCAACATATTCCAATTCAAACGGCCCCACTTTTTCTCGTGTTCCTTCTTTTACTTCATGAGTAATGGCGGTGATCCGATGTTCTTTTAACTTCGCTTTAATAAACGCAAGCGTCAGCGCCGAACCAATGATCGGAATATCGCTCCGTTCTCGAAGTAAATAAGGAACAGCGCCAATATGATCTTCGTGGCCATGGGTAAGAAAAATGGCAACAACATCATCGAGTCGGTCTCGTATCGGTGAGAAATCGGGCAAGATTAAATCGATACCGGGTTGACTTTCGTCGGGGAAAAGTACGCCAACATCAACAATAAGTAGTTTTCCTTCATATTCGAAGACCGTCATGTTTCGACCGACTTCGCCTAACCCACCAAGCGCAACGATGCGCAGAGTATTTTTTTCCAGTCGCGAAGGCAGCCCTAGATCGGGATGCGGATGATTCATTACTTAAGGACCACGCCTCCTTGACGTAAATCCTCACGAAGTTGATTTATTTGCTCTGCCGTTGCTCGTACTAAAGGAAGTCGAACGTAACCGTCAGCAAGTCCCAGCATTGTCAACGCTGCCTTCGTGAGAATTGCACCTTGCGTGCGGAATGTACCGGTATAAACCGGAAGCAGTTGTTGATGTATTTGCGTTGCACGCTCGGCATTGCCACCAAACCAAGCATCTAACATTTCGCGCAAATTTTTCCCGACCGTATGCCCGCAGACTGAAACAAAACCAACGGCGCCAACCGAGAGCAACGGTAAATTCAAAATGTCATCACCGGAGTACACCGGGATTCCAGAACGTTTAATCACCCATGACGTTGATGCAACATCACCTTTTGCATCTTTGAGCGCAACAATCTTGGGATGTTCAGCTAATTTCACGATGGTATCTGGCTCGATTTGCACACCAGTACGACCTGGAATGTCATAGAGCATCACATTGAGATCGGTTGCTTCCGCCATTGCAATGAAATGTGCTGCGATGCCAAGCTGCGGCGGTTTGTTGTAATACGGAGTGACAACCAGAAGGCCATCAGCTCCTGCCTCGGCAGCCATTTTTGCTTGTTCAATCGAGTGAGAAGTTTCGTTATTGCCGGCACCTGCGATAACAAATTTATCTTTGCCGACTATCGCCTTTACTCTTTTAATTATGGCAACTTTTTCTTCATCGCTTGTTGTTGGCGCTTCGCCAGTTGTGCCATTGACAACGATGCCATCGTGACCTGAAGCAACGAGGTGATGCACAACTTTCTCGAGCGCATCCCAATCAATGGTGAGATCTGCCTTAAATGGCGTCACCATGGCGGTTAATAACCGACCGAATGGTGGTGTAATCATGCGCTAAGGCTACCGCTATTACGGCGCTACACGACCAGACTTTTCGAAGGCAGCGTAGGTCAAGGGCATCAGTTTCGCGAAATGCGCTTCCATTTTCTCTGCGACCATCTCAATTTCGCGTTGCGGATAACTGGGGAAATGTGATCCTTCGCGACTGGTCCTCAACGATAAGAAATTCATAAGCGCTCGCGCATTCATCGTCACATACATTGATGAATACAAACCCACTGGCAGTACAGTGCGCGCAACTTCTCGAGCAATTCCTGCATCAAGCATCGCCTGATAACTCTCATACGACTTTTCATACGCCGCCTTCATTGCTTTTATCGACACCTCGTATTGCTCACTCGTTCCATCGACAAAGACATAGTGGCCAGTTTTACCGGTTTGTACCAACTTACGTTCTTTGTTAGGTACATAAAAAACTGGTCGAAGTTCTCGATATCGTCCGCTCTCTTCGTTATACGAGGCGATGCGATGGCGCATAAATTCACGGAATACAAATATTGGCGCAGAGATAAAGAAGGTCATGGAGGTATGTTCAAATGGTGAACCGTGTCTCTCCCGAGCTAAATAATTAATTAAGCCGGCAGAGCGTGATGGATCTTCATTGATCTCCTCGAGTGAATTTTCACCTGCGGTAGAAACTCGAGCTGCCCAAATAACATCTGCATCACTTGCACTTGCTTTTACCAACTCAACTGTGACATCGTCACGGAAAACAATCTCTGGATGGCTCACGAGCGCGACCCTATCTAGCCTGTTCTGGGGTTTCGGTGATTGATACGAGATACTTGCGAGCGTGTCATCGGCAGATCAGGCTCATTCAGATTATCGACGCAGCGTTTTTCGCTATGCGATGAGCGTTGCCCTTCCCGTCGGTACCTACGGCATCGCATTTGGCGCATCTGGTATTGCCAATGGCTTTACCGTTCTACAAACCTGTTTGCTTTCACTTTTATTGTTTTCCGGAGCATCACAGTTTGCCTTTGTTGGTGTAATCGGCGCAGGTGGCACGCCATTAAGCGCCATCGCAACAAGTGGCTTACTTGGCATTCGCAATGGTTTATATGCACTGCGCATGTCGCAATTGCTCCGCGCGGTGGGGTTGAAAAAATATTTTGCAGCACAACTTACAATCGATGAATCTACCGGTGTTGCACTTGCGCAAGAGGCGCGCGGTGAACCAGCGATGCGTTATGGATTTTGGGCAACCGGTATTGGTGTTTACGTTTTCTGGAATCTTTTTACCGCTCTCGGTGCCTACGGTGCGCAAGCGCTCGGTGATCCATCAGCGTGGGGGCTTGATGCGGCAGTTCCCGCTGCATTCCTCGGTTTAGTCTGGCCACGCTTAACCGATAAACGCACACAAAGTATCGCGATTATCGCAATGGCGTTGGCCACGCTGTTAGTGCCATTTGTTCCAGCAGGTGTGCCGATTATTGCAACGGTAGGTGTCGCTTTAATCTTTGGCTGGCGATCTCGATGATGTCAGTGGTTTTAGTCAGCGCGCTCTGTTACCTTCTCAAAGTTATCGGCTACCTGATCCCTGAATCCTTTTTCGCTAATCCACGTTTTCAGCGCATTAATATTTTAATTCCCGTCGTTCTACTCTCCTCATTGGTTGCAGTGCAAACGCTGAGCAAAAAATCTGAACTCGTGGTTGATCATCGATTAGCCGGAGTTTTCGTCGCAGCGCTAGCGTTGAAGTTTAAAGCGCCATTTCCGGTGATGATGTTTTTAGCTGCCTTAACGAGCGCATTAATTTATCGTTACTGAATATCCATAATATGGCGATTACCGCGATCAAACGTGAGGTAGTTCCAGGTCCAATCAGCAATCGCGCCGATCTTGTTACGTCCCCCCAATAAGTAAAAAAGATGGAGCCAGAGCCAGGCATACCAAGCAAGAGTTCCACGTAATTTCACTGGGCCTACTTCAACAACTGCTTTATGGCGACCAATAGTGGCCATTGATCCTTTATCACGATACACAAATGGTTTGAGAGTTTGATTATTTTCGCTGGAGGCAATTTGTTGTTTCATAAACCGTCCTTGTTGCATCGCAACTGGCGCGACCATCGGCAAGAATTTCCCAGCGTTTTGTACCGCCGCAATATCTCCGATTGCGAAAATGTATGGGTAATTTTCTAGCTGCAAAGTAGGAAGAACCGGAATGCGACCTTTAGCTAATGGCAAACGGAGTTTTGCTGCAGCAGGTTCGCCAGTCACGCCAGCAGCCCAGATGGTGATGTGTGAATCACGTGTGGTGCCATCAGTAAAAATTATTCGATCCGATTTCACCTCTTTTACCGCTGCGTGTGTGATGACCCGAACTCCGAGTTTCTGTAAATCTCGTTTGGTTCGTTCGGAAAGAGATGGTGAAAAAGTAGGCAGAACTCGCTCACCTGCCTCAATGAGATTTACTTCAATATTTTTTGCAGCAGACGCAAAATCAGAGGTGAGCGGACCTTTTTTTAATTCGGCGATAGCACCTGCCATTTCAACTCCGGTCGGTCCACCTCCTACAACTGAAATAGATAACTGTGATGATTCAGTAAATCGGCAGAGATCTTCAAAGTGGCGCAAAATTGATGATCGAATGTCGAGCGCCTCAACCATGCTCTTCATTCCTAATGCATGTTCTTTTACGCCTTTGATACCAAAATCGTTAGTCACCGACCCCAGCGCTACAACGAGATAATCGAAAGGAAGAACTTCACTGGAATCGAGCTTGATCGCTTTATTCTTATGATCTATTGCGATAGGTGAGCCCATCCGAAATTGAACGGATGTTTTTCGAAGTGCGCTACGAATGGGATGCGCAATGTGATCGGCTGCAAGACCGGCAGTTGATACTTGATAGAGCAAGGGAAGAAATGTCTGGAAATTATGGCGATCGACCACCATCACATCGCAAAAACTATCGAGGGTTTTTGCCGCAGTTAACCCGGCAAAGCCAGCGCCAAGCACGACAACCCGTGGACGGGTTGGTTTCTTCATAAAATACTAAATGCCTGAAGTTTCTCTTTGAGCGCGTTATCAGAAGGTTCTGTGAGATGAGAGCCATCGGGAAAAATAATGACGGGAATGGATCGCATTCCACCATTAATTTGAATGACTTTCTCAGCAGCAGATTCATCGGCTTCAACGTCGATGTAGTGATACGCAACGTGATTTTCATCGAGGAACTTCTTGGATCGACGGCAATCGCCACACCAGGCTGCGCCGTACATTGTGATTTTTGCTTCTGACATTTCTATCTCCTTCGTTGATATTTCTTTTCTCAAGTTCGAGTTTTACAGTTCGAGAAAGTGTTCTAAGCCAAAGGTTAATCCTGGTCGAGATCCCACGCTTCGAATGCCAAGGAGTACGCCTGGCATAAAACCTGATCGATCAATCGAGTCATGGCGAATTGTTAACGTCTCACCTTGATCACCGAGAATGACTTCTTGATGCGCGACTAAACCTCGCAGTCGCACCGAATGGATTGGCACATCTCCAACTTTGGCACCTCGGGCACCGGGAAGTGATTGCGCTGTTGCATCTGGCATCGCCGGACGTTGCGCTTTTTTACGAGCATCGGTAATTAATTCTGCTGTTCGCGCCGCAGTTCCACTTGGCGCATCCGCTTTGTTGGGATGGTGGAGTTCAATAATCTCTACTGATTCAAAATGGTGAGCTGCTTTTGCGGCAAACTGCATCATTAAAACAGCGCCGAGGCCAAAGTTGGGTGCAATCAAGGCACCAACCGTAGGGTGATCTGCGAGCAACTGTTGTACGTGAGAAAGTTTCTTCTCGTCGAATCCGGTTGTACCTACAACAACATGAATGCCATGGGAAATTGCAAATTCAAGATTTTTCATTACCGAGTCGGGATGGGTGAAATCGACAACAACATCAGCGCCTTTGAGTAATTCCAGTGAATCACCCAGATCTAATTCGGCAACAAGAGTGAGATCTGATTGCGCTTTAACGGTGCGAACAGTTTCAGCGCCCATTCGACCTTGCGCACCTAATACTGCAACCTTGATCACGCCAACACCTTCTCAAATACCGATCCGCTCTTATACGGACCCACTACCGCAAGCGTAGGAGATTTGGTCAAGTACTCGCTGGCAACCGCGCGGATCTGTTCGTTTGACACCTCTGAAATCTCTTTGAGAATCTGATCGAAGCCAAGAATTTCACCATAGACCAATTCGCTCTTGCCGATTCGACTCATCCGCGAGCCGGTATCTTCCTGACTTAGCACCAATGAACCTTTTACCGCCCCTTGCGCGCGCACCATCTCTTCGTGAGTTAAACCATTGTGGGCAACATCGTGGAGCACATCGCGAATAATCTTGACAACATCTTTTGCTTTACTGGGATTACATCCAGCATAAAAACCAATCACACCTGAGCCCGCGAATTGCTGGGCATACGAGTACACCGAATATGCAAGACCACGCTTTTCCCGAATCTCTTGAAAGAGTCGCGACGACATTCCCCCGCCAAGGGCTGCCGAGAGAACGCTCATCGCAAATCGTCGATGATCATCACGTGGAACGCTCTCCATTCCTAAAAAGAGATGGGCTTGTTCGGTCGTGCGATGGAGTAATCCCACACGTGCTCGCGTCGGTACTTTCACATGGGCAGAGCGGCGAATTGAATACGTGGATGTCGCACCGTCGAGAAACCCATCACGCGCCATCGCGCGAGAAACAAGCTCTACTACTCGTTTATGTTTGAGATTTCCGGCCACGGCAATAACGAGATCTGATGGTTGATACCGCGTTTTGTAATATTTATAAACAGTATTACGTGACATTCCCGTTATTGATTTCACTGACCCAAGAATGGGACGGCCAAGTTGAGTGTCGCCGTAATACGTCTCGGCAAAAAGATCGTGAATAAGATCGCTGGGATCATCATCGCGCATGGAAATTTCTTCGAGAACTACTTTTCGCTCTGCATCAACATCGTCTTTATTAACCAACGACGAGGTGATGAGTTCGGAGATCACATCAATCGCGAGCGGTAGATCGCTATCGATAACGCGAGCATAAAAACAGGTGTACTCCTTACCGGTGAAAGCATTCATTTCACCGCCGACGGCTTCGATGGCCGAGGAGATATCAAGTGCGCTTCGAGTTGTGGTTCCTTTAAAAAGTAAATGTTCGAGGAAGTGGGATGCACCAGCAGTCGCCGCATTTTCATCACGCGACCCGACATTAACCCAGATTCCAAAAGCTGCGCTTCGAACGCCGGCAACTTCTTCAGTGACAATACGAAGACCGCTCGGAAGAACGGTCTTACGTACAGTCATTGTTCTAACGAATTACTCTGCGGATTTTTCATCAAGTCCAGCAGGAACAAGTGAGAACTTGCCTTTTGGATCAATCTCACCAATCTTGACGTGAACGGTGTCGCCTACTTTCATCACATCTTCAAGGTTTTCAATCCGCTTTCCGCCATGCATTTTGCGAATTTGTGAAACGTGGAGCAAGCCATCTTTACCGGGAACGAGATTGACGAACGCTCCAAATTGCGCGAGTTTCACGACCGTGCCTTGGAATTCATCGCCAACGAGTAATTGGCGTGGATTAGCGATTGCGTTGACTTGTTCTTTCGCAGCTTCCGCAGCGGTTCCATTGGTTGCACCAATATAAATCGTTCCATCATCTTCAATGCTGATTTCTGCGCCAGTCTTCTCTTGGATTTCATTGATGACTTTGCCTTTAGGGCCTATCACTGCGCCAATTTGGTCGACTGGAATCTTGATCGAAATGATGCGTGGCGCCAATGGATTCATGTCATCAGGTCGATCAATCGCCTGCGTCATCACATCGAGAATGTGGAGGCGAGCTTCTTTTGCTTGATGCAGCGCACCAGCAAGAACGGAAGCGGGAATACCATCGAGCTTGGTATCAAGTTGTAGCGCTGTTACAAACTCTTCGGTACCAGCAACTTTGAAGTCCATATCGCCGAAAGCATCTTCCGCGCCAAGAATGTCAGTGAGCGCAACATATTCTGTTTTGCCATCGACATCATCAGAGATTAATCCCATCGCAATACCGGCAACCGGTGCGCGTAGCGGGACGCCTGCATTTAATAGTGACATTGTCGATGCGCATACCGAACCCATCGACGTTGAACCATTGGAACCAAGTGCTTCAGATACCTGACGAATCGCATAAGGAAACTCTTCGCGAGTAGGAAGAACCGGGATCAGCGCTCGCTCTGCGAGTGCGCCATGGCCAATTTCGCGGCGCTTGGGAGATCCCACGCGACCAGTTTCGCCCGTTGAATAGGGCGGGAAGTTGTAATTGTGCATATAGCGTTTATGGTCTTCTGGATTTAACGTATCAAGTTGTTGTTCCATTTTGAGCATATTGAGTGTGGTGATGCCAAGAATTTGTGTTTCGCCACGTTCAAAGAGTGCAGAGCCATGTACTCGTGGAACGACTTCAACTTCGGCAGTCAATGGTCGAATATCGCGTAATCCACGGCCATCGATACGAATTTTGTCACGCAATACGCGTTGCCGTACTAATTTCTTAGTAACGGATCGAATCGCTGCAGGAATTTCTTTCTCTCGACCTTCAAATTGTGGAGCAAGTTTCTCTTTTACTCGATCTGAAATTGCATCGAGCTCTGCTTCACGATCTGCCTTCGATACGACGGTAAGTGCCTTGGCGAGATCGGCTTTTGCCTCAGTTTCAACAGCGGCATAAACATCATCTTGATAATCCAAGAAAACTGGGAATTCTGCAGTCGGCTTCGCTGCAACTTTTGCAAGTTGTAGTTGAGCTTCGCAGAGCGTGCGGATAAAGGGTTTTGCCGCTTCTAAACCTTGCGCAACAACTTCTTCAGTAGGTGCTTGCGCCCCACCTTTTACTAATTCAATTGTTTTTGCAGTGGCTTCTGCTTCCACCATCATGATGGCAACATCGTCGCCAGCAATTCGACCAGCTACGACCATGTCAAAAACAGCATTTTCTACCTGGCTGTGGTTAGGGAACGCAACCCATTGACCATCGATAAGCGCGACACGTACGCCACCAATGGGACCGGAATATGGCAATCCGGCTAATTGTGTTGACATCGAAGCAGCATTGATCGCAATAACGTCGTACATATGATCTTGATCAAGAGCCATCACTGTGACAACTATTTGAACTTCGTTACGAAGACCTTTAATAAAAGATGGTCGAAGTGGGCGATCAATTAATCGACATGTCAAAATCGCATCTTCTGAAGGTCGTCCTTCACGTCGGAAGAATGAGCCAGGAATCTTTCCCACCGCGTACATACGCTCTTCAACATCGACAGTGAGTGGAAAGAAGTCGAATGAATCACGGGGTGACTTTGATGCCGTTGTTGCTGAGAGCAACATCGTCTCATCGTCGAGATAGACAACAGCAGTTCCTGCTGCTTGCCGAGCACGTCGGCCAGTTTCAAAACGAATTTCTCGTTTTCCAAATTTGCCATTG
>CAZQWU010000028.1:0-4564 GCA_964597305.1 uncultured Bifidobacterium sp.
TCCTCATTTTCAGAAAATTGCTTGAGATATTTCAAAAGAAAAATCGACACGCTATCGATCATTTTCTGATACCGCATAGCCAAAAACACTCAGTGGAACGTGACCGATGAAATTTAATATTACTAGGCTGTCGCGTATTCGATCTGGTAGCGCGTGAGTCATGACAAGGGCTCTCCCACTAGGCATTCTGGAAATATTTACTTGAAGTGACTTCTCACTTAAAGCACGATTCTGTGATTCACTCAATCCCTCGCGTGCAATAGTCGTTGCGACTTCTTGGGATGTGAGAAGTACTTGGTTTCTTTGATATACCGATAGCGAAAGTTGTAGAACTACGAGAAAAAGTATTACTGATGGAATTAATACGAGTGAAGCTTCTACTGAGCCACGCTCGTCGCTGCACTTTTTCACGGCCTCTTTTAGGAGGTTGTAACTATCCAATGCTGTTCATCGAATCGAGTGAGTGGCGCAATATTTCACTGAGTCGGGGCGCAGCGATAGCCCAAATTGCTGTGACTAATCCTGTGGTCATCAGTACAACTAACACCCATCCAGGAATATCGCCTCGTTCGTCTTTGATAAAAGAATTCCTAGCAAAAGAAATTACTCTTACTTTTATTTTCGTGAATGTGTTATTCCACCAGCAAATCACGACAGAACACATCCTTAATATCTTTATCTTCATCAGTACTTATCCTTTCTTCTTGTTTGTGATTTCACGAACTTTGTGATGCAGATTTTCGACTCCAGCACTTGTCATATCACGGTAGATAGCGATTGCAGCGAGGGCAGTAGAGCGAAAACAATTGACAGTGGCAGAATGAGAAATACCACGGGCACCATCAGTTTTAATTCTGCTTTCCCTGCTCTTCTTAATAAGTGAGCCTTGTATTGAGATCGCGACTCGGCAGTTTGATTTAATAATGTAACAGCGAGTGGACTACCTCGATCAATGGAAAGCGCAATCGAGTCAGTCAATTTTCGAAAACTTCGTGAGTGAGTTTTTTCGACCGCTTTATCAAGTGCTTGCGTGATAGATGCGCCGCTTTGTTGCATGGTGATTACTTCGTGAAATACTTTTCCACAACTGCTATTACTAAATTGTGAAAGATAAGTAATTGCACTTGTGACGCTCTCTCCTGCACTCAAAAGAAGTGTCAACATTGAAATAAGTTCAGGTAATTCACTTTCATAACGCTCTATTAAGGAAGTTCGTTTTCTAGCTTTTGCATAGGAGGAGAGGGCCAGGATGGCAATCGCCACGATACTTATAAGAACTACTTCGCCAACTAATACTTGGTATTTTCCAGATAACAAACTTCTCAAAGTAATAAGGAAAAGTGAAACTATGACGAACGTGAGTGCACATTTTCTTAAATCGATATTTCGAAGTGAAGAATAGACTTTTACAAATTTTCCCTCGCCTTTTTTTGCGCTGCTTTTCGCATACGAATCTGAGAATTCATCGAAGTAATCACTCGACACCCACTCGGTGGCAAAAAGAATCAATGGCAAAACAACTATCACTATAAGGAGTTCTTTCATACGAAAACCTCATCAGTCGCTGAGGTGCGATCTGAAAAGAGTCGAGGTTGTGAAGGAATTTTTCCTACGAGCTCCATCCACAAAAAAGCGATGGCGGTAACGACTGCTCCGAACACAAGAACTAAGAGCCCATGTGGCGTTGCATACGTCATTCGAGTGCTGGGTTGAGAAGCGAGAATGAGGAGCAACAGCCATGGAGCTAACGCCGCCAACACTGCAGAATTCTTGATCCAGCCATGTTTGGCTTGAATTTCATCTCGTAGCGCCAAATTCTCTCGTAAAAATTCACCAAGTAGTCGAAGAACTATCCCCACTTCACGTCCACCTAATCTGCGTGAAAGTATCAACGTTTCACATAATTGATCTGCCTCATTACTTTGGCAAAGATTCTTTAAATGTGTAAGCGCGATATCAAATGATTCACCTCGCATGAGCTCTTCGCTAATATGCCAGAAAATTCTTTGCGTTACCGCTGGACCGCGAAATGAAAGAGACATAACGCATTCGCTCAATGAAAGCCCCGATTGGATTCCGGACACTATATGGTCAATGACTTCTGGCCATGATCTACTCAAATCTTTAGCCTTGTGAGAGGCACGAGAGCGTTCTCTGTGTAGTGGAATGAGTAAAACTAAAAGGGAAATTACTAGTGCAATATTAGAAGTTCGTGTAACAGTATTGATAAAAAAATATGTACAGGTGCTCACTGCTAAAAGTAGAAGTATTTTAAAGAAAACCGATGTCGTAAAAGTTATCCCGTATACAGTTTGAGATTTCTTCATTTTTGCTTCTCTCGAGAATTCTTCTCTTTAACATTCGCTGAATCAGATTCCCATTTCCATAGCCAATCCGTTTCTATATGTTCGCCTTCAACTCTTTTTGTTACTGTGAGTACTTCTGTGACTCGACGACATCCATCGCTGCATAATTGAATGTGAATGACGATGTCAATTGACCGGGCAACTAGCGGAGTAACAAAACTATGAGAGATGTTTTCGCCTGCGAGTAAAGGCAAGGTCTGTAACTTACGTAGTGCATCGCGTGCAGAATTAGCATGAATCGTCGCCATTCCGGGAAGACCAGAATTTAGAGCGATGAGTAAATCGAGTGATTCTGCTTCTCTAATTTCGCCAATGATGATTCGAGACGGACGCATTCGAAGAGATTCTTTAATCAAGCGGCGCATCGAGATTTCACCATGACCTTCAAGATTTTCGCTTCTCGTCTGCAGCGCAACGAGATCAGGTAATTTTGGCTTTAACTCAAAAACTTCCTCAACAGTTATCACTCGCTCATTTCGAGGAATTTCGTTTGCTAATGCGTTCATAAGAGTGGTTTTACCGGCTTGGGTTGAACCACTTACCAGAATATTTTTACCTTTGAGTAGTTGATCCCTTAGAAAATTCGCAATGTCAGTGGGAACAACTCCATCGTTAGTAAGTTGTTTAAGCGACTTATCCCGAGCAATGTGTTTACGGATATTTACTGCCCAGTGTTCTGCAGTAACTTCTGGTATTGCTACATGGAGACGACTTCCATCTGGCAATCGTGCATCAACAAATGGATGTGAGAGATCGAGTCGACGTCCACCCCACATCAAACTACGCTCAATAATGTTGGATACTTCTTCTTTGGTCAGAATGAGATTTGTCAGTTCACTTTTTCCATTGCGAGCGATAAAAATTCGCTCCGGTGCATTAATCCAAATCTCCTCGATAGTGTCATCATCGATAAAAGTTTGTAGAGCTCCTAAAGGTGAGTGGCTACTCGTATTCTGAGTATCCCCGCGTAACGCTGACGACATACGCTGAGGATTGTTTGCCGCCGACTTCGACTTTGAAACTTTCCACACTTCACCTGACCAAAGAACGATTCTTGACGTAACGTTATGGAAAACTTGCAGAAAGTTATTTTTACTTATATTCCTGCGAGTTCACACCACGAAAGAAGGAGATTTTCGACAGCAAGGCCTTTTCTCGACATTGTGATGGATGTTGGAAATTCGGGCGATGTGGACAATGTGGGAAATGTTTGATTGCTATCTCGATGTGAGAGATCCGAGGTAGAGAAATTGGCGCTAGGGCACTCCACTATTCGCCATGATAAAACGATGTCGTCGCGTTGCGCTATTTCTCGTCGGCGCCATTCACGTTCAATACGTCGTTGAAGGGACTGAGCATTGTGTTGACTACCGTGCAACAGGCAGGCAAATTTCTCAAATCCCACTCGAGCAACAATTTCATCGCTTCTTAAATGAGCTGTTATTAATGCAGCGAGTTCGACCAAGGCATTTTTCATCAGCGTAACTTTTGCCGAACTCTCAGTCACATCAATAATGAGTAACGTCAGTGGGTGATTTCTACGCGATGCAAAATGGCATTCGCGGAGCGCTGTTGAGTAAAACTGGTGGGGAGATAGCGCAAATGTGAGGTCGTCATAAAAATTTTGATCTGGTTTTTCATAATATCGTTGCCGCTGCTTTGCTGATGACATGGCAAAATGCCATCAAAAAATCAGCGTAATTTCTAGATAGTCCTCATCCGACATATGGAAGGGTTAGGCTTGCGACATGAATCTATTTACGACATTACTCAGGAAACCGTATCTGAAACCGCATCGCATCGCCTTCATCTTTGCAACGGGTGAAGGTCTAGCGCTTATTGCGCTTTCGGTGTATTTAGTCGTGAATTCGATTTTTAGAAATACCACCGAGATGGATGCACTGATTGCCATGATCGCATTTTCTTTTTTTGCTGGAACAGGGCTCTTGATCTCAGCAAATGGCATTAAAGCTAAGCGGCACTTTGGCCGCGCTCCCATTGCGCTCGCAAATGGAATTGCACTCGGAGTCTCGTATTACATGATTACCGGTGATCGCGCGATTATTGGAATTCCGCTGGGCGCCATCGCCGCGATAACTCTGATCAGTGCCATATTTGCGATTCCACACTCGCGATAGTTTGCTAGGTCACACACCATTGATCGATCACTCAGAATTCGCAGATCGCATTTCTCCGCA
>CAZQWU010000028.1:4664-16034 GCA_964597305.1 uncultured Bifidobacterium sp.
GAGATTGCTATTAATGAAAAAACCACTCATGATTTTGTTCCGCAAGCAACTGTGCAAGCGCCCGTTACTCAACGAAGTACAACACCAGCGCAACCGCCAGCAAAACCTGCGCCAACTGTGACAAATCCGGATGCAACGATTGAACCAATTCGTGGCGTTGGCGCTCGAGTTGTACAAAGTATGGAAGCGTCATTAACGGTTCCTACTGCTACTTCGGTGCGAGCGATTCCTGCAAAACTATTAATTGATAACCGCATCGTGATTAACAATCACATGAAGCGTGCCCGCGGTGGAAAAGTTTCCTTCACTCATCTCATCGGTTATGCCATGATTCAAGCGCTCAAGCAGTTGCCTGAGATGAATAATTTTTACACCGAAATCGACGGTAAACCCGCTGTAGGCAAACCTCAGCATATTAATTTAGGTATCGCAATAGATTTAACTAAACCTGACGGAACTCGCCAATTATTAGTTCCATCAATTAAAGCCTGCGAGAGCATGGACTTTCTTCAATTTTGGAGCGCCTACGAAGAGATAATAAAGAAAGCGCGAAAGGGAACGCTTACCGTTGAGGATTTTGCTGGCACCACTGTTTCGCTCACTAATCCAGGAACAATTGGCACGGTTCACTCGGTGCCACGATTAGTTGCTGGCCAAGGATTAATTCTTGGTGTTGGCGCCATGGACTACCCGGCAGAGTTCCACGGTGCAAGCGAAGAGACTTTGGCTCGGCTTGCGATTAGCAAAGTTGTCACACTCACCAGCACATACGACCACCGCATCATTCAAGGTGCGCAATCAGGCGATTTTCTCCGCATTATTAATGAATTGCTTCTTGGCGATGGTTTTTATGATGAAATTTTTGCGGCTCTTCGCATTCCTTATGTTCCTATTCGTTGGTTACACGATATTGATGTCACAAGTGATGATGAAATTAATAAGACCGCGAGAGTTCAAGAATTAATTAACGCCTACCGCGTCAGCGGCCATCTCCTGGCAGATATTGACCCACTCTCGTACGTTCAGCACTATCACCCCGATCTTGATGTCGTGAATCACGGACTAACGCTCTGGGACCTTGATCGAACGTTTGCCACCGGTGGTTTTGGTGGTCGTACACACGCCAAGTTGCGTCATATCTTGGGTCGACTTCGTGACTCGTACTGCCGCTCGATCGGCGTTGAATATATGTATATTGAAAATCCGCAAGAACGCAGTTGGTTACAAGAACATATTGAAATTGGCGCACCACAAATGGATCGCGAAGAACAAATTCGCATTCTGCATAAACTC
Source organism: uncultured Bifidobacterium sp. (assembly GCA_964597305.1). Taxonomy (GTDB): domain Bacteria; phylum Actinomycetota; class Actinomycetes; order Nanopelagicales; family Nanopelagicaceae; genus UBA7398. The sequence goes on from CAZQWU010000028.1 coordinate 5,958, forward strand.
AATACCGCTGAAGCATTTGAATCCTTCCTCCACACCAAATTCATTGGCCAGAAACGTTTCTCACTCGAAGGTGGCGAATCCGTTATTCCACTTCTGGATGCGATCGTCACATCTGCTGCTGATTCTGGTCTTGATGAAACATGTATTGCTATGCCTCATCGAGGTCGACTTAATGTTTTAGCAAATATTGCAGGAAAATCGTACGGCCAAATTTTCCAAGAATTTGAAGGAAATTATGTTGAGAATTCTGTACAAGGTTCGGGCGATGTGAAATATCACTTAGGAACACATGGCACATTTATCGCTCCTTCGGGTGCGACGACAAAAATTTATCTCGCGGCAAATCCCTCTCATCTTGAGGCGGTTAATCCGGTACTCGAAGGAATAGTTCGAGCAAAGCAAGATAAATTAAATAAGAAAGAAGCATTCTCAGTTTTGCCGATCTTAATTCATGGCGACGCAGCCTTCGCAGGTCAAGGAGTTGTTGCCGAAACTCTACAAATGTCGCAACTTCGAGGCTATCGAACCGGCGGGACAATCCATGTAGTAATCAATAATCAAGTTGGCTTCACCACCTCACCACACTCATCGCGTTCCACTCGATATGCCACCGATATGGCGAAGTTAATCCAAGCGCCGGTATTCCATGTCAACGGTGATGATCCAGAAGCTTGTGTGCGCGTTGCGCGAATTGCCTTTGAATATCGTCAAGCATTTAATAAAGATGTTGTTATCGATATGGTCTGTTATCGACGACGTGGACATAACGAAGGTGATGAGCCGAGCTTTACCCAGCCACAGATGTATGCGCTCATTGATGAGAAACGTTCCACTCGAAAACTTTATGCTGAAGCGTTAGTTGGTCGTGGTGACATCACCGAAGCAGATGCCGAAGTGATGGCAAAAGCATTCCAAACAGAACTCGAAGCAATTTTCGCTATGGTTCATAACGTTGAACCGTTAGCAAATCCTGATTTCAAAGCGCCAGAAGTAATTGAACCGAACACCATTGCGACCGCGATTGATGAAGCTCGGGCTCGCCAGATCATGGCAACGCAAATCGCCGTGCCAGAAAAATTCACAGTTCATCCCAAACTCTTACCGCAACTACAACGTCGCGTTGCGATGCTCGATGATGGAACTATTGATTGGGCTGGCGGTGAAACACTCGCGTTTGGATCGCTTCTCCTTGAAGGCCACCCCATTCGACTTGCTGGACAAGATGCGCAACGTGGAACTTTCAGTAATCGACATGCGGTCATCATTGATAAAGAAAATGGTTCTGAGTGGACGCCACTTCGCGGATTAATCTCTGACGAAAATCAATTCTTTGTTGTGAATTCCCTGCTCTCGGAATATGCCGCAATGGGATTTGAATATGGATATTCGGTGGAACGCGAAAACGCCCTTGTTCTCTGGGAAGGCCAATTTGGTGATTTCGCCAATGGCGCTCAGACAATAATTGATGAATTTATTTCTTCAGCGCTACAAAAATGGGGCGAACGTTCTTCCATAACACTTCTCTTGCCACATGGTTATGAAGGTCAAGGTCCAGATCACTCCTCTGCGCGCATTGAGCGGTATTTATTGCTCGCAGCTGAGGAGAACATGACCGTTGCTCAACCGTCGACGCCAGCATCGTATTTCCATCTCCTTCGCTGGCATATGAAAAATCCAGCGCGACGTCCGCTCATCGTATTCACACCAAAATCGATGCTTCGATTGAAGGCTGCTGCATCGTCTTTGAGCGAATTTACTAGCGGACATTTCCGCACTGTCATAGCTGATTCACATGTGACGCAAGCTCAACGCGTAATTTTCTGCTCTGGCAAGATTTATCACGATCTCGTTGCTGAGCGAGAAAAACTCAAAGACCTCACTACGGCGATTGTTCGCGTAGAACAGTTCTATCCATTCCCGGCTGATGAGATTGCTCGAGTGATTTCCCAATATCCAGGTGCAACCTTGCTCTGGGTTCAAGATGAACCAGCAAATCAAGGTGCGTGGCCATTTATCTCATTGCAACTCAGTGAAACACAGAATGAAATTCTGCAAAAAGCTCACATTCGACGAGTCTCACGTCGTGCGACCGCATCTCCGGCAACAGGTAGCCACTATGTTCATGAAGAAGAGCAGAAAGCTCTTCTGGTCGAGGCATTTACTCGCTAATTCTTTTGCGCAGGTTGAGAAGCTTCTGAATGCTTAATCCGGAAAAGAAGCGCGCTTAATCCGGAAAAGAAATTGTCCAACAATTTCCGTACGGGTAATCCACCCCCATTGGCGAGAGTCGGTACTCGCTGGGTTATCTCCTTCGACCCAATATAAATCTCCATGCGATTTTTGTAGCCGCTTAATCAGGTAAATTCCAGGTCGATCTTCCCGCTCTACCATGACAACAGAACCGAGTCTGATGTTTTTGACGCGATCTGAGTCAATCCTTCTCATTACCAGCCAATCACCGGCGTGAAATGTTGGCGACATCGAATCGCCACTTACGACCACGCGTAGCCATCGTGAAAACACCAAGGTGCCAAAGCCGAACATGCGAGGTAGTCTTTCACGTCACGAGATAGGAGCACTAATGAAAAAGAGATTCACACCTGCAACGACCGTCTACGCCCATTGCGATCTGCCCTGCGGTGTTTATGATCCCGCGCAAGCAAAAATTGAAGCGCTCTCTGTAAAAGCATGTATGGAGAAATACGCCGCATCAACAGATCCTGATTTCAAGGCACGCGCGGTTGCTATCAAAGAAGCGCGTTCAAATATGGTCAAGGAGCATCTCTGGGTTCTCTGGACAGATTACTTCAAGCCAAATCATTTTGAAGCCCATCCCCAGTTGCATAACCTCTTCAATGAAGCGACCAAACTTGCTGGCGCAGCTGGTACTAAAGGTACTAATGATGTTGCAGTCGCGACCACGTTAATTGAAAAGATTGACGCTATCGCTGAAATTTTCTGGGCAACGAAAAAGTAGGTAATTTTTAACAACAATTTAATGCAGTGTTACTCAACGCGGAATTACTTAACGCAGTATTACTGTTGATTCTGTTGCGAGAGAATACTTAACGCGGCGGTTCGCGCGAGGAACGAAACTCGTTCCACTAAGTTCCTACGCATTATTGCGGAGGCGACTAAGCGCGGACCGTCATGTATTTCACAAGCAAAAGTCAACGAAGTATCCGCAATTTCAACCAACGTTGAGGCAGTTTGTAACGACGTTCCAATTCCCACCGCGCCATGTACTTGTAGCTCAATAGATGACAAAATTGTTGTCTCGCTATTATCGAGAAATTCTGCCAATGAGGTACTCGCTGCGCTCTCACACAGTGTGACAAAGAATGAATTAGAAATTGTTGGTACATCACCGCTGCCGTGCGCAAGCGCAGTATCACCTGGCCGCACCTCCATCGATGCAATCCCTACGGCGCCTATCGCCTCATTGATATTCATGAGTTCACCATGTCATTTTCGGTTATGGGGTGAACCAAGCTCAGCAAGCCGAACAAGTAAATCCCCTTCTTGAATGTTTTCACCGGGCGCAACGGCGATTTCAACAACCGTGCCGGCGATTTCTGAAAGTACCGGAATCTCCATTTTCATCGACTCCAAGATAAGTAACGGTGTGCCGCTTTCGACAACATCACCAACTGAGACTGCGATGGAGTGCACCGTGGCAACCATCTCAGCTCGTACCTGGGTCGGATGGGAATTCATGTTCAGTAACCTACCCAGAGTTAGGGCAGTAATTGTTGAATTGACCCCACATCTCTGATGAATTTATGAATTAATTGAGCGGAAAATCCCTGCGAATTTCATGTGTGGTTTCAATAATCTGAGTCTCGCCATCAACAGTGATCTCAGTACGCGAATATTGGGTATACACCTCGGTCTGCGTGACGAAACCCTGTTGTGCAATTAACTCTTGTTCCAGCGCGCTTAATTGGTTATGGATTCGGTCGTGCAATTCAGCGGGAGCAGTTTCGCAACACGATCTCGTCAAGAGTGATCGGATGAAATTGAGTTGTGTTCGCTCAAACTCCACCGTTTCACGACAGCTGGGGCAATCTTGCAGATGAAAGGCAATGGCATTGAAGTGCGCCGAGTCTTCAATTTCGTTATCAATAAAGACCACCATGGAGTTCATAACATCGTTACAGTTACAACGGAGTTCGTAACTCATGACTTACCTCCATATCCCAACTCTTTTGCGTACTCAGTAAGTTTCTCGCGCAATTGCTTTCGACCGCGATGGAGTCGAGACATCACAGTTCCGGCTGGAACTCCGACGATCTCTGCTACTTCTTTATAAGAGAATCCTTCAACGTCAACGAGATACACCGCGATACGAAACTCTTCTGGGATCTCTTGAAGTGCTCGCTTGATATCGCTATCGGGGAGATTTTCTAATACTTCAACTTCAGCAGATTTACCAAGATTGCTGGTGTGTGAAGCGGATGAAAAAAGATCTGCATCCGTAATATCTCCATCAGATATTTTTGGTGACCGCTGCGCTTTGCGATAGGTATTGATAAATGTCGTTGTGAGAATTCGATACATCCATGCACGTAAATTCGTGCCAGGTTCAAATTGATGAAATGAAGTAAATGCTTTGGCATAGGTATCTTGAACTAAATCTTGTGCATCCGCTGCATTCTTGGTGTAGCGAAGGGCTGCGGCATACAGTTGATCGGTATATTGCAACGCATCTCGCTCAAACCGTTTGGTGCGGGCTGCTACCGATTCTTTCTCACGATCAACGCGGACGAGCTCTCCTGTGGCAACTCCAGCTGCCTCGAGTTCATTGATCCGCTCCATAACGGCCAAGGTTAGTGGCAACGAAATCACCTCGCCCAACTCAATAATCGACCTGGCACGCATGGCCTGGCAGGTTCTCAATTTCAGTACGTATTGACCCTAACCTCACAATCGTGGGGATTATTCCCATCGTGAAAGGTTATTGTGAAAGGTTATTTCGAAAGGTTATTGCGAAAGATTGAGGTCACATCTTTATCGCTGGCAAATCTGCAGCCTCAGATTCATTAATTAGTTAGTTTGTTAGGTAGGTAGTTCAGTAAGTAAATCAGAAGGTAGGTTGCGACCGGTAATTCTCAGATGAGCAAAGAACTATTAAAAAAGAACTTCGCTCTCGCCAAGATCAATTTTCTCAATCAGTTCAGGGCCGTTGTTACGGATTGAATTCACTAAATCTCGCACGGGCCAGTAGCGGAGATGATCTGCAGGCTTTTCTACATTGAGTAAAGCTCTCAATCGATGGATGTCGGACTCTGAGTGAGCTAACCATTCATCCCAATGGTTAGTTGATAAAAAAACTGGCATTCGGTGATGGACTGACGCTAATGGTTGCACCGCGTCACGAGTAATGATGGCAGCGCTCTCTCGCACTGAACCTTCTGGCGAGGTCCACCTACTATAAATTCCAGCAAAAGCTAATCGCGCATTATCATCGCGGGAAATAAATACTGGTTGTTTCGTTTTATATCGACCAAGTTCGGTTGCCCACTCGTAATATCCATCGGCTGGGATAAGACATCGTGACTGTGTAAACGCCCGTCGAAAAGTTGGTTTTTCATGAATCGATTCAGACCGAGCATTTATCGCTTGCGATTGGCTTTTTATCGCCTCACTTTCATTTTTACTCCACGGTGCGATTAATCCCCACGATACCTGCGCTAATTCGCGCTCAACATTTTGAGTATTGCGAATGATATAAATTTCTTCCGTTGGTTTAACATTCCAATTCGCTGGCAGTGGATCGCGTGACGATGAAATTCCAGTAATAGAAAATTCTTCGACAAGGTCCGCTTCATTTGTCGTTAATGCAAACCGACCGCACATAACGCCAGACTAGTAGGCTATGTGTATGTGGCGCGCTCCTTATCGTGGTAAGAAACCCGTCGATATTCGCGTCAGCATTCCCGGATCCAAATCCGTAACCAATCGAGCGCTAATTTTGGCGGCGCTAGCAAATTCGCCATCAATACTCCACCAACCTTTACAGAGCCGAGATAGCGAACTGATGGTGGCAGGGTTGCGTGGCTTGGGTGTCCTTATCGATCAGTCAGAAGATAGTTCGGGCAACGTGAGTTGGACTATCACTCCGAAACCATTGCGCGGACCAGTTTCTATTGACGTAGGAAATGCTGGAACAGTTATGCGGTTTCTTCCGCCTGTCGCATCACTTGCACACGGACTGATTCATTTTGATGGCGATCCACGATCTCATGAAAGACCACTTGCACCTCTAATTAAGGCGTTAGAGAGTTTAGGCGCAACGATTGAGCATGGTGGGAAATACCGTCTGCCACTCACTATTAATGGCAACGGATTACGTGGTGGCGAAGTCGATATTGATGCAAGCGCATCAAGCCAATTCATCTCTGCGCTGATGTTGATTGCTCCGGCAACGCGCGAGGGATTAACCATAAGAGACAGTGGCAAATCACTCCCTTCGATGCCGCACATTGAGATGACCATTCAGATGCTTCGAGATTTTGGCGCGCGCGTTTCTGAAATTTCCGGCGATCATTCAGCCAATGTGCCCACCACTACTGTTAATAAACCAGATCCCATTAAACGGCAATGGCGCATAGATTCAGGTGGGTTAACGGGACGAGAGCTTGTGATTGAACCCGATCTTTCAAATGCAGCACCGTTTCTTGCACTTGCCATGGTCTGTAGCGGACGTGTTGTCATTAATGATTGGCCGCGTACAACAACTCAACCAGGCGATCAATTGCGTTCCATTCTTTCGCAAATGGGGGCTCACGTTGAATTTTCAGCACGTGGATCATGTTGGGATTTAATTTTGACAAGTGATGGTCAGATTCGCGGAATTGATATTGATCTTCATGAAGTTGGAGAGCTCACGCCATCAATCGCAGCACTTGCAGCGCTAGCGCAGACTCCATCATCGCTGCGTGGCATTGGACATTTACGGCTTCATGAGACAGATCGATTACATGCGCTTCGAACTGAAATTAATGCGCTGGGTGGCAATGTTCGTGAAACTGAGAGTGAACTTCATATTACGCCCGCGCCATTACATGGCGGCATCTTTCATACGTATGACGATCACCGATTGGCAACTGCAGGATCCATTATTGGACTTGTTACTGAAGGAATTGACGTTGAAAATATCGAAACGACCAGAAAGACCTTGCCTAATTTTGCCCAGCTGTGGGGAGAATTGTTGGCGTGAGCACGCGACGCAGTAATTCAAAAAAGTTTCGATTTGATGAGAGCGATGTACGGATTCGGCCAGCCCGCAGTTCTCGGCCACGGAGTAAAGATCGCCCAACACACGCACAAGCAATCCGTGGTTTTGTTGTCCAAGTTGATCGAGGTCGATCTACCTGTGTCACAGAAAATGGCGTTGTTCTCTCGGCAATGAAAGCGCGAGAGTTAGGAAAAAACTCAGTCGTTGTTGGCGATCACGTCGCGCTCGTCGGCGATATCTCCGGTACCGCAGGTGCACTCGCTCGAATTGTTTCTGTCTACGAGCGGAAAAATTATTTGACACGTACAGTCGATGATGGCGTCGGCGTTGAACGAATGATTGTTGCCAATGTTGATCAAATGATCATTGTTTCAGCCACAGCTCAGCCAGAGCCTCGCGCAGGTTTTGTGGATCGATGTTTAGTCATCGCATTTGATCAAGGAATTACCCCCATCATCTTGATGACAAAAAGTGATGTGGCCGATGCTCACGCTTTTCTCGCTCCTTACGAGAAGTTAGGAATAAGGACTCTTCAAACCCACCGTGGCGCAGATTTATCACCAGTACAAGAATTGTTGATGGATAAAACGTCTGTCCTTATTGGACATTCTGGAGTTGGTAAATCGACGCTGGTAAATGCGCTTCTTGATACTCCGATTCGTGCAACGGGCGACGTCAATGATGTCACTGGTCGTGGTCGCCACACCTCATCAAGTGCAACCGCGCTACACCTTCGAACTCTCGGACGTGGCACGGGGTGGATTATCGATACGCCAGGTGTACGGTCATTTGGGTTAAGTCATATTGATATTTCACGCGTTCTTGCAGCATTTAGTGATCTAGCAGAAATTGCTACGAGGTGCCCAAAAAATTGTTCTCATCTTGATGAATCAATTGAGCCAGATTGTGCACTCAATCAATGGGCACGTGACCGCCGGGAAAGTGGCGATGGCCACCCTGAAGAACGATTAGCGAGTTTGCGTCGAGTCCTCCACTCATCGCAGAACGCACGCGCCAAGTAATTTCCGAAGAATTCCAGTAATTTAGCCATATGAGCGGATCAGATTTTTCTACAGATCTTTCGCTTGCCCTTGAACTCGCTGACGCAGCTGATGAGATCACACGTAATCGATATCGCGCACAAGACCTTGAAGTAATAACGAAACCTGATAACACTCCCGTTACTGATGCAGATCGATCGGTCGAAACGAAATTTCGTGAGTTGATGTCACATGCCCGACCAGATGATCACATCATCGGTGAGGAGTTTGGTGGTAGTGGAAATAAACCCGCTCGTTATTGGGTTATCGATCCGATTGATGGCACAAAAAATTTTCTCCGCGGTGTACCGACGTGGGGAACGCTTATTGCACTCGTAGAAAATGGTGAAGTGGTCGTGGGAGTCTGTAGCGCGCCAGAACTCTTTCGACGTTGGTATGCTGCAAAAGATTCAGGCGCTTTTCTCTCCGTAAATAATGCGCAACCGACAAAAATCTCCGTATCAAAAGTGTCTTCGCTTTCTGATGCCTCGCTCGCCTATTCCGATTTAGAAGGATGGGGTTCACGACGTGAGAAATTTGAATCCATTATGTCCTCCGTCTGGCGAACTCGAGGCTTCGGAGATTATTGGTCACATATGTTGGTTGCAGAGGGCGCAGTTGATATAGCTGCTGAACCATCGCTCGCGCTCTGGGATATGGCAGCCCTGGACATCATCGTTCGCGAAGCAGGTGGGACATTCACTTCACTTGATGGCCAATCTGGTCCATTTGGTACGAGTGGAGTCTCATCAAACGGTCTTTTGCACGATGAGTTTTTACACCGGGTGGGTTAAGAATGGCAGTCCTCGAGCAAACCGATTTGCGACTAGAAGGTATGTCATGTTCTGCCTGCGTTGCCACAATTGAACGATCTCTCAATTCGCTTGATGGTGTGAGCGCAACAGTAAATTTCGCGACTGAAACAGCACATATTCTTGCGCCAGCAAATATTGCGCCAAAACAACTCATCGAAACGGTGAAGAAGGCTGGCTATGGCGCATCGCTTCTTAGCGATGAATCAGAGAGTTTTTCTCGTACAAAAAAAATGGGGTGGCGCGTATTTTTTGCGTTAATTCTCGCAGTTCCCGTCATTGCAATGTCGATGGTCATGAGTATTCATCATCGCGTAGAAATGTGGACGCTGACGCAGCTTGATAATGTTGGTTTACCTCACCCGTTGTATTCAGCTACGGGATGGGTTGCAATCGGACTTACTGCACCGATTATTTTTCTCATTGCATGGCCAATTCATCGAGCGGCGATTCGAAATATCACTCATCCCACTATGGATACTTTGGTTTCGCTTGGCTCACTCACAGCTTTTGGTTGGTCGATTTATGCTAACGCAACTGGCGCAGGAGATCTTTATACCGAAGTTGCTGCAGGCGTTCTCTTTTTTATTGTGTTGGGTCGATATTTCGAAAGTAAAGCGAAGAAACGAGCAGGTAGCGCACTTTCTCAATTGCTTTCGCTCAATCCTAAAGAGGTTTCTATTCTGCGTGGAAATGAAACAGTCATCGCGCCTATTGAATCGCTTGAAATTGGAGATCTCTGTGTTGTTAAACCTGGCGAACGTTTTCCTACTGATGGAGTGGTCATCGAAGGAAAAAGCACCGCCGATAACTCTCTCTTAACTGGTGAGTCACTTCCGGTTGATATTGCCCCAGGTGCACACGTGATAAGTGGTGCGATTAATTTACATGGCCGCGTCATTATCCGCGCTGAGCGAATCGGAAAAGACACTGAACTCTCTCGTATCACTCAGATGGTTCTCACTGCACAAACTGAGAAAGCCCC
>CAZQWU010000029.1:0-7422 GCA_964597305.1 uncultured Bifidobacterium sp.
ACCCGACGTTGTTTTATTGCATACATCATTGCCCCGATATGACACGGTAAGTCTGGGTACTGAGGTGAATATTCTTCCTGCTGCAATTGAAACTGCACGAATGCACGGTGGACTCGTTATCGCTCAGGCGAATAGAAATATGCCGTATACATATGGTGATGCACAAATTTATGAAAACGATATTGATTACATTGTTGAAGTTGATGAACCTCTCACTGTTCATCACCAAGGTGAAAGTACCGAAATAGCGCTTAGTATTGGCGAACGAATCGCCAATGTCATCGAGGATGGATCAACGCTTCAAGTAGGAATCGGTGCGGTCCCCGATGTCATACTCTCATTGCTTCTCAAGCGGAATAAGTTGAGAATTTGGACGGAAATGTTTAGTGATGGTGTATTTAATCTATTTAAGGCCGGCGCACTCGATGAAGATGTGCCGATAACGTCTTCATTTGTTTTTGGTTCTCAGGAGCTCTATGACTGGCTTCATCTCAATAGAAAAGTTCGCATGTTGCGAACTGAAAAAACTAATGATCCCAGCCAGATCGCACGTCAGGCAAAGATGACCTCGGTTAATGCAGGATTGCAAGTCGATTTGTTTGATCAAGCTAATGCCTCACGAGTGCGAGGAAAGATCTATTCGGGCTTCGGTGGTTCGACAGATTTCATTGTTGGTGCACTCCACTCACGAGGAGGACGATCATTCATGGCACTACCTTCATGGCATAAAAAGACTGATTCATCGACCATCGTCCCTCTTATTACAGAGGCAGTGACAAGCTTCCAACACAGTTTTGTTGTTACTGAAAATGGGATGGCTGCATGCTTTGGCAGAACTGAATCTGAGCAGGCGAGAAATCTCATTGAAAAGGCTGCTCATCCAGATGCCCGAGCACACTTATGGGAGAAAGCATTTGAATTTGGCTTAGTCCGCTAGCACAGGAATTTCTCATCCCCAGATCAGAGTCTTCTTACCAACTTCCAAGTAACAACTCATAGCAAACAGACTGAGTTCAGATTTTCCTCGAACATTCTTTCTCTTATAGCAATTATTCAATTGCTACTCACATTAAGAGATTGGATGGACATGAAGAATAAAGCTTTAGGTACAACGGGGCTCGTTGCAGCAGGGCTCGTTGCAGGAATTGTTCTTGCATCGACAGGTGCAAATGCCGAGACATCGACAGCTACAACTTTGCCTTCTCCAACAACCACCGGTTCTTTGCCCACGCTAGATAATTCAACAACCGACCCACACGGAATTGCTGATAATGATGGAGATTTTGGTCGGCATGGTGGTCATGGATTACGTCACGATATGAATGACCGGTCAGCAACACCTATTCGCGATGATGAGAAAGCACTCTCAGCATCTGACGCTGCGAAAGTAAAAGCTGCGGCCGAGGCAGCGGTTGCGGGTGGAACTGTGTTTCGCGTTGAAACCGATGCAGGTGATGGTGAATATGAAGCTCATATCGCTAAAGCTGACGGAACTGTAGTTACCATCAAATTTGATGCTAACTTTAAAATTATTGCAACTCAAGATGGAATGGGGCTTGGCGATCCACGAACTATGCATCCTTCAACGAAGGGTTAATCCGTTCGACTCCAACGCAATTCAAAGAAACCCCACTTAAATAGTGGGGTTTCTTTCTTTACGATACTTTCATGTGTCGGCTACTCGGATTTGTTTCGGAGAGTGAAACAAATTTTTCCCAGTTGCTTGGGAATAGTTTCGAAAACTTTATTCAACTTTCAAAAGTACATAGCGATGGCTGGGGGTTAGCCAACCATGACCATCGAAATACGAGCCTTGTCCGAGAAACTCAACCCGCGCTATCGAGTAATAAATTCACAGAAATAACTAATTCACTTGAAAGTAATGGAGCTTTACTGCATTTTCGCTGGGCAACACCAGGACTTGCAGTTAATGAAGAAAATACCCACCCATTTTCTTTCAAGGGAGTTTCCTTTATTCACAATGGCAGCTTTACTCCAATTACTGCTCTTGATTCGATGATTGATGTTGCTTATAAAATAAATATAAAAGGTGACGGAGACAGCGAAAGATTTTTTTATTTCCTACTTACAGAAATTGATAAGTATGGCATTGTTGAGGGAATACGTAGTGGAATTTTGAAAATGCAAAAGCAGATAAATTATTCAAGCCTCAATTGTATGATCTTAAGTGATGAACTATTCATCGTAGTTGCAGAATTTAATCCTGATCGTATACCTCCACAATTCTCAGAAGACTACTATGAACTTCGTTTCAAACAGAGTGGACGAGACGTTGTCGTCGCTTCCAGCGGTTGGGATCAAACTAATTGGACCTCTTTAACTAATCACTCCATGCTTATTATTGATCGTAAAAATCTTTCAACTCGGGTGATTGCACTTACATGAAGCCACAGTGGTTTAAAAAAGTGAGAGCGCACACGAATACGACGTCGATTAACCATTAGCCTTGGCGCATGGCTGACGTCGTAATCCGAGAGCTACATTCCATTGAAGAACAAGCTCAAGGCATAAACATTTTTGATCTGACGTGGCCAATTTCTGGTGGTGGTACTGAAATTACACCAAATTTCATGCAAGCACTTCTCCATAATGGCGCATATTTTGCCGGTGCGTTTCAAGGCGAAAAAATAATCGGTGCGGCTTTTGCTTTCATCGGTATTGAAGGTGGCGTACATCTTCATTCACATATGGCAGCAGTCCTCCCTGAATTTCGGGATCTTCATATCGGAAGTCAATTAAAGCTCCATCAATACCGTTGGGCACAGACTCACAAGATTTCATTTATTACGTGGACTTTTGATCCACTTGTAAAGCGAAATGCGAAATTTAACATTATTAATCTTGGTGTTGATATCGCCTCGTATCATCCCAATTTTTATGGCGCAATGATTGATGATCTTAATGTTGGTGATGAATCTGATCGTTTAATGGCTCGTTGGAATATCACGCCTACTGGTCCTCACAATCGAGCGCTGACGAAAGAAATACCAAATGGCGCGATGTCTATTGCTATACCTGACGATATCGTGGCAATTCGCCGATCAAATGCTCAGGAAGCCTTTGCCTTCCGATTCGAAGTAAGAGAAAAGTTTCTCAATGCCTTTGATAAAGGATTCTCTGTCACTGGATTTTCTTATGAGAATGGATATATTCTCACTAAACCATGAAAATCTCACACGTTGAATTTCGCGTCATTGGATTACCTTTAGTTCGACCATTTCGAACATCTTTTGGCACACAAGTAGCACGCGATGTGCTTTTATTGAAAGTGACTACTGTAGAAGGCTTTGTTGGATGGAGCGAATGCGTTGCAATGAGTGATCCGCTATATTCGAGCGAATATTTATTTGAATGTACTGACGTAATAAAACGCTTTTTTCTTCCTGCTCTATTTAAAAAAGGTGAATTTACCGCTGAGGAAATTCCACATATTCTTCGCCCCTTTCTAGGCCATCCCATGGCAAAAGCTGCTATAGAAACTGCATGTTTAGACGCGCAACTTCGTAGCGAGAAAACATCATTTGCACGTTATTTAGGAGCGACAAAAACACACGTGGAGTGCGGTGTTTCAGTTGGAATTGCACCTTCCATAGAAAAGCTGGTCGACGAGGTGACTAGCTATGTTGAAGCAGGATACCGACGAATAAAGCTCAAAATTGAACCAGGTTGGGATATCGAACCTGTATCAAAAATTCGTGAATTGTTTCCTACAATCCCTCTCCAAGTTGATGCTAATCAAGCATATTCCCGAAGCGATGGACACCATCTCGCTCAATTAGATCCTTACAATCTTCTTCTCATTGAGCAACCACTTGATGAACATGACATTCTCGGTCACGCACAATTAGCTCAAATCACAAAAACTCCGATTTGTCTCGATGAATCAATTATTTCACTTCAATCTGCTGAAGATTCAATCGCTTTAGAAGCAACCACAATAATTAATATAAAGCCAGGACGAGTTGGCGGTTATCTTGAGTCTAAAAAAATTCATGATTTTTGTTTCAGCAAAAAAATTCCTGTCTGGTGTGGCGGAATGCTTGAAACAGGAATTGGCCGGGCTGCGAATCTCGCGTTGGCTGCACTTCCTGGATTTACCTTGCCTGGTGACACATCTGCATCATCGCGATATTACACGCGAGATATAACTCCACCATTTGAAATGGTTGATGGATATCTTGAGGTTCCCGATTCTGAAGGAATCGGAGTGGAGCCAGATATTGATTATCTTGATTCGATTACGCAAGAACGTACTTTGGTCCAGCCTTCTTAAGTGCCGCAGAAATTTGATCATTACTGAGCTGGGCTCCATTAATATGGACAGTGCTCACACCGTTTGCAACTAAATCTATATTTACTTCTGACACTCCATTTAGTTCTTTTAATGCGCTTGTCACATGATTAACGCAATGACCACACGTAAGGCCTTTTACAGAAACATCTTGAGTCATGTTCGAGATAGTACGCTCAAATCAGTGGCAGCCCCAACTCGAGTTCCGTACGCCACATTCACCGCCCCTTTTCATTCACCAGAAAAGTGGCAAAATTCAATTGTGACCAAGCCCGTTGTCGCCCTGAAATCTGTTGTAATCCGATTTGCAGGCGATAGTGGTGATGGCATGCAGCTCACCGGTGATCGTTTCACAATGGATACTGCTTCGCTTGGTAATGATCTGTCTACACTGCCAAACTTTCCGGCAGAAATTCGTGCTCCGCAAGGAACTCTGCCAGGTGTATCTTCTTTTCAACTTCATTTTGCCGATCATCATGTATTAACTGCCGGCGATGCACCCGATGTTTTGGTAGCGATGAATCCCGCTGCTCTCAAAGCAAATATAAAAGAAGTTCCTAAGGGTGCAATCATCATTGTTGATGCAGATGAATTTTCACAACGCAATTTACAGAAAGTTGGTTATGAAAATAACCCACTTGAAGATGGAACGCTCAGTGGATTTATAGTTCATTCGATCCCACTCACCTCGTTGACCGTTTCGGCACTCTCTGACGTTGATATTTCTAAAAAAGATGCTGAACGTTCCAAGAATATGTTTGCACTCGGGTTACTCACGTGGATGTATCACCGACCCACCGAATCAACTGTGAAATTCCTTGAGGCGAAATTTGCAAAGAAACCAGAGATCCTCAAAGCAAATCTCATCGCATACAAAGCAGGTTGGAATTTTGGTGAGACAACAGAAGAATTTGCTAACACTTATGAAATTGCGCCAGCCAAAATGTCTCCTGGTAAATATAAAAACATTTCTGGAAACCAGGCACTTGCCCATGGATTAATCGCGGGATCTGTGCAATCAGGCTTACAACTATTTCTTGGTTCCTACCCGATCACACCCGCTTCCGATATCTTGCATGAACTGTCCAAGCACAAGAAATTTAATGTCATCACGTTTCAAGCTGAAGACGAAATTGCAGCAGTTGGCGCTGCACTTGGTGCAAGTTATGGCGGTGCACTAGGAGTAACAACAACTTCGGGACCCGGAATCGCATTGAAATCAGAAATGATCGGTTTGGCCGTCATGCTTGAATTACCGCTGATAATTATTGACGTACAACGTGGTGGACCATCAACCGGTTTGCCAACAAAAACTGAACAAGCAGATCTTCTTCAAGTGATGTTCGGTAGAAATGGTGAATGTCCTGCCGTTGTTATCGCGGCATCCCAGCCATCTGATTGTTTTTCGATGGCTTTAGAGGCAGTTCGTATCGCCACCACCTATCGAGTTCCTGTTTTCTACCTCTCTGATGGATACATAGCAAATGGATCGGAGCCATGGAAAATTCCTGATATTGCTCACCTTCCCGATTTACACGTTAATTTTGCTCGAACGCAAGAAAATTTCCTACCTTATGAACGAGATCCCAAAACCCTTGCTCGACCGTGGGCAATTCCGGGAACGAAAGGTCTTGAACATCGCATTGGTGGAATCGAAAAAGCTGATAAGACTGGTGACATTTCTTATGAGCCAAAAAATCATGATTTTATGGTCCGTACTCGACAAGCCAAAGTTGATAATGTCGAAGTTCCAGATTTAGTCGTTGATGATCCGACCGGCGACGCTAACGTACTTTTCCTAGGCTGGGGATCAACGTTCGGACCCATAGCCTCAGCTGTCGACGTATTACGAAGCAACGGAGAGAAAATTGCGCAGGCTCATCTTAAATACATCAATCCATTCCCGAAAAATCTCGGCGAAGTTTTAAAGAAATATCCAAAAGTCATTACACCTGAAATGAATCTTGGTCAGCTTGCACTTTTGTTGCGCGCCAAGTATCTCAAGGACATCATCAGTTACAACCAAGTGCGTGGTTTACCGTTTTCTACCGCTGAACTTGTCGAAGCCGCGATGGGAGTTATCAATGACTGATGTTGCATTGACAAAGAAAGATTTCACATCAGATCAAGAGGTGCGTTGGTGTCCAGGGTGTGGTGATTATTCGATCCTCTCCACGATGCAATCCTTCTTACCTGAAATGGGTTTGCCACGTGAAAATATTGTTTTTATCTCTGGCATTGGCTGTTCGTCACGTTTTCCCTATTACTTAGAGACGTTTGGTGTGCATTCAGTTCATGGTCGCGCACCTGCGATTGCTTCAGGATTAGCGATTGCTCGACCTGATCTTTCTATTTTTGTCATCACTGGCGATGGAGATGCACTTTCGATCGGTGGAAACCATTTGATCCATGCTATGCGCCGTAATGTGGAATTAAAAATTTTGCTTTTTAATAACCGTATTTATGGTTTAACGAAAGGCCAATATTCGCCAACATCCGAAAAAGGGAAAATTACGAAATCAACGCCTATCGGTTCACTTGATACACCGTTCAATCCACTCTCAGTTGCGATTGGAGCTGAAGCATCTTTTGTTGCACGCTCCATTGATAGCGATCGAAAACATCTTACGGAAATTCTCCGAGCTGCAACCGCTCACAAAGGATCTGCACTCGTTGAGATTTATCAAAACTGCCCAATCTTTAATGATGGCGCATTTGATTCCGTCAAAGATCCATCTACGAAAGAGGCGTCGCTCCTTCAATTAATTCATGGACAACCAATTAAATCAGCGAAATTTGGTGTGGTGAGAAATGGTTTACATTTTGAAGTTAAACCACTTGATCAGATAAAGGAGACTGATGTGGTTGTTCATGATGCTCATCATCCTGATCCTTCATATGCCTATGCACTCTCGCGACTTTCCGGCTCTGAACTCGAACATGTGCCGGTAGGGGTTTTTCGAGATGTCGAACGCCCCAGTTATTCACATTTAGTTCATGAGCAACTTAACGAGACAATTTCCAAACAAGGTAAAGGTGACTTAGAAAAGTTACTCAACAGCGGCGATACGTGGACCGTTGCTTAAACCTGATTTAAAGAGCAACAAAAG
>CAZQWU010000029.1:7522-15513 GCA_964597305.1 uncultured Bifidobacterium sp.
AGCGCTGCAATGGACCCTGGCGAATCATCTACCGCAACGACCATTCTTCCTTTATGTACATCATTCGCAGTTTTCATACTGTGGCACCTCTTTCATTGGCAATCTGCCGATACATATGGTGCTCTTAATGATTAGGTGTGAAAAGTAAAATGTCCGATCGTGGAAAAAGTGCGAGAAGAATGTGACTCTGGCTTTAGATACGACCGCCAGAAGAAATTCCTTCTGACAACTTCTGCGATAACCACACTGGAATCATAAAACCGAAAATCAACATTGTTGCAACAACATTTACTATTGGTGCTTGATTTGGCCGAAAGAGATTGTTGAAAATCCATTGTGGCAAAGTCTGCACACTTGCGCCAGAAGTGAATGTCGTTACGACAATTTCATCGAAAGAAAGAGCAAAAGCCAATAGGGCTCCAGCGATTAGTGCTGAACGAATCATTGGAAAGGTCACATATCGAAACGTTTGAAACATACTTGCGCCAAGATCGCTTGACGCTTCTTCTAAAGATGTTCCCATACGTCGTAGTCGAGCCAATACATTGTTGTAAAGAACTACAATGCAAAACGTTGCATGCCCAACTATTACAGTGAACAACCCAAACCCCACACCAAAAGGTTCCAGAAGAGTACGAAAGGCAGAATTGAGCGCAATTCCAGTAACGATGCCAGGCAAGGCAATCGGTAGCACGACGAGTAAAGAAATCGTCTCCTTACCAAAAAAATAATATCTGGCCACTGCGAATGCAGTACATGTTCCTAAAATTAACGCAATGAAGGTCGCACATAAACCAGCCTTAACGCTAGTACTAAGTGCTTTTAGAACTCCTTCATTTGTTAATGCTTTGCTCCACCATGATGTTGTAAATCCAGACGGTGGCCACGAGAAGGTTTTTGATGGATTAAATGAATTGATAGCGACCACAATGAGCGGCATATAGATAAAAATGAGAACTAGTCCAGTAGCGCCACCCAATAACCATTGCGCTCTCTTTGATAACTTCATTAGAAATTCTCCAATGCACCACTACGCCGCACGAAGAATAAATAACCCAAGATCGCTGCCACTGGAAAGAGCGCGGCTGCCGAAGCAAATGGCAAATTACCTGCAGTCCCTACATTGTCATAAATGATGTTAGCCATCAATTGCGTCTTACCTCCCACAATTTTCACAACAATGTAATCGCCGAGTGACAATGAAAATGTAAAGATCGATCCCGCAATGATTGCGGGATAAATAATTGGCGTCACCACAGATCGAAATGTCTGCCAAGCGGATGCTCCGAGATCACTTGACGCTTCTAGCAGTGAATCGGGGAGTCGCTCTAAACCAGCATAAATAGGCAAGATCATGTAAGGCAGCCATAAATATGCCAGTGTAAGTGAAGTGGCAAATAACCCATATCCTGGCGATGAGATTCCCAATGGTTTTACAAGCCAATCTAAGACGCCTTCATTCGAGAACAAAGTTCGCCAAGCATACGTTTTTACTAAATAGCTAGCCCATAATGGAAGTACGACAAGAACAATAGCGAATGATCGTAATCGCGCGGGCAATACCTTCGCCATATAGAAAGCGATTGGAATGGCTAATATGGCATCAATAACTGTAACAAGAAGTGCAACGCTGAATGATCGAAGTGCTAGGCGGGCATAAACACTCTGCGTAAATAATGTGTGAAAGTTATCAAATGAGAAATTTCTGATGACTCGACCAGTAAAACTATCGACCGACCAGAAAGCAGATAAAAACATCGTCGTTAGCGACCCTAAATAAGCCAACACCAACCATGCCATTGGCGCGGCGATTAGGATCGCTAATCGACTCCGCGGATGTCTAAATAACCACCCACTTAACTTCATGCGTGATTCGTCAGCCCTTTACTTCTGTCCAGGCTTGCGTCCACGCCGCGTAATCGGTGCAGATTGCGCCACGGCCATCCAAACATTCTTTCGTTGGAGTGGTCCAGTAGTGAATCTTCTGTGCATACGCAGCATCAGTTGCATGATATGTCGCACAGAAATTCTTATCTGCTGTGACATCACACGCTTTTGTTTGAGATGGCGCTTCGCCGAACCATTCTGCAACTTGTGCATTTGGTGATGCCGAAATAATCCAATCCATCCACTTATACATGCAATTTGGATGAGCTGCCTTAGATGAGATCATCCAAGTGTCAGACCAACCAGTCGCACCCTCTTCTGGCAATGTTGCATCTACTTTCACTTTGCCATTGGAATTAATTAAATTAACAATTACCTGCCAAGAAGTCCCAAGCACGGTATTTCCTTGCTCATATGACTGAACAGCCTTGGTGTAATCCGACCAGTACTCACCGATAATCAACTTCTGTTGCTTTAACAGATCTACTGCTGCAGCAAGCTGTTTCTCATCGAGCGCATAAGGATTTTTAATTCCCAAATCTGGTTTAGTTTTCATTAAATATAAAGCTGCATCTGCAATATAAATTGGTGAGTCATAAGCGCTCACTTTTCCCTTGTAAGGTGAGTTCGCGTCAAAGACCGCACCCCATGATGTTGGTGCAGTTACCTTTCCATTTGTGTAAGCCAAAACGTTTGCGCCCCAACCATGTGGCACGCCATACATCTGACCTTTTACCGAGTTCCATGGTTGCCCCTTAAGGAACTCTGAAACCGTTGCATAGTTAGGAATGAGATCGGTATTGACTGGCGCAACGTCGCCACCATAAATCAAACGAAGCGTTGCATCGCCCGATGCGGAGACACCGTCATATTCACCGGTCTTCATTAAAGTGACCATCTCGTCCGAGGTATTTCCGATTTTCACATTAACTTGGCATCCGGTTGCTTTTTCAAATGGCGTAACCCAGTCAACAGTTTTATCTGTACTGCCATCTTCAGCATATCCTGCCCATGCAATGATGTTGAGTGAACCTTCGCCGTCTCCAACTGCACTTGCCATTGGAATATCAGGTACTGCTGAGGCAGAAGAGTTATTGCTCTTGCTGCATCCCGACAGTACAAGTACCAAGGCACCAATAATCGCTAGAACCTTCACACGATTTCGCATGTATTCTCCTTCTCGACTTTCGCCGAATTACTTAACCTGAAACTCGTATTTCGAATCCCAAGCTATCTCCACGAAAGACCCCAGAGCTACTGAGGCATCGTTGTCGTGAAGCAAAGTTACTTTCTCCCCACTCGAAACTTCTACAACTACCCGTAAAAAAGATCCCATAAAGACCGCTTCTTTCACCTTTCCCTGCACCTGGCGATCTCCGCTCCCGTTCAAGGTGATCTTCTCGGGTCGAATACTCCACATACCGCTTTTACCGATTACTGATCCACTGATTAAATTCGAAATTCCCACAAAATCTGCAACAAACTCACTCTTCGGATGTGAATAGATGTCCTTTGGTGTTCCAATCTGTTCGATCTTTCCTTGGCTAAAAATCGCAATGCGATCTGCCATAGTTAACGCTTCTTCTTGATCATGTGTGACAAATACAAAGGTTATTCCTAATGAAAGCTGTAATTCCTTCAATTCTTTCTGCATTTGGTGGCGCAACTTTAAATCTAAGGCACCAAGAGGCTCATCTAATAACAAAACTTTTGGCTCATTCACTATTGCTCGTGCTAAGGCGACTCGTTGACGTTGACCACCAGAAAGTTGTGATGGCTTTCGTTCTTCATAACCTGCTAACGAAACTCTTTCCAGAGCCTTTAGCGCCCGACTCCGTCTCTCCGCTTTATCAATACCTTTTACTTTTAAACCATATTCGACATTCTGTATTACTTTCATATGGGGAAATAGCGCGTAATCCTGAAAAACTGTATTGACATCTCTGTTAAATGGTGGTTCTTTGGAAACATCTTTACCGTGAATTGTTACACTCCCCGAATCCGGTAATTCAAAGCCAGCTATCAATCTCAATACCGTTGTCTTGCCTGACCCACTGGGACCCAGTAATGCGAAGAATTCACCTTCTTTAATTTCTAGATCTACGCCATCTACAGCTTTAACCTCGCTGAAACTTTTTCGCAGACCACTTAATTGGATAGCCATTGACACCGACGGAGTATTACATTCACTGAGATGGTAAGCAAGGAATAAACGTTTTGGATGTTCTAAATGGTTCCCATATCTAGTCCTTCAAGTACTTCTTGTGCTCGCTTTTTTAATTCAGAAAGATCTTTCAGACGGCTAATTCCATAGATCTGTTGGGACATTCGGTGGTTCTTTATAAACCTTTCCTTATGCCGTTCGAGAAAATCCCAGTACAACGTTGTATAGGGACAGGCATCATCACCTGTTCGTTTCTTAGGATCGTAAATACAGGATGTACAAAAATTACTCATACGAGAGATATATGCACCTCCGGCCGCATAGGGCTTTGTCATCATTACTCCACCATCAGCATGAAGTCCCATACCTATGACGTTGGGAACCATTACCCAATCTGACGCATCAATAAAATTTTCTCGCATCCAATTCAGAAATTCCTGGGGATTTGTTCCAGTGATAAGTGCTAAGTTGCTAAGAATCATGAGGCGGGGAATGTGGTGAGTCCAGCTCCGCTTTTCTATATCAGAAACGATTGTCTGAACACATTTCATGTGAGTTTTATTTGAATCAGTAAAGAGTGGAAGTAATTTTCGATTCGCTCCTAATGCATTATTAAATTTGTACTCTTCACCTAAGTACCAGTACATGCCATTCACATACTCTCTCCAACCAATTATTTGCCGTATAAAACCTTCGCAGCTGGCGATTGGTATATCTCCTGTTTCAAATTTCTCTATTGCCGCATTGATAACTTCCGCTGGGTGCAGTAACCCATTGTTTAAATACGGACTCAATAAGGAGTGGTGAAGCGCCCAATTTTCAGTAGTCATGGCATCTTCATACGGACCGAATTGAGCAAAATGATGGTCTAAAAAATCTTTCATGACGGTGAGTGCGCCCTGTCGAGTAGTTGCCCATTCGGTTGGCGCTTCAATTCCTAATTCGCTTGCCACAGTTAGGTCAATTTCATCTGGTTCGTGGACTTTGTAAGGCGGATAAATATGATTCTTAGGAGGAGGTAACCGATTCTCCTTATCAAAATTCCATTCACCACCAAGTGGTTTCTTGCCATCCATCAGAATATTGAGGCGAGTACGTTGAAGACGATAGAAATTTTCCATAAGAAAGCTCTTTTGACGTCCCGCCCAATCGTTAAAAAGCGAGCGTGGTGTGAGAAAGAAATCATTCTCTATAAATTCGACTTTAAATTCTTGCAGAATTTTCTTGAGTCGAAACGAAGATGGTTCGCACGTAACTAACCTTGATGACGTATATTCCGCACGACTCATTACTTCACGTAATCCATCTCGTGTTGTTGGCGCTTTGATGAAATGGACGGTGAAGCCAGCTAGCTCAAGTTCGGCTGCGCAGTGCCGAGCAGAAGATATTAGGAAATATAACCGAGTTTTATGCCAACGCTCTCCTGTTGTCATTCGTTCACTTTGTACAAATACGATCACGTCGTGAAGTGGATCTGCGTTCTTTAAAACGCCGTATTGACGATGTAATTGATCGCACTGTACGTAAAGAAGGCGTTTCATTGGATTACCAAGGAACAATCTCTTTTTCTTCCCAAAGAACTCCTGTGGTTTTCTCTTGGTCAGTGAGCCCCTGTGGATTGAATGTTCGTGTAGCAAGCCAAATTGCGGTTTGTGCACCTTGCTCTGCTGATAACGGTGCATCTGGTCCACCCATATCTGTTCGCGAATGATTTGGGCAGACCGCATCAACAAGAATTCCGCGCGAACCCAACCCTGTTTCATGAGCAAGATTCCGCACCAATGCATTAACACCAGCCTTGCTAATTCGATACGGAGCAAGTCCTCCGGTATTTCCTGGTCCTGACATACGACCTAAGCACGCTGAGTAAATTATGACTCGACCTTTCCGAGCCTCGACCATGGCAGGAACTAAACCGTTTATTAATTGAAAATTCGCATCTAAATTTATTGCCATCACACGATTCCACTCATGAATATCGGTTTTGAGAGTCTTTGACATTTTTGCGCTCATAACACCGTGAGCAAGAATTAAAACGTCAGGTGTGTGATGAGAATTTTTTACTTGCGCAATGAGATCTGTTATTTCATCTTCCTTTTCAAGGTCACAGGTGTACGTCGTTATTTTTGGTGCATTTGAATGTGCCGCTTCTAATTCCTGTTCGGCTCTTTTTAATCGCTCGGGGTCTCGTGCGACCAAAATTAATTCATACCCTTGGTGATGAAGTGCGCGAGCTGTCTCAAATCCAAGTCCTCGACTACCGCCAGTGATGAAGGCAAGTTTCGACGTCATGTTAACGCCCGAATAATGCGATCAACTGCATCAGCGATGATTTCTCTACTGGTAGCAAAATTCATTCGAATAAATCCACTACCGGTTGGACCATAGAAATTACCTGGTGCGATAGCAATCTTTCCGCGTGAAATAAAATTTTCAGAGATATCACCTGAGAAAGTGTGAGCTCTCAGATCGAGCCAACCAAAGTAACTACATTCTGGAAGGCGATATCCAATACTTATTGGCGCTTTGAGCAAAAGTTGTTGGAGATATTTTCGAGAATTGTCTAACTCGACAATGACAGCGTCTAGCCACGGTATGCATTGACTATATGCAATTGATGATGCTACCGCTCCAAATAATGATGCACGTGAATGAATTGCTACAGGGAGACTGTTCATGATTTTTTTCGTTCGCTGGCTCATTGCCACTATTTGTGCGCACTTCAATCCAGCGATATTAAATGCTTTGGTCGCTGATAAAAAGGAAAATCCGACATTACGTGCAGTTTCTGATACGGAAAGAAACGGATGAAAATTATGCCCTTCGTAAATAAGTGGTGCGTGAATTTCATCAGACAATATCCAAACTCCATATTTCTCTGCTAACTCAGCAAGGTGCAGTAAATCTTCCTTTGGATAGATTGAGCCCACTGGATTGTGTGGATTGCAGAGAATATGTACTTTCACACCATTTTTGTATTGTTCTTCAATTTCGAGAAGATTCAGAGCATAGTGAAGTTGTTCTTCTTTCAGTGGTACATCAACTACCTGGCACTTAAGTTCTTTTATCCAGTTGTAAAAATTGTAGTAAACCGGAGTGTTGATCAGAATTTTCTCTCCTGGTTGAATCAGGAGACGACAGATTTCAATGACACCTACTCCGACATCCGGTGAAATTTTTACCGCATCGGTCTCGATCGTCCACCCCCATCGCGCAAGAGCAAATGTTCTGAGAGATTCAGGTAATTCGGGGATTTTTCCTAAGTATCCGGTATCTGAATTTTCAACGAGATTGATCAAAGACTGCTTAATCGGTTCAGCTAATTCGTAATCCATAACAGCGAATGGCATAGGTAAAATTTCGGGATCAAAAGCCCGCCATTTTTCACTTTTTCTTGCCTGCAGATGTGGTAACGGTGGAACGGTTATTTTGATCTGGTTCACTTGTTAAGGGTAAGCAATAGTCTTCGTTTCCACCACCGCAACACAAAGTATGCTCAAATAGGCTTATGGCAAATGACTATCGTTTACAAGGACATCCAGTCAGTCTTGCAGTTTTGGATTTTGGACTTTTCACGGTTCACGCAAATGGTCGGATTATTGGTATCCCTGGTTTTCTTATTGAAACGAGTAAAGGCGAAAAGATATTAATTGATACAGGATTTCCTTCCCAATATGCAGACGATGTTGACGCCGCATCACTTGCTGATAATTTAGGTGAATTTGGGAAAGTTCTCAATTTGACTCACTTTCATCAACCTGAAGCGCAGCTTGCATTATTGGGATTTAAGAAATCAGATTTGGATTACGTGATCATCACTCATACTCATATAGATCACGTGGGAAATATCGGTGGATTCCCTGGCATTCCTTTAATTATTGGTGCGGATGAACGTGCGCTTCCTCAACCGATTTATTGGCGCGGTAAGCAACCATTAAAT
>CAZQWU010000030.1:0-13766 GCA_964597305.1 uncultured Bifidobacterium sp.
GATGGTGACATCTTTTCCGTTGACGTTACCTGGCAGAGTTGAACCGGCATAAACAAAAACACTGGCCACATTAATTCGCGCCGCAGCCATCATCATCCCGGGAAGAGATTTATCGCAGCCAGCAAATGTCACCATGCCATCGAGACGTTCTGCCTGCATCACTGTTTCGACCGAATCGGCAATCACTTCGCGAGAAACGAGTGAGAAATGCATTCCTTCATGGCCCATTGAAATTCCATCTGATACCGAGATAGTTCCAAATTGCATAGGGAATCCGCCAGCATCAATGACACCTTGGCGCGATGCTTTTGCTAAACGATCCAATGAAAGATTGCACGGTGTAATTTCATTCCACGATGAGGCAATACCGATCTGTGGTTTAACCCAATCATCATCTGTCATGCCAACGGCACGTAACATGCCACGCGCAGGTGCGCGTTCAAGACCATCGGTAACAAGACCCGAGCGCGGTTTCATGGGATTGGACATATGTGAAGTCTACTTCCCCTTCGCTATGCGTCGCGCATCAATCAAAATTTTTACCCTTGACCAAGATGTTTGAGTAAAAGCTCGCGAACTTTTGCCGCATCTGCTTGTCCTTGTGTTTCTTTCATCACCGCGCCAATCAGCGCGCCTGCAGCAGGGATATGGCCATTGCGCACTTTCTCCGCAACATCAGGTTGAGCGCTGATTGCTTTTTCAATCGCTGACATCAGCGCGGAATCATCGGAGACAACTTTAAGTCCGCGCGCATTAATAACTTCGCGTGGTCGACCTTCACCATTGATGACCGCTTCTACAACTTGCCGCGCTAATTTGTCGGTTAATTCACCAGCGTGAATTAACGCAACAATCTCTGCAACATCGGTCGGGGTAATGGGCAATTCTGATGCGGGCAATTCTTTTTCATTGGCAAGTCTGGCGATCTCACCTAACCACCAACCGCGAGCGCGCGTGGGATCAGCTCCGAGTTTGACCGTTTCTTCCACCACATCGAGTACGTCAGCGTTAATCATCGCTGCCATCTCTTTATCGGGAACCGACCAAGCTTCTTGTAATCGTTTTCGTCGCACAGATGGTTTTTCTGGAAGGCGCTCGCGAATTTTTTCAATAAATGCCGGGCTGGGAACTACCGGAACTAAATCTGGTTCTGGAAAATATCGATAATCCTCGGCTTGCTCTTTTGAGCGACCAGATCGCGTGAGCCCCGTATCTTCTTGGAAGTGGCGAGTCTCTTGTTTTACTTTTCCACCGCTATCGAGAATTTCAGCGTGGCGAATCATCTCGCCGCGTACGGCGCGTTCAACGGAGCGAAGTGAGTTCACATTCTTCGTTTCACTTCGGGTACCTAACGTTGTTGCGCCAATGGGTCGAAGCGAAACGTTGGCATCACAACGAAGTGAACCTTGCTCCATTTTCACATCGGATACGCCAAGGGAGCGAAGGATGTCGCGCAACTGGGCAACATAGGCGCGCGCAACTTCTGGTGCATATTTTCCCGTTCCAGGAATTATTTTTGTCACGATTTCGACCAATGGAATTCCGGCCCGGTTGTAATCAAGAAGTGAGTAATCGGCGCCATGGATACGACCTGTTGCCCCGCCCATATGAAGAGATTTTCCAGTGTCCTCTTCCATATGAACGCGTTCGATCTCGATACGAAATTCTCGTGGACCCTCTTCAGTATCGATGGTGACATCAAGATAGCCGTTAACACAGATCGGCTCGTCATATTGTGAGGTTTGAAAATTCTTTGGCATATCAGGATAAAAATAATTTTTACGAGCAAACCGACTAAAAGGTGCGATAGAACAATTGAGCGCAAGGCCAATCATAATCGTGTACTCAATCGCTTTCTCATTAACAACCGGTAGCGCACCTGGCAAACCAAGGCAGACTGGACACGTTTGAGTATTTGGCTCGGCGCCAAAGATGGTGTTACACCCACAGAACATCTTTGATTCTGTTCCTAATTCAACGTGCACTTCTAAACCAAGGACTGGCTCGTATTTTTCAATCACCGCTTGGTAGCTCATGCTCATAGCGGCACCTTGGTGTAAATCGGTGCGCCCCATTTTGCATTGAGCGCAGCTTCTAACGCTGCCCCGACGTTATACATACGATCGTCTTTCATTGCTGGGGCCATAATTTGAAATCCTGTTGGTAAGGAATCTTCGTCGGCTAGCCCAGATGGAACTGACATGCCACCAATTCCCGCTAAATTCACTGGAATAGTAGCGATGTCATTGAGATACATCGCAAGTGGATCATCAACTTTGTCGCCAATTTTAAATGCTGTCGTTGGCGCTGTTGGTGAAACAAGAACATCGGCGTGAACAAATGCATTATCGAAATCTCGCTTAATGAGCGTTCGCACTTTTTGTGCACTTCCATAATAGGCATCGTAATAACCACTCGAGAGCGCATATGTACCAAGAATGATGCGACGTTTTACTTCGCGACCAAATCCCACTTCACGAGTGAGATTCATGACCTCTTCAGCAGATTTACCTTCTCCATCACCGACGCGAATTCCATAGCGCATCGCATCAAAGCGTGCGAGATTAGACGAACATTCACTCGGTGCAATTAAGTAGTACGCAGGTAAGGCATAGTCAAAGTATGTGCAGGAGACCTCGACAATTTCTGCGCCAAGACGAGCAAGTTCTTCGAGGGATTCGTGAAACCGCTTAAGTACCCCTGGTTGATAACCCTCTCCTTGCAACTCTTTAATGACGCCAATTTTCATTCCTTTGACGTTGGCGTTTTTTGCCGCAGCAACTACTGCTGGTACTGGCGCATTAATCGATGTGGAATCTTTTGGATCATGTCCCGCAATAGTTTCGTGCAAGAGAGCTGCATCAAGCACAGTGCGCGCACACGGACCTGCTTGATCAAGGCTCGAGGAAAAAGCAACCAAGCCATATCGAGAGACGCCACCATACGTTGGTTTCACACCGACTGTTCCCGTTACCGCTGCAGGTTGGCGAATTGATCCGCCAGTATCGGTGCCAATAGCTAAAGGCGCTTCAAATGCTGCAAGTGATGCAGAGGATCCACCACCGGATCCACCTGGAATTCGCGTGAGATCCCATGGATTATGAACAGGGCCATATGCAGAATTTTCGGTTGATGAACCCATCGCAAATTCATCCATATTTGTCTTACCTAAAATAACCACTCCAGCATCGAGGAGTTTCTGAGTAACCGTTGCGTTGTAGGGCGGTCGCCATCCTTCTAACATTTTTGAGCCACAGGTAGTGGGAATTCCCTTTTGCGTTAAAACATCTTTGAGTGCAAGTGGCACGCCAGCAAGGGGTGAAAGTTTTTCGCCGGCAGCGCGTTTTTTATCTACCAACGCAGCCTGCGCAAGCGCACCAGCTTTGTCGAGATGGAGAAATGCTTTAACTTTTCCATCAACGTCGTCAATGCGAGCGTAATGTTGTTCAGTAAGTTCAACGGATGAAATTTCTTTTTTGGCGAGCGCATCTGCCATCTCGGCAGCAGTCTTTTTAATCATGATCTACTCTTCACCCAAAATCTGTGGCACTTTAAATCGTTGTTCTTCTTGTGCTGGCGCTCCCGAGAGCGCTTCTTCTGGTGTGAGCGATGGAATAACAACATCGGGTCGGAACACATTTTCTAATGGAAGTGGGTGTGAGGTTGGTGGAACATCTTCACCAGCAACTTCTTGGACACGGGCTACGGCATTGAGAATGACGCCAAGTTCACTTGCTAAATGATCAAGCTCTTCCGCAGACATGTCGATTCGTGCGAGTTGCGCAAGTTTTGCAACATCATCGCGAGAAATCCCAGCCATAGCGCGTAACCTACCGAATCTGTCCTGAGCCAGTAACGATCCAGGTTGTGGTTGTCATCTCAGCAAGCCCCATGGGACCGCGCGCATGTAATTTCTGGGTTGAAATACCAATCTCCGCGCCAAATCCCATTTCTCCGCCATCAGTAAATCGCGTCGATGCATTAACCATAACTGCTGCGCAATCTGCCAGCGCAATAAATTTCTCCGCTGCAGCATCAGATTCAGTAATAATCGCCTCGGTATGTTGCGTACCGAATTCTGAAATGTGATCGGCTGCCTGTTCGAGTGAATCAACAACAGCAACATTCATTTCTAACGTGCCATATTCGGTGGTGAAATGTTCATCGGTAGCTGGTGTTGCATCTATTCCTACCGCTGATGCGACCTCGAGCGCACGTGCATCGCAATGGAGAATAACTCCTTCACTATGTAATGCGCGTAAGGCTTCTGGTAAAAGATCCTGAATTCGTGAACGATGTACCAAAAGCGTTTCAGCAGCATTACAGACGCTCGGTCGTTGCACTTTTGCATTGACAATAATCGGAATTGCTTTGGCGATATCAGCGCTTTCATCACAGTAAACGTGACAGACGCCAGCACCTGTCTCAATCGTAGGAACAGTTGACTCATCAACCACCGTGCGAATAAGTGATGCGCTGCCGCGCGGAATAACGAGATCGACTTTGCCACGCGCATGAAGCAGCGCATGTACGCTCTCGCGACTGTCACTGGGAACGTTTTGAATTACCTCTGGTGAAATCTTTGTGCGTGAAAGAGCGCGCTTCATAATGTCAATAAGTACAGCGTTGGAATGTGCCGCGCTCGCCGATCCCCGCAAGAGAACAGCATTGCCCGACATCAACAAGATAGCTGTTGCATCAACGGTGACATTGGGTCGAGCTTCATACACCATTCCCACTACACCAAATGGGACTGATATTTGTTTCAAGTGAAGTCCATTGGCAAGTGTTCGCTCGTTGAGTACTCGTCGAAGTGGATCAGGTAGCAACGCAACCTCGCGAACGCTTCGCGCAATATCTGAAATACGTTCTGGGGTAAGAAGCAATCGATCGCGAAGTGGAGCGCTCATTCCCTCGCCAAGTGCAGTTTCACTATCTCGAGAATTCGCTGCGACAATCTCCTGGCTAGATTTTTCTAACTCGTCTGCAATCGTCATCAATGCTGTGACACGTTCGGCATAGTCACTTGCCACCAATGTTCGACCTGCGCGACGGGCGCGATCTGCTAGCTCAGCAATCACAGCATCCATCACATCACCACCAGATCATCTCGATGTATTAATTCGCGTTCGTACTCTGGTCCAAATTCTTTCGCAAGATCTTTTGTTGAGCGACCCATCATGCGCGGGATTTCATCGCTATCAAAGGCAACAAGTCCGCGCGCGATCACGTCGCGATCTGGGCCAATAATTTCCACGGTATCTCCAGCAATAAATTCACCTTCAACTGCAGTAACACCGGCAGGAAGAAGTGAGACTCCTCGTTCCCGTAACGCCGCCATCGCGCCCGCATCAACCACAATGCGACCTTGTACCGTTGCAGCATGTTGTAACCAGAGGAGTCGAGACGATTTCTTCGACGATGCTGGATGGAAGAATGTTCCTACGTTCTCACCGCGGAGCGCTTCACCAACATGTGCAAGTGAGGTAAGTACCGTTGCAATTCCCGCTCCTGTTGCAATCCGCGCAGCATCAACTTTCGTCACCATACCGCCACTTCCAACGCCGGAAGATCCAACACCGGTAATTGCCGCGTCGGCAATCTCATCAATACGAGAAACTTCTGCAATTCGTTGCGCACGAGGGTCGTGTGGATTCATATCAAATAACGCGGAAACATCGGTCACGAGAACTAAGAGATCAGCGTTCACTAAATGGGAAACGAGCGCAGCGATACGATCATTATCGCCAAATCGAATTTCTTGGGTTCCTACGCTGTCATTTTCATTAATGACCGGAAGAACGCCTAACGAAATAAGTTTCAATAATGTTCGTTGCGCATTTTGATAATGGGAGCGTCGAATCACATCATCAATTGTCAATAACACTTGCGAGGCGGTGATGGAATATCGCGCACATGATTCGGTGTAGCGATGAATGAGTAAGCCTTGGCCTACTGCTGCAGCTGCCTGCTGAGTTGCTAGATCAGTCGGTCGCTTTGTTAACCCTAACGGTGCAATTCCAGCAGCAATCGCGCCAGAGGAAACAATAATTACTTCTTTGCCCAACTTTTTTAATTCAGCGACAACGTCAACGAGGTGATCAATTGAAACCGGATCTAATCGCTCACCCGCTTTTCCGGTAAGAGATGAGGAGCCGATTTTGATAACGATGCGACGGGCTTCGGTAATCGCTGATCGCATTAGCGCTCAACCTGCGGATTCGTAGGATCAGAAACGTTGTACTCCCACTGTCGATCAATTTCATCATCGCTTAATTGATCAATACTCTCCTCTTCCATACGCTCCCATTCCCGCGGAATACGCATGTCATCACCGCGCGGTCCCGAAAGTAATTCTGCGCCGGCTTCAATCGTTGGCTCCCAATCAAAAACCACTGCATTATCGCCAACACCAATGCGAACTTCACTTCCCTGTGTAGCACCGAGCGTAAAGAGTTGTCGCTCAACTCCTAATCGAGCTAATCGATCTGCGAGATAGCCCACCGCTTCTGCATTACTGAAATTTGTTTGATGTACCCAACGCTCTGGCCGTTCGCCAGTAATAGTGAATGAGCCATCACTATTGGCAACAACCTCAAAGCCAGCGCTATCGACCGGGGTTGGCCGCAAGACGATACGAGTCTTCTCTTCCTGTTGTGCGCTCTGTCGCGAACTCTGAACTATTTTTGCCATGGCATAAAGCAATTCGGTTAAACCTTTTCGCGCTGCTGCGGATATCGGAAATACTTGGTAGCCACGTTTGATTAATTCTGGTGTCACCATCTCTGCCATCGCCTGTCCGTCAGGTAAATCAATTTTGTTGAGCGCAACTAAACGTGGGCGATCGTTAAGGCCACCGTAATGAGACAGTTCTTCTTCGATAATGTCGAGATCTTTAATTGGGTCGCGATCGGTTTCGAGCGTGCCGCAATCAAGAACATGAACGAGCGCTGCACACCGTTCAACGTGGCGTAAAAATTCCAGCCCTAAACCTTTTCCTTGGCTTGCACCTGGAATGAGCCCTGGAACATCGGCGACGGTAAAGCGGGTATCGCCTGCTTGTACAACTCCTAAATTCGGTACCAATGTTGTAAAGGGATAATCGGCGATTTTTGGTCGGGCCGCAGAAATTGCTGCAATCAACGACGATTTACCTGCGCTCGGAAAACCAACTAATGCGATGTCAGCAACGCTCTTTAATTCAAGAATTAATGTGCGTTGTTCACCTGGTTCACCTAAAAGCGCAAAGCCGGGAGCGCGCCGTTTTGATGATGCAAGCGCCGCATTGCCAAGTCCACCGCGGCCACCTTGCGCAGCAACAAACCGAGTACCAACTCCTACTAAATCTGCGAGTACTCGACCATCGAGGGTTTGCACTACCGTGCCATTAGGAACGCCAAGAATTAAGTCCTCTCCAGATGCGCCATGTTTGAAATCGCCTTGACCTTGTCGACCAGATGTTGCATTTCGATGAGGTGAATGATGAAAATCTAAAAGTGTTGTGACATTGGAATCGACAACCAAAATAATGTCGCCGCCGCGACCACCATTTCCGCCATCTGGCCCACCAAGTGGAACGAATTTTTCGCGATGTACTGAAACACAACCATCGCCACCTTTTCCGGCAGCTGCATGGAGCGTGACGCGATCAACGAACGTTGTCATGTGTCGCTCCTCCATTCTGCTGGTTGATAACTTCAGCCAGATTACATCTGCCAGGTCGTGCTGAAAATAAAAAACGGGCCCGTGGCTGCGGACCCGTTTTTATAAAGTCCGTTATTAAGGTGCTGGAACTACATTCACTACTTGACGACCGCGAGCGCGACCGAATTCAACAGTTCCGGCAGCGAGTGCAAAGAGCGTGTCATCTTTACCGATTCCAACATTCGCACCAGGATGAAATTTAGTTCCACGTTGACGAACGAGAATTTCGCCACTGTTCACTACTTGGCCACCAAATCGCTTGATACCGAGAAATTGTGGATTGGAATCGCGACCGTTACGAGTAGACGAGACACCTTTTTTACTTGCCATTTCTCAACTCCTCTTTTATCTCAGCCGGTTACTTCACACCATTGATTGCGGTGATTTTGACGCGTGTGTTCTTGGAACGAAAACCTTGGCGACGGCGATAGCCCGTCTTGCTCTTGTAACGAAGAATGTGAATTTTTGGACCTTTAGTTTCGGCAACAACTTCACCAGTAACTTTGACGCCAGAGAGAACTTTGGAATCTGTAGTGATGTTCTCGCCATCAACGACAAGTACCGCTGGGAAAGTTACCGTTGAGCCAGCAGCTGCATCGATACGATCAACAAAGACGGTATCGCCAACAGCGACTTTCTCCTGGCGCCCGCCAGCTTTCACTATTGCGTACATGGGAACTCACTTTTCTTCATATTCGCTCGTTGCGAGCAGGGGGTAAGCGTACGGATGGGGGTGGGATGGGGTCAAATTACGAGCCCACGACCCCGCTACTCGTCGCGCGACGTCGGCGACGGCCAAATCGTGGCTTGGCGCCTTCAGTTTCCGACGGTGATTCAGAATCTGACGATTCAACGTCACGATCTTCTTCACGATCTACAGCGACTCGATCATCCGAGTGATCTTCTGCTTCATCATCATCCGATCCATCGTCAAATTTCTTTTCAGTATCGCGATCCAGTGTTCGTTTATTGACCGGATCGGTGTGAATATGAATTCCGCGGCCACCACATGATTCGCACGTTGTCGAGAAGGCTTCAATAAGACCTTGGCCAATTCGCTTACGCGTCATTTGCACAAGTCCCAACGAGGTTACTTCAGCGACTTGATGTTTCGTACGATCTCGACCGAGGCATTCAATTAACCGGCGCATTACTTGTTCACGGTTTGATTCCAGCACCATGTCGATAAAGTCGATAACAACAATTCCACCCAGGTCGCGCAATCGAAGTTGGCGGGCAATTTCTTCTGCGGCTTCGAGATTATTTTTGGTAACAGTTTCTTCAAGGTTTCCACCCTTACCAATGAATTTACCTGTATTCACATCGATAACGACCATCGCTTCGGTCTTATCAATGACGAGCGATCCACCGGAGGGCAGATACACCTTACGATCAAGCGCCTTTGAAAGTTGTTCATCGACGCGATGCTCGGTAAAGAGATCGTTTGTTCCAGTCCACTTGTCAATCTTTTGAACGAGTTCTGGCGCAATGTGGGTGAGATAGCCATGGATATCGTCCCACGCTTGATCTCCTTGCACGGTAAGTTTCTTAAAATCTTCGTTGAAGATATCGCGAATGACGCGAACTGTGAGATCCGGTTCGCTATACAAAATTGCTGGCGCATGAATTCCCGACGATTCAGATTTCTTCTTAATGTCATCCCATTGCGCTTTCAGACGTGCAACATCGCGAGTGATCTCTTCTTCACTGGCACCTTCGGCAGAGGTGCGAACAATGACGCCCTCTTCATCGGTAATGAGATTCTTTAGAATTGTCTTTAATCGAGTTCGTTCAGTATCGGGAAGTTTGCGGCTAATTCCGCTCATTCCGCCACCAGGAACGTAAACCACATATCGACCAGGAAGAGATATTTGCGAAGTTAATCGCGCACCTTTTTGACCGATCGGATCTTTCGTCACCTGCACCATAACGGGTTGACCCGTTTTTAATACTTGTTCAATTTTTTTCGGTTGGCCATCAGCAAGGCCAGCGGTATCCCAATTCACTTCACCGGCATACAAAACTGCGTTACGACCTTTACCGATATCAACGAACGCCGCTTCCATGGATGGAAGTACGTTCTGCACTTTTCCTAAATACACGTTTCCAACATAGGAAATATTGCTATTGCGATTGACGTAATGCTCGACCAAGATCTTGTCTTCAATGACAGCAATCTGGGTGCGATCACCTTTTTGTCGCACTAACATTTCACGTTCTACTGATTCGCGGCGAGCGAGGAACTCCCCCTCGGTGATAATGAGGCCACGTCGACGGTTCTCCCGATAATCACTACGGAAATCGTTGCGATAATCATTTCTAAAATCTCGACCGCGTCGATCACGATCACGCGAACCATAACGATCACGGCGTTGTGGTCGATCTCCGCGATCAAAATTACGTGGTCGTTCGCGAACTTCTCGAGCAGGTCTTGCCTCTCGAACTTTTGTGACAATGACAACGCCATTTTCATCGACTGCTTCTTGTGGCGTTTCATCTTCACCGTCACCGCGACGACGGCGGCGGCGTTTGCGAACTTTGGTCTCACCCATCGGAACAATCTCTTCTTTTTTCTCGATTGTTGGCGTGGACGTTACTTCTGCCTTTTGATCTTTCCCACGAATTCGCCGGCGACGTCGACCACCATCATCACTGGAAAGTTTTTTATCAGCAGATTTCTCTGATTTAGCATCACTCTTTTTAACGGCCTTGCTCTTTGCAGGCGCAACCGGAGCTGCTTGAAATAGTGGAACGGGAATCTCAGCGGCACTTTTTTTCACAGCGCGTTTGCGCGCTTTTTTTGGCTCATCAGCCATATCTAAATCCTTCGTTTAAGTTAAGTCGGTCTTAAATCCTGTGCGTTTCACCAGTACTGGAAGGGCTTCTGCCAATAAAACGAGCGAGTGTGTGGACCCGACTTATCGTTTTCCGTCAGTAGCGGTTATCGCTGGGAGGAAGTATGTCAGATAAATGGGCAGTGTGGGTAATTTCTCTCTATCTGGTGCGTAAATGCACGTTTTGTAGCAGACCGTAGCCAATCAATGTGGCAAACATCGATGACCCACCATAGGAGATGAATGGCAGCGGCACGCCTGTCATTGGCATTAGCCCCATCGTCATTCCAATATTTTCAAACGTTTGAAAAGCAAACCACGCAATAACACCAACACACACCAATCGACCAAAGGCGTCATTAGTGCGACGTGCGATAGCAAATGCGCGCGCGAGAATTATGGAATAGAGGATGAGAATGATTCCGCACCCCAGAAAACCTAACTCTTCTCCCGCGACGGTAAAAATAAAGTCTGTCTGTTGTTCCGGTACGAATCGACCATTTGTCTGTGGTCCATTAAATAACCCTTTACCTAAAAATCCACCAGATCCAATTGTGATACGCGCTTGGCGCAATTGGTAACCACTTTGTTGTGGATCTGCTGTGGGATCAACAAAAGATTGAAGTCGTTTAACTTGGTATTCACTAACGACGCCTGATTTCACAGCAACAAAGCCACCGAGTACTGCGACAAGTAATAATCCAATAACCCATCGCGCGGGTGCGCCAGAAACGCCAATAATTGTTACTACTGCGGCGGCAATAATTACTGTAGTTCCTAAATCGGGTTGAGCAATAATTAACAAAACTGGAATCGCTGCAACGATTAAACCTTTGATGACATCGCTATGAGTGGGATAGTGATCGCTATCTTTTGTCTCCGCCGTAATCATCGCCATACCAACGATGATAGAAATTTTCGCAAGCTCTGCCGGTTGAATTTGAAAACCACCGGGAAGTGCAATCCACGCCCTGGCACCATTCACAGTTGCGCCAACGCCTGGAATAAGAACGGCGATCAGTCCAATCACACCTAATCCCCACACAATCGGTGTATAGGCGCGAAGTAAGCGATAATCAATAATCGTGGTGCCAAATCCCAGCAATAAACCGATCACGATATTGATCACATGGCGCTTTAAGTAATACTGCGGATCGAGCCCATTGGAAGCAAACCATTGTCGAGTTGCTGAATAAACCAACGCAGTTCCGATCGCCAATAAACCAAAGACCGCACCGGTTAACCAATGGTCAAAGCCACTCATTAAACGTGAACCACCGCGGAAATCTCGACGTGACCTCATCGATAACGAACTCATCATTTTTTTGCTCCGAATTTTGTCGTATCGATTTTCGGAAGAGATTTAGGAATTCCATTCGGCATAACGGAGGTCTTTCCATTCGTTCCAAAAATATGTTCATAAATATTTCGCACACCTACGCCAGAAGCGCTTGCACCAAATCCACCTTGGCTAATCATCATCACCACTGCATATTGCGGCGCGTTACTTGGCGCAAAGGAAGCAAACCAGGATGTGTCATCTTTCTTTGACCCATCCCAATTTCTGCCAAAGACTTGGCCAGTTCCCGTTTTTCCGCTGACCTCTACCGGTAAACCGGCAAAGGAACCTGCTGCAGTTCCCGAAGTCACAACTGCGCGAAGTGCAGAATGTAAGAAATTGATTGTGGCTTTATCAGCCGGAATTTTTCCCTTTTCCACTGGCGAAAATTGTTTCACCACTGTGCCATCAGGTTTAACAATTGCCTTTGCTACTTGTGGTTGATACAACGTTCCGCCATTGGCAATTGCTGCGTAAGCAACAGCAAGTTGAAGTGGCGAGAGCAACGTGTCACCTTGGCCAATGGAAAAGTTCACTGCATCACCAGCGCGAACTTTGTCGCCATCAATACAATTTTCTCGCGCGATATCTAACAGTAATTGCGTCTGTTGAGACTTTGGCGTTCGGTCCTTGTAATTACAGTAAAAATCTTTATTTTGCGCATACCACGACTTCTTCCATGTGCGATCAGGTAGCCGTCCGGAAATTTCTGAAGGTAGATCTATTCCAGTTTTCTGGCCTACACCAAATCCTTTCGCGGTCGTGAAGAAATAATCATTGGGATTGGCGCGTGGTTTTAAACCACCATCGCGCACCCATTCGTCATAGGCAATCTGGTACCAGAGTGAGTCACATGAAATTGCAATTGCGGTTTTGAGTGATATTCGCCCCGCTGCTTTGCTATCAAAGTTTTTAAATTCGCGATTTCCAATCATTACTGAGGCTGGGCAGTTATATGAAGCGTCAGTTTTATATCCAGCGCGCACGGCTGCGGCAGTAGAAATTGCTTTGAACGTTGATGCTGGTGCATACCCACCTTGAATTGCTCGCGACAGTGCAGGGACCGCAGTTTTCTCTGAATACAAACTCTGTGCTTGTTTGACGGTAATTCCGTTCTCCCAGATGTTGGGATCGTAGGTGGGATACGAGGCCATCGCTAACACGGCACCTGTTTTTACATCGAGCACAATCGCCGCGCCAGAATCTGCCCGATGGCCCGATGCCTTTGCTCGTTTAACTGATGCAGCAAGTTCTGCCTCTACAGCAGCTTGCAATTTGGCATTGATATTAAGAATTAAATTATCGCCAGGAATTGGTTTGGTGTTCTGGGCTTGGCGGGTAATCGATTCTTTTCGATCGACAATTACGGTTTTAATTCCTGCAGTACCACGCAGATAAGAATCGTATTGATACTCCAACCCCGCTTTACCGATTAACTCATTACGAAAATAATTTTTCCCCGAGGTATTTGCTAAATCTGCATCAGTAACCGGACCGACATAGCCGAGCACATGTGTTGCTAACTCACCTTCAAATGATGGGTAATGTCGCATCGAAACTGGTTCGGCATTAACTCCCGGAAACATATCGGAGTGCTCCAAAATATTGAGCGCTTGCGCTTGGGTAGCTTCTTTGGTGAGTGGAATGGGTTGATACCGAGTGCCATTCCAACATCCCACACGATCGCCTTGTGGAAGTTCTGGACAAATGCGAGTGCGAATATAAACATCGTTGTATTGAAGTCCAAGGACATTCGCCACTTTTGCAAGCACGCTACTTCCCTTATCTGGCAATTTATCAATGACGCTTCGATCAACGGTGACCACAAGCCCCGCGCGATTCATTGCCAATGGCTCTCCGGTGTTATCAACGATATTGCCACGACTTGC
>CAZQWU010000030.1:13866-15407 GCA_964597305.1 uncultured Bifidobacterium sp.
CGTCCATAGAAAGTTACCGGTTAATTCGCGAAGCGCAGCAACTAACGTTGTATTGGATTCGCCCAAGATTGCACTCACTAAGAGAAAAAGAACTAAGGTGAGGGTGACAGATCCAGCCACAATAAATGCCAACGTCACCGGTCGAGTATCGAAATCGCCCATCCCTTCGCGATTGATGGAAACAAGATAACCGGCGATCGTCAATATAAAAGTCCACTGGCCAAACGGCGAATCAATCGTCGGACTGAAATCAAGAATGAGGCCAGCGATAAATCCTGTTATTACCGCGCCATTACGTGGTTCCATCGCGATCCAACACATTGTCGCGGCGAGATAGAGTGAAAACCCACCGAGGAGAAAATGAATGTTATTGATGATTGTTTCTTGGATGAGAAAGAGACCGATAAAAACTGAAACAGTGAGCGAGATGCGACTTGCGGTCATGACTTACTAGGTGACGGTGACGCAGTGACGGTCACGGTGGGAGTAGGAGTTGGTTTCGGTTTTGCTGGAACTAACGAATCATGAGGATCAGTAGTTGAAGTCGAAAGAATGACGGAGACAACTCCAACGGAAGTTAACTTTGCAAACCCTTCAACATTGGCGTGCTTTGTTAATTGACCGGTTGAGTTATCAACCCAACTAACGCGTCCGACGGGAACTCCGGGTGGGAATGGTCGATCGTTATCGCTGCCCCGTGCAACTAATTCATCACCGAGGTTAATACTTTCCGTTGCATCCAACAGTTGTACTGAATAGGTACGTCCACCTGTGCCAGATAACACGCCCATTACTTGTGAACCAGCAACCCGTACGCCGACACGAAATGATGGATCGCTCATTAATAACACCACAGCAGATCGCGCAGTCACGCTCTTTACTACACCGACTAATCCTGAACCTGATACCACTGACATATCTCGAGCAATTCCTGATGACGATCCAGCATCAATGGTGATGGTCTGGCTAAATGTTGCAGCGCCGCCATGAGCAATCACTCGCGCACTCACTACATTCCACTGCGCGCGGCCGGCAAGATCGAGAACACTTTTTAATTGTGTGAATTTTCCTTGCGCGTCACGAGCTTGAATTAATTGTTCTTTTAATTTCTCATTTTCATTTTTCAAAGATTCAATTTGACTGCGCGTGCGACCAAGATGCGCAAGGTCACTGAAGAAATTCCCTACCGGACGAAAGAGCGTTGAGGTAAAACCTTGAAGCGGCGAGAGCACAGTTTGCGTTCCGCTACGAATTCCGCCAATAACACTGACACCACGCAGGTCGAGAGTGATGAGAAAAAGTGAACTCACTAAAAGTGAGACGAGAAGCAACCTACTTCGATTGCTACCGCGTTGCGCCATAGGCTGAACCTATCGGCGTGGTTCAGAAATTAAGACCTTTTCCAGCGCTTCGAACTCTTCGACGCACTTTCCAGATCCTTCGGCTACTGCAGCAAGCGGACGATCAGCAATATGGATTGGCATATTGGTCTCGTGACGTAACCTCTCATCGAGGCCACGGAGTAACGCACCGCCACCGGT
>CAZQWU010000031.1:0-15199 GCA_964597305.1 uncultured Bifidobacterium sp.
GGCGGCGCAGCGCTGCCTTATAAGCGAAATCTCTTTGGCGCTATTGTGAAAGCTGCGGTAGATAACGCTGCAAAATTTGGCATACCAGTTACAGTAAAAATGCGCGTTGGTATAGATCACGATCATCACACCTATCTTGATGCAGGCAAGATTGCCTCCGATTTAGGTGTTGCCTGGGTCGCGTTACATGCGCGCACTGCCGCGCAGTTTTATGAAGGAAAATCTGATTGGTCAACGATTGCTCGATTGGTTGATCATCTTGCACCGTTAGGAACGCCGGTATTAGGAAATGGCGATATTTGGTCAGGAAATGATGGCCTTGCCATGATGCGCGAAACGGGGTGCGCGGGAATCGTTGTTGGCCGTGGATGTCTTGGTCGACCTTGGTTATTTGCTGATTTAGTTCGCGCTTTCGCAGGAGAAAGCCAACGACCTCTGCCAACTCTCTTTGAAGTTCGTGAAGTAATTTTTCGTCACGCACAACTTTTGACACAGTATTTCGGTAATGAACATCGCGCATGTCGCGATCTTCGTAAACATATGGCGTGGTATTTCAAAGGTTTCCGCGTAGATCGAGAGATTCGAAGCAAGTGTGGAATGGTGTCATCGCTCGTTGAGTTGCGATTTTTGCTTGACCAATTAATTGATCAGCCATATCCAGAGTTAGTTGGCGATGCGCCACGCGGTCGTACAAGCCATGGTCGACCAGTAACTCTCCCAGATGGTTGGCTTAAAGACCCAAATGAATTAGTCAGCGTTGCACATGATGGCGCTGCGTATGATGCGGGAAATGGTGGTTGATGTTTCTTATAAGGTTTATAAGAAAAATAATAACGGGAATCATCCTGCTCGTTCTTGTTATTGTTGGGTGGCCACTGGGTAGCGTTTGGTATTCAGCGCACAATCCCACCATTCGTAGCGCAGACTTTATTGTAGTTCTCGGCGCTGCTCAATTAGATGGT
Source organism: uncultured Bifidobacterium sp. (assembly GCA_964597305.1). Taxonomy (GTDB): domain Bacteria; phylum Actinomycetota; class Actinomycetes; order Nanopelagicales; family Nanopelagicaceae; genus UBA7398. Next base: position 963 of record CAZQWU010000031.1, read on the forward strand.
CGCCCAGGTGATGTACTGCAAGCGCGACTTACTGAAGCAAAACGAATATACGAATTAGGTTATGGAAAACGAATTATCACCGTTGGCGCTGGCGCTCCTGGTGATCGAACTACCGAAGCGGCAACAAGTAAATCGTGGCTGATACGCCATGGAATTCCAGCCTCATCGATTACTGCAATTGCAAAAGGTCGTGATACATACGCCAGCACAGTGGCCTATGTCGATGAGATGAAATCCCGAAGCCGTAAAGATGTGATCATTGTGACTGATCCCTACCACTGTAAGCGATCCATGACGATGGCGAATGATTTGGGAGTTGTTGCGACGTGTTCACCAACGAGGACTGGACCGTCTGCGACGCGATCGGCGGGAATGAAATATTTAATTCGCGAAACTGAGGCATATTTGGCATATATCACGCTCGGCAGACGCGGCATTCATATCAGCGACAGAAATCAATAAGGTTTCACCATGGCGTTGCGTCCAGCCTTTGAACATCCTGAATATTCAGCTCATGATCGGGAACGTTTTTTACTAGAGCCTGCAAAACGTCCGGGACGAACAGAATTTGCGCGAGATCGTGCACGAATTATTCATTCATTTGCACTTCGTCGATTAGCAGCAAAAACTCAAGTGGCTGTTCCGTGGTTAAGTGATTTTCCTCGAACTCGTTTATCTCACTCGCTTGAGTGCGCGCAAGTAGGGAGAGAACTTGGCGCAGCGCTCGGGGCCGATCCAGATTTAATGGAAGGTGCATGTCTTGCCCATGACATCGGTCACCCACCATTTGGCCACAATGGTGAAGTCGCGCTAGCCGAGGCAGCTCGAGAGTGCGGTGGCTTTGAAGGTAATGCACAAAGTTTTCGATTATTAACTCGAATAGAAGCAAAGACCGTTGATGAAAATGGTGTATCGGTCGGATTGAATCTCACACGTGCATCTCTTGATGCCGCATCAAAATATCCATGGCCGCGTGATACGGAGGGGGAGGGCGCCCGCAGCAAAAAATTTGGCGTATATGACGATGATCGAGAGATATTTACGTGGATGCGTTTGGGAGTTCCAGAGGGAAAAGTCTCACTCGAAGCACAAATTATGGATTGGTCAGATGATATTTCGTATTCCGTACACGACCTCGAGGATGGCCTCGTCACGGGGAAATTTACCTTTGCCAATATCACTCGAGATATCGAAGTACTTCATCGCGTTGCACGTGAGAATTACATCAGCGATCTTCGTGAAGAAGAGACGCGCGACGCATTTACTGCATTGACCTCACTCTCCTGCTGGCCGAAGAGTTTTAACCGAAGTCATCGCGAACTAGCAAATTTAAAAGATCTCACAAGTCAATTGATAGGTCGTTATGCTTTAGCAGCGGAGCGAGAGACTCGCGCTAAGTTTGGTGATGGAGATTTAGTCCGTTATCAAGCAGATCTCATCGTGCCACGGACACATCAAGTCGAAGTGGCATTATTAAAAGCAATTTCTGCGCATTACATCATTCTGGCGGAGGAGTCACAAGAGCGATACGCACAACAACGTGTGATTATTCAGCAATTAGTCGATGGAATTCGCGAAAATGCGCCACACACCTTGGAAAGTTTTTTTATTCAAGAATGGGAACGTGCAGAAACTCAAACAGCGCAATTACGAGTCATTATCGACCAAGTTGCATCGCTGACCGATATGGGCGCTCTTGCGTTACATCAATCGCTCATTCATCGCGCGTGATAGTCCTAACTCGTAAGTCTCGATAGAATGTCAAACATGTCAGGTCGAATTCGTGATGAAGATGTCACGTATGTTCGTGACCGATCACCGATCGACGAGGTTATCGGCGACTATGTCCAGTTAAAAAACGCCGGTGGCGGTCAGAAAAAGGGGCTCTGCCCTTTCCACGATGAGAAATCGCCATCTTTTCATGTGACACCGAGCAAAGGTTTCTTTCATTGTTTTGGATGTCAAACCGGTGGCGATGTCATCGCCTTTATGATGAAGATAGAACACCTTACTTTTATGGAGACCATTGAGAGACTTGCCGAAAGAATCGGCTACCAACTCACGTATGAACAATCCTCCGGTCAACGCGCACCTGTCGGTCAGCGAACTCGATTAGTTGCAGCCAATGTTGCCGCTGCTCACTTTTATCAACAACAATTGGAATTACCAACCGCAACGCATGCTCGAGATTTCCTACAGAAACGAGGGTTTGATAAATCAGCCGCGCTGATGTTTAGCGTTGGCTACGCTCCCGATGAATGGGATGCGCTTACGAAACATCTTCTGGCGCAAGGATTTACCTTGGAAGAGATTTCTCTCGCTGGTTTATCAAAAGAGGGACAACGTGGAGCGATTGATAGATTCAGAAATCGTTTAACCTGGCCAATTCGTGATGTCTCTGGCGATGTTGTGGGATTTGGTGCTCGCAAATTAGCGTCTGATGAAAGTGACCAAGGGCCGAAATATTTGAATACTCCGGAGACTCCTATTTACAAGAAATCACAGGTTCTGTATGGACTTGATCTTGCGAAAAAAGAGATTGCAAAGAAACGACAAGCGGTAATTGTGGAGGGATATACCGATGTGATGGCGGCTCACTTAGCTGGCATCACAACGGCAGTTGCTACTTGTGGCACAGCATTTGGCGATGACCATATTCGAATATTGCGACGGCTATTGATGGATGACGATGCGTTTCGCGGTGAAGTGATATTTACCTTTGATGGTGATGCGGCGGGCCAGAAAGCTGCACTTCGCGCATTTAATGATGACCAAAAGTTTGTCGCACAAACCTTTGTCGCTGTTGAACCCAACGGTAAAGACCCGTGCGAATTACGACAAGAAAGCGGTGATGCTGCGGTTCGCGATCTCATTGCGCGTCGTGTTCCACTCTTTGAATTTGCAATTAAGAGTTCGATCGCTCAATACGATTTAACTACACCAGAAGGTCGAGTAAGTGCGCTCAATGGCGTTGCGCCTTTGATTAGTAAAATTCGCGATGCATCGCTTCGCCCGGAATACACCCGATCGTTAGCTGGCTGGCTTGGTATGGAGGTCGAACTGGTGAGCGCAGCAGTCAAGAAAGGTACGACCACATCTCCTGGTGAAAAAACAGTCGAGCCATCTTCCCCATCATGGCGACCAGATCCCCTTGATCCTCGATTGATGTTAGAACGTGAGGTTGTGAAAGTTCGATTACAAATGCCAGCGCTCTGTCGAGGATGGCACGAGATCGAAAAAAATGCCTTCACGCATCCGGCTTACATAAAATTGCGCGAATTCATTGATACCCAGAGTGAGCTCATGACAATTAACCTTGATGCAACTACATCGGAAGATTTGAAATCATTTATTACAGAACTCACCGTAGAACCTATCCGAACCGATGGAGAAATATCCGATCGATATGTAACAAGCATCATTGCGCGACTTCGGGAAATGGCGTTAGGTCGTTCCATTGCAGAAATTAAGTCAACGCTTCAACGAATCAATCCTGTTGAGGATGAGAGCCACTACAACAAGATTTTTGCCGAGCTACTCGCCTTAGAAACTGCGCGGCGAAGCCAGCATGAAGTGGCAATTGGTGAGATATAGCCAGAGAGTGGAATTTAGCCCGAACAGGAATTTCAGATAGAGTTCGGCGTTAGCCGATCCCTGATAGCTCAATCGGCAGAGCAGCCGGCTGTTAACCGGCAGGTTCTTGGTTCGAGTCCAAGTCAGGGAGCTTTCGACAAATCGTTATCTAATTCTGAGGTTTCATAGGCGAGATTCATAACGAGCAAGAGAAGAATGGCGCGATGATCTCAGCCATTAAAAAATCCTGGTCTATACATCCACTCCCTATCTCACTTTTACGACTTTGGTTAGGTGGAACGTGGCTCTATGCAGGGTGGTACAAAGCAACTGATCCTGAGTTTCTCACGCCAAAAACTTCTGGGTTTATCGGAACGCAATTAGCAAACTATCAAATTAATTCACCCATTCGATTCATTCTTCGCCACATGGTGGAACGGGCAAGTGTGGTCGGACTTTTCGTGATGCTCAGTGAATTCGCTATTGGTATCGCAACGCTCACTGGTTTTATGGTTGTCTACGCAGCAATAGGTGGCTTTCTTATGTCATTGACTCTCTGGCTAGCTGCTTCGTGGTCGGTTCGACCGTATTTTCTGGGAAGCGATTCTGCCTATACCGTGATGTGGGCGGTATTTCTAGGTTCAATCTTTGTAAAGTCTGGCAGGCTAAAGTTGCCACATTTTTCGCAGCGACGTGACGTGATGACACTTGGCGCAGTGGCCGGAATGTCACTTCTGCTCACAGTTATTGGCAAAGTGTTCACGCGAAGTGCAGAAAAAAAATCTACCTCGACACAGAACAAAACTGCGATTGCTCAATTGAGCCAATTACCGATAGGAAAGGCGATCAGATTTACCGATACAACGGGTGCGCCAGCATTTATTTTTCGAAACAAAGCGGGGGTTTACGCTTACTCAGCAATCTGCACCCATCAAGGTTGTACTGTCAATTTTCAGCAGTCCACCAGTCATTTTCTCTGTCCATGCCATGGCGGTGAATTTGACGCCGCAAATAACGCAAAAGTTGTAGGCGGGCCAGCGCCAACGCCACTTCCAAAAATTGCCATATCCATTGTTGGCGATAATGTGTATTTAGCGTAACCGGTTACAATAAGCCATGGCAGTTTTTAGATTTCAAGTAGCATTGCCAGATCGCCCGGGATCTCTCGGTGCGGTCGCTTCTGCAATTGGTTTTGCCGGCGGAGATATACGCGGTCTCGTTGTTCTTCGCAGTGAAAGTGGTAGAGGAATCGATGACATCACCATCGCAGTTCCCGGTCAAGATTCAACGGATATGGTGAATGTGCTTAACGCCATAGGCGGTGTTGAAGTTATCTCGGTAACACCAGTTAATTAACGCGATGTATTAGGAATACAATTTTCCTATGAGCGCGCGTCGCTTTACGGCGTTAAATTGTGCGTTGGTTCTCTTGAGTACATCTTTTTTTCTTACACCTGCTCATTCTGATACAGCGACAGTAACCACACTCACTCGAGAAGCGCATGTTGAACAGTTAAAGGCCCTTTACGTGCCTCAATATGAAGGACAGCTAGCGCGACTGATGGCGATCAAGTCGAAAGCGTATTCTGCTTCTTCACTGCGAAAATCCTTCGATACCGTGATGGAAGATTTTCAGGATGTCACAAAGACAGTCTATGGAGCATGGGCTGATCCAGGTGCCGATGCTGATGCAGCGGCTCTCTACTCTGATGAGGAGATAGGAGAGTTTGAAGTGTCTATCCGATACCTAGAGCAACAGGTTGCGAAAATTAAAACCATTACATGTGTTAAAGGAAAAACACTCAAGAAAATAACTGATGTTGGACCGCGATGTCCCAAGGGATACGTTATCAAGAAATAGTTTTATCCCAGAACAGTTTTACTTGAATTCTCATTGATCTTGCGCTTGCGAGAAAATGTTCCGAGATTGATCTGGTGTGGCGTATTTTTGCATTGATAGACAATGGGATCGAGGTCATGATTGTGACCAGACTCAACTCTTTCAATCAATTCCGTCATGATAAAACCAACTCCTGTGGCATTTTTAAATTGGTTACCACTTGTTCCAATGGCAACATAAAACCCTGGGACGTTCGTAGCGTCGTAGATTGGTGTCCAATCGCTAGAAACGTCGTAGACACCGACTATCCCGACAGGAGTGGCAGGAATTTGCGCATGGGGAAAGCGCCGAGCAAATCGATACGTTTGAGCTTCAAATAATTCGACAGTACGGACCATATTGACCTGATCAACGGCGCCAGGTTCAACCCACTGTAAACGATCGCACTCAGGTTCGGTGCCACCCACCAATGTTGCGCCACCTGGCGCAGATCGCGCGTAATAACCTAAATCAACATCAGCGATGATGGGGCCAGTCAAAATATTTGCTGGGCTTGATATTTGATGTACTTCTTGTCGCATCGGTTTGATCTGGATTGTGAAATCAGATCCGACGCCCGCCATATCGTTAATGAGAGTTGACCACGGACCAGCGACATTCACAATGACATCTGTCGTCCACTTTTCAACACCTGATTGCGTGGAGGTATTTTCATTCTTATCCCAATCGGCCACGGTGATGTGCGTGACCCTACCTGCGCTATTTTTATCAATGCCAGTTACAACTTTTTTGAAATGAAATGTCGCTCCCTCTTTAGCTGCTGCTACCGCAAAATTCTCCGCAGCAAGTAGCGGATCGTTAATGTAACCTCCGGCAGGTACGTAAGAAGCCCCAAGCTCTTCTGTGGCATCATTCCAAAATTCAGGCGACGTCACTGGTTTATTGGGCCAGTATTTTCCAGCATCAATACCGGGAAGCCGTACTTTCAATTCTGAACTGTCCCAAATTTCGTACGGTATACCGGCGCGTTTATATAACGCCACGGTATTTTCCAGAGACATTACCGGCACATCGAGCATGACATAACCACAATCAACTAAGGCAGAATAATGTGGTTGTGCATTGCTCTTATTTCCATCGAGTAATTCCGGAAATTTTTTCCAATAAAAATACGATTCCCAGGCGAGGGCTACGGCGTCAAAGGTTGAGTAATTAAACCGCACAACGGCACTGGATGAACTCGTTGAGCCTTGGCCAGCACCAGCATTCCTCTCAACAACATGTACGTCATGACCCGATCGAGTTAATTGCAGAGCAATTGATGCGCCAATGACGCCGGCACCAATAATTGTAACTTTCATTGTTACGAGAGTTTTACCTCGCGCAATTGTTGAGCAGATTGCTCTGGTTCCATATCCATAATAAATGCACCCATGGCCGATTCAGAACCAGCGAGATATTTCAATTTTCCTGGTTGACGTCGAACGCTACATATTTGCTGATGGACTCGTACGACATCTCGTCCCGCTCGAACTGGTGCTTGGTGCCACGCAGCGATGTAGGCCATCTTTATTCCAAAAACTCCATCTAATCGTTGAAATACTTCTTTTGCGATAGCCGAGTATGCATCTGCGGCAGAATCATCGATCGCCGCTAAATCTGGCGCTCCTCGCAATGGTGCAATGTGAATTTCAAAAGGATATCGAGAAGCAAATGGCACGTAGGCAACCCACTCACTATTGCGCGCAACAATTCTTTTTTCATCACGAATTTCTCGCGCGATGATGTCGTCCATTAAAACGCGGCCAGTTCGCTGGTGGTGTGCTTGCGCTACCGCCAACATTTTTTCAGCGCGCGGTGGGATGTAGGAGTAGGCATAAATCTGTCCATGGGGATGATTGAGCGTTACGCCGACCTCTTCACCGCGATTTTCAAAGGGAAAGACATACGAAATAAATGAATCTTTCGATAGTTCCCGGGTTCGATCTCGCCACGCTTCCATGACGGTGCGAATTTGGGTATCAGAGAGTTCATAAAAAGATTTATCGTGATCTGAGGTGTAGCACACCACTTCACATTTTCCGGCAGCAACCGCATTTGCTGTATCAAATCCAGTAATTTCCGTCTCCGACCAGGCTGTTAATGGCGGACGTAACGATGGTGACCGATTATCGAAAATCACTACGTCGTAATCTGAATCAGGGATCTCGCTCAATAAGTCATCTCGGGTAGGACACAGTGGACATAATTCTTTCGGTGGTAAGAAAACTCGTCCTTGCCTGTGCGATGCAACCGTTACCCATTCATTGACTAATGAATCAAACCGAAGTTCACCGATTCCAGGCTGAGCTTCACTGGGCCGACGATCAATAGCGGTACGAATTTGCTGGTGAGTGTCGTAGTAACGAATAGTGCGCCCATCAGACATCACGAGATCGGTACGTTTAACTCCCGCGCTCAATGATGTTGATTCTGGTTTTGACATACTTATAACTCTACCGTTAGGGGATATGTCATTTGTTATTCGACCCAATTTAAGGTTCGTTCAATCGCTTTTTTCCATTGGCGATAACCCTTTGATGATAAATCACTGGCTTCGTTGGGTAACCAGCGGTGGGATTCTCGCCATTGCGTGCTAATTTCATCGTGGTCTTTCCAGAATTTCACAGCAAGTCCAGCAGCATATGCCGCACCTAATGCGGTGGTTTCAGTGATGATCGGACGGATAATGGGAATCTGCATGATGTCCGCTTGAATCTGCATACACAAATCATTTGCCGTGATTCCACCATCTACACGCATGGATGAAATTTTTACCCCACTATCGGCAACCATGGCATCAAGGATGTCGCGCGTTTGAAAACAAATCGCCTCTAGCGCTGCACGAGCAAGGTGTGCTTTTGTCACGGCGCGCGTTAAGCCAACGACAACGCCGCGAGCATCCGATCGCCAGTACGGTGCAAAAAGTCCAGAGAACGCTGGCACGAAGTACACGCCACCGTTATCAGAAACAGTACGTGCAAGATTTTCAATATCTGCCGCGTGAGAAATTATTTGGAGTTGATCGCGCAACCATTGAATTGCTGAGCCAGTAACAGCGACGGAACCTTCAAGTGCATAACATGGTTTCGCTTCACCAAATTGGAAGCAAACCGTCGTCAAGAGGCCGTTGGAACTTCGAACGATGTCGTGGCCCGTATTGATTAAAGCGAAATTTCCAGTGCCATACGTAGTTTTAGATTCGCCGCGCTCAAAACACACTTGTCCAACCATGGCAGCTTGTTGATCACCAAGTACACCTGCGATGGGCACAGCACTTGCCAATGGACCTGTTTCCACAGTAGATCCATAGATTTCTGACGAGGATTTAATGGTAGGCAAAATGGTACGAGGAATCCCAAATATATTGAGAAGTTCATCATCCCAATCTAAACTTTCAAGATTCATCAACATCGTCCGGCTTGCGTTAGTGACGTCGGTGATATGAGTTCCGCCAGTTAACTTCCAAATCAACCATGAATCGATCGTGCCGCAGAGTAACCGATTCTCTGTGAGCGCTGATTGAACGGATTCGTTGTTATCAAGTAACCACCGAATTTTGCTGGCAGAGAAATAGGGGGCGATCGCAAGCCCTGTTTTAAAGGTAATGAGATCGCGTTGCGTTGAATTCAACGAGTCAAGAAATGGCGTTGTTCTCGTGTCTTGCCAAACAATTGCCGGGGCGAGCGCCTCACCTGAGTTCGAATCCCACGCAACAACGGTTTCGCGTTGATTGGTAATGCCAATTGCTACTAAGTCTGAACCGTGAATTCCAGAATCGGAGAGAGCGCCTTTGATGACCTCTTGTGTGCGTTGCCATATTTCAGAGGCATTGTGTTCTACCCAACCAGGGCGAGGCAGAATCTGTTGATGTTCGAGTTGTTTCTGGCCAACAATCGTTCCCGCCTTATCAAAGATCATAAATCGTGTGCTTGATGTTCCTTGATCAAGCGAACCGATATAACTCACGTCGCGTATCCTAGCCTCGTGACGATTTTCTCTTCCGCGCTCAGTCCGAACCAACATCGACGTGCGCTATCTGCATTGAAGAGCGAAACCTTCGATGTCTTAGTTATTGGTGGGGGAGTAAATGGGGCTGGGATTGCTCTCGATGCTGCTTCTCGAGGATTAACTGTTGCGCTTGTCGAAGCGCACGACCTAGCAAGCGGCACCTCATCTCGCTCGAGCAAATTAATACATGGTGGACTTCGTTACTTAGAACAATACGATTTCAAGTTAGTCAGAGAAGCGCTCCACGAACGAGAACTCATGGTCAAAACTCTTGCACCACATCTGGTTAAACCAGTCTCATTCATCTATCCGCTTCAAGAAAAAGTGAAAGAAAGAACCTATATAGGTGCAGGATTAGCTTTGTATGACGCGCTTCGTGGTTTTAAACGTGCCTTGCCTAATCATAAACATTTAAGTCAAAAAACTATTTCCGAAATTGCACCTTCACTGCGATTAGATCTTGTCACTGGTGGAATTAAATATTTTGATGCCCAAGTAGATGATGCTCGCCATACGATGATGATTGCCCGAACAGCAGCGCGCCATGGCGCTCACATTGCAAGTAGAACCTCAGTCATTGACTTGATACGAGATGACAAGCGCGTTATCGGAGCCAAAGTTCGTCATGAGGAGAGCGGCGACATTATTGACGTTAAGGCAGGCGTAACAATCATGGCAGCAGGGGTATGGACCGATTCACTCTATGACTCACTAGGGCTCAAACCGGGGTATCGAGTTCGCATGAGTAAAGGTGTTCATATAGTTCTGCCTCACCATGCGATAAAGGCAACGACCGGAATCATTCTCAAGACATCTTTGTCAGTACTTTTTATTATTCCTTGGAATAACCAATGGATTGTTGGAACAACTGACACCGACTACAACGGTGATCGAGATGAACCGTTAACGGATGCACACGATGTTCAATACATTCTAGATCAAGCCAATCGGGTACTGGATCCAAAAATTAAAAAAGACGATGTCATTGGTGTTTTTGCTGGACTTCGACCGCTTGTTTCCACAGCGACAGATTCACCCACGACGAAACTTTCCCGCGAACATGTCGTTGATCGACCACTTCCTGGTTTTGTCAGCATTGCTGGCGGTAAATACACCACATATCGTGTCATGTCTTATGACGCAGTAAATACCGCAATTCCAGATTTACGACGGATCGTCCCACCGTCATGTACCGAAAATTTGCCTCTCGTCGGTGCCGAGGGTTACACAGTTTTGCGCAATCAATTCCCGTTACTTTCAAAGCGTTTTAATCTCTCCGTTGATGTCCTGGAACATCTCATCAATCGATATGGAACATTGATGGAAGATATTCTGGAAATGATTTCTGAAAACAGTCATCTTGCTGAACCATTGACTCCAGAATCACCCATTATCAAAGCAGAGATTGTTTATGGAGTGACTCATGAGGGCGCACGGAGCGTTGCTGATATTTTGACTCGTCGTACTCGATTAGCATTCGAATTACCCGATCGTGGCATCTCAGTTGTGGGAAGCGTTGCCGATCTCATTGCCCCCGCTTTGGAGTGGAGTGAGCTGGCAAAAAGCGCTTCAATTAATGAATACCGTGCGTTAATTGATCGAGAAATTCTCAACCTCAGTATCGCTCAACTCAAGGAGAATTCAGAATCACACGCTTCGATAGTTAATTCTTAATTCTTTATTTGTTTTGCGCAGCCATCGCTTGGTTTCACAATAGGTTTTGGTGGCTTTGGCGAGGCAGTAGGTACAGCTCCTTGCGCAATAGTGAATTGAAGTGGCTGTTGTGAACTTGCATGTGTGCCAGTTTTATCAATGAAAACAATATTTCCGCTCCAATCGCCAGCGGCGAGACCGTCAATTGATAATGTCCATGTACCCGCTGCATCACGCGTCGGAGTTTGGGTGAGTTTCTTCACGGTGGGATCGCTTGGTTGAAAAACGACAGTTCCTGTTACAACGGGCGATCCGGTGGCGCGCAAAACTTGCACACTTATCTCTACTGAGTTATTCGTATCAGTTGCCTTAATGGCGGTAATAAGCATCGATGTTCCTTCATTAACCGGCAAAAGATCGCCCACCTGAGGAATCCATTCACCCGCAACTAATTTGAGAAAATTAGCAGGATCGCCTCGATATACATTTAAGTCCACTCGTGACCCTGGGACGCCATATTTTGGGGCAATGCCGCACGAGGTGTATTGCCAAATTTGCCATAGCGATGTGCAATTAGCAGTGCTCCATGAGTGAACATAACAACCAGAAATCTTTCGACCAGGCTCAGCCACCGGATCTGCGGGATTAATAGCAAATTGAGATAGCCAGAGTGGGTACTGGCGAAGTTCATCACTTCTATTCATCGCCTGCTCGAGAAAAGATGGAAATGAATAGAGAAAAGGTTTACGCCCTGTTTTCTCATAAAAAGTGCGGAGCCACGTTTCAGCCCAGAGAGTGATAGACGAGCGAGTTGCATATTTCTTACAAACTCCTCGATAGATCTTGATGCAATTATTTTCTAGGTCGAGGGCATACGTCAGATCACGTGAATTAAATCCACCAATACTGGTTAATCGCCAAACTGCTTTTTGTGCCTCGTTGGTGGCGTCTCCAATAAGAGCGGTGCGATCGGATGTATTGGGAAGCACTGCATAGTGATAGAAACCGGTAAATATCCCGGCCGCTTGCGCTGCATTGCGGTCCATAACAAGGTATTTCTTTGCTAAAAGGTCTGCGTCATCGCGCGAATCTGAACCCTTAATAAGCACGAATCGAATACCTGCTGAATAAGATTTCGCAAAATCTATCGTCGCATCATTGGGATGTTGCCAACGACTGATATCCATGCCGTGTATACGACCACCTGGTCCAAGGAGAGCTATCAACGATTCATTATCTGCAGCGCTCAGCGTCGGATTTTGCTTAATAGTGATTGTTTTAATAGCCGAATACACCTTCGTTTTACCGATCATAATTTGTGCACGATATGAAACCTGCGCTTCTAACGCCGTAGCGATCGCCTCGATTTTCCACGCACCACTTGAGGTAGTCACTCCCTTTAATCGAGTATCAACCCAGGTGTTATTGAGCTTTACGAATATTGATACAGGGGCATTGCGAAACGCTGGCTTCATCACACCGTGGAAGGTAAGAAGAGGTTCACCTACATTCGGTGTTTGAGAGAGACTTAATGTTGATGAATATTTCGCCGCATAAACAGGTGAAAGAGAAAGAGCCGACGCGCTCACGCACATAACAATGAGAGCAATAAATTTCTTCATCTCTCAATAACTCTGATCTCTTCGTCCGTGATTGTCGCAATTGCCTTCTCTAAGACACCACGAAGTTGTGCACTACGGGCGCTGGTGTAGTCATGCGCGCCGGAGAGTTTGTCGGGATCAGAAAAATCTAGGATGAGTTCTCCGTTATGAAGCGAGACAAGTCGGGCATCAAAATAAGCGAGCCACGCAATTCTATTTTCTTTCTCAACGTGATCGAGTATGTCATTCCATCGATCTTTGAGTTGGCTCAATGTCATTTGTTAATAATAGTTGACACAGCAGATGAAACCTCGTGCGCCACTTTCATCGCTGAAACTGGACCGTTTCGGGATGCATGTTCTGCTGCAAGATGATGTATGAAAGCTCCGGTTGCTCCTATCTCTAGTAATTCAACTTCACCTGACGCAATTGATTCGCCATGTGTTGCAACTAATGCGCCTAAGATTCCCGCTAAAACATCGCCGGTTCCCGCTGTTGATAGCCATGGCGTGCTCTCCGGTAATTCAATTGTTCGAACTCCATCAGAAAGATAGGTAATTGAACCTTTCAGTAACACCGTGACACGTAGTAAAACTGCAGCTTCTACAACCCATTTTTCTGGATGTGCAGCAATCTGTGTTGACGTTACTGCGACCCCTCGCTCATTGAGAAGTCGGGCAAGTTCTCCATAATGTGGTGTAAGAAGTGTGGGCGAATTTAACTGGCCAGCGTAGTGAAGGGCGCCTGCATCAAGAATAGTTGGCTTCGGGTGCTTTAGCGCATGTGCAATATCGCGCTGTCGACGTCGAGCAATCACAGTGTCATTGTGAGGTGCACTCACTCCAGAACCCACAAGCCATGCAGTCACTGCACCTGGCGAAATGACAACTTCTGGTGATTTTTCTAAGACCAGACGTTCCACAAAGTTTCGCGGCACTCGCAAAAATCGATAGGTGAGAGGATGAAATCGCACCATTCCAACCCCGGTTTGCATTGCCGAAAACGTTGACAGAACTGCTGCTCCAGGAAACTCTATCGATCCCGTAACTGCGCCAAGCACACCTCGGGTGTACTTATTGTCGAACTCAGTAGGTTGATAAATAAATGGGCGAGCTAATTTCTTGGTCCACCGTGTCATTATTTATCTTTCACGAGCGAATCAACAGTTGCGTTGATGAGATCTGAGAGTTCATTAGGTGATTGGACGTAGTTAGCATTAATTGAAATCCAAACGCCACCTTGGAGAATATTTAAAATCTGAACTCTTCTCCCATCAGCGCTAAGAAATCCTTTCGAAAATCCGACGATAGAATCAACGTTCACGTTTTCTAGCGAGAGCTTTTCTTGGCCATTCTTGATCCACTCGGTTTCTTTTTCGCCCCAGAATCCAGAAAGATACGGAGTGAAAGTCACCGTTGCTCCTATTTCTGACGATGCAATTCCATAGCTACATGCGATGCCTCCATGAGATAACGAGTCGTGGAGATCTGTTCCAGGCTCTGGTTGCCATGTCGTTGGAA
>CAZQWU010000032.1:0-3323 GCA_964597305.1 uncultured Bifidobacterium sp.
GACCGGCAGATTGAATTTAATCGCGAAGGAAAAACTATCCGGCGCTGGGCTTCAACAATTCTTACCCAATCTATGCATCACGCAACTGAGCACCGCGCACAATTAATCGATACATTGGAGTTTAAAGGATTTAAACCGGTCAATTTGGACGAAATTGATTTATGGGGATTTGATCAATTTGAGAAAGATAATTCTTGATTTAAGAATTGAAATACGCTGACTTCATCTCTTCAAGGTTTATCTTTTTCATGCGCAACATCGCTTGAGTTGCTCGCTGAGCTCCTTCTGGATCACTTCCACCTAAATACTCATTCATTTCGGCTGAGATGACTTGCCAGGAAACGCCAAATTTATCTTTCAGCCATCCACATTGACTTTCTTGGCCACCATCTGCGGTTAAAAGATTCCAATAGTGATCAATCTCCGCTTGGTCTTTGCAGGGAATCTGAAAGGAAATTGCTTCGGAATGAGGAAATTGCGGTCCACCATTGAGTCCGATAAATGGGCGGCCAAAGATAGTGAAATTAACAACGATCTCTTCACCTTGTTTATTACCAGGAGTATCTGTCGGTGCAATCCAATTATCGGCTAGTTCACTATTAGGGAAAATGCTTGTATAGAAATTTGCTGCTTCTCGCGCTTTACCGTCAAACCAAAGACAAGTCGTAAGTTCCATGGCAGAAGATTAAAGTATTAAACCGCTATAAAAACCGCGAAGCGGTGTGGATAGTTCACACCGCTTCGCTATACCTACATCTAGGAAGGCTTGTCCGGTTCAACTATCCCGAACATACCCACTACGACCCGAGCACCTTTGCAACAATACCGCTCGATCGTTATCAGCCAACAGGTTTTCTCTTGGTGCCGACTGGCGTTAGTTATAGACGGATTTGATACAGCTTAAGCCACTTCGAAGCCATTCCTAACTAACTCTCTAGTGTAAGTAATCTCCTTTGCTTCATTGATCGTTCGATCAATTTCAATGAGCAATGTATACAGCCCCAAATGTCGCGAAAACTCCCATTCTCCTCACGAATCCAGCAGAGTATTATCACGCTATGAAAAATATCCTCGATGCGATAGGCAATACACCGCTGATCAATATCGAAGGTATCTGGGTCAAGATGGAGTATCTGAATCCATCCGGTTCAATCAAAGCGCGAATTGCAAAGTACATGATTGAACGCGCAGAAAAAGAAGGTTTATTAAAACCTGGCGACACGATTGTAGAAGCATCTTCAGGAAATACTGGAAACGCGATGTCGATGGTTGCAGCGGTTAAGGGTTACAAAATGTTGGTCGTGATGCCTTCTGGATTGAGCCAAGAACGCGTTGCAATTTCAAAAGCATTTGGCGCAGAAGTTCGTACGGTTGGTGAATTCCACGTCAATGAAGCACTTGATGAATGTCGTCGACTCGGAAAACTTCCAGGATATTTCGCTCCGCAACAATTTGATAATGAATGGAATGTGCAAGAAAACTCAGAGTGGCTCGGGCAAGAGATAATTAAAGAATTACCTGCCAAACCAGATCTCGTTGTCGGAGGTGTAGGTACTGGCGGAACAATCATTGGAGTTGGTGCCGCATTCCGGAAAATTAACCCTGCCTGCAAGATTTATGCCCTTGAACCTTCTGAATCATGCACAATCGCATGTGGCGAAGTACAAAAACACCTTATAGAAGGAATTTCCGATGGATTTATCCCGGGAATTATTGAACGACATAAGAAGGACATTGACGGTTATATCCATATTCATTCTCATGAGTCGATTGACGAGATGCGACGAATTGCGCGAAATCACGGAATATTCATCGGACCATCGTCAGGTGCTCATCTCATCGCTGCAAAAAGGTTAAAAGCAGAGCTCAAACTTGAAACGGTCGTTACTTTTTTCTGCGATGAGGGTGAAAAATATATGAAGGACTATTGGCTTAAGTTTTAGACTGTATCAACTTCATCTTCTATCCCGATCTATTAAGAAACTTATCTCTGCCCAAATTGGGGCTGGTTTAGCAATTCAGCTCGCTTGTTTAACTTCAAAAGCGGGAAGACGCGGCGCTCTCTTGTGGCTGGCTCTGTTTTTTTGCCGCGATTCCCATTCTCATACTCGGGTTGTGGTCAATCAGACTTCATCCGATAAAGTAACCATATATGGCACTTCGACAACAATTTGCGGACTATTTAGCAAAACGTAAAACATTGGCGATTCCTGCGCCATGGGAAATTTCCCTAGCTGAATTTCGTACCCAGACAATGCCGAATCCTGAATTCATTGGAAAACCTGAAAATATATTTAGTGTCGAACATCGCGTGATCGCTGGTCCCACGAGTTATTTACCAATACGAATCTATCGCCCGAACTCGCAAGAAAAACTTCCTGTACTTGTTTATTTTCATGGCGGTGGCTGGGTCATAGGAAATATGGATGGTTTTGAACCCACCGTGAGATCACTGGCAAATAAAGGAAACTTTGTTGTTATTCAAGTGCAATATCAAAAAGCACCTGAGCATCCTTTTCCCACACCGATGAATGATTGCTATGCCACATTGGAATGGGTCGTTAAAAATGCGCACGCGCTAAAAATTAATAGTACCCAGATTGGTGTTGGCGGAGATAGTGCTGGTGGAAATCTTGCTGCAGCTGTTGCGATGAAAGCACGGGATACCGGACTTGTGAAACTTGCGTTTCAGATGCTGGTTTATCCCTGCACGGGATTTGATGGAAATTTACCGAGCGCAATAAATAATGCAGAAGGGTATGGTCTTACATCGCAGATGATGCGTTGGTATGAAAAACAGTATGCGCAAAACCCAGATGACTTTAACAATCCATATGCATTTCCTGCGGTAAGTACAGATTTCAAAGATTTAGCTCCAACAGTTCTCGTCACTGCTGAATTTGATCCGCTAGCAGATGATGGACGAATTTATGCGGAAAAGCTCGAACAAGCTGGGGTAAAAGTTCTCTTTAAAGAATATGCTGGGGCAATTCATGGATTCAATGCGCTGGCAGGTGCCGATCCCGAAATTGCTCAAGAAGTACAAACCTTTCTCGCTGATGGAATAAGGAGTTTTCTCTCATGAAATATCTCATCACTGTTATTGATACGAAAGTGCGTACTAGCCATAGTAATGAAGAGATTAAAGCGATTGATGATCTCAACGATGAGATGATCGCTAACGGGCATCGACTGTTTGCTTTCGGCTTAGCAGATTCAGAAAAAGCAGTTGTTATTGATCAGCGCAATGGAGCCAATAGCGAAATACCAGGGACGCTCTTGAATGGCCAAGAAATTTACAGTGGGATGTGGCTTATTGATGT
>CAZQWU010000032.1:3423-5398 GCA_964597305.1 uncultured Bifidobacterium sp.
GAGGTAATGTCGAGGAATTCTTCATCACAATGGATCATAATGGTTCACTCTCTTGGATTTCTATCGCAAAATGAGTAATCTTCTACATGAAATAACTCCATAATTGCTGAAGGGTTTTGATGAAAGCGTCGGCGCAAGAACAACAGCGGTTATTGTCGCTTCAAATTTTGGATTCATCTCTAACTCAACTTCAGTATAAATTGCAGAATTTGCCGGCTGCGAAAGCTCTAGAAGTGACAAAAATTTCATTCAATTCAACACGAGATCTTGTCGTTGCAGCAGAGACAGAACGTTCCGATATTAAACATGAACTATCGAAATCCGAAGTTGATGTCGAGCAAGTGACGAGCCGAATTGAACGAGATGAGAAACGTTTAGCATCAGGATCTGGAACACCAAAAGAGCTTGAGCAGTTACAACATGAATTGCAATCGCTAGCGAAACGTCGCGCTGAACTCGAAGAAATCGAATTAGAGGTAATGGTTCGAGTTGACGGTATCGATGAACGTATAAAAGCGCTCACTGCAGAGCGAGATGCTCATGCAAAAACGTTAGGAGAGCTCGAAGAGAGAGTTATTCAGGAAAGTAAGGAAATTGAGGCAGCCATGATTGCCGCGTCGACGCAACGCAATGAGGTTGCAAGCACACTAAGTAAAGAACTCATCGAACTTTACGAGAAAATACGCAGTCAAAATTCTGGCGTAGGAGCAGCTTTACTCAATGGTGATAAGTGTGAAGGCTGTCATCTCACGATGAATACAGGCGAACTCACGCGCGTTCGATCGTTGCCTGATGATGATGTTGTTCGATGCGAAGAATGTCGTTGTATTTTGGTGCGAAAGTAACCAGATGGCGCGTCACTTTGTCATGACCGCAGATGGCGGTTCACGAGGTAATCCTGGTCCGGCAGCATTTGGAACAGTCATTATGGAAAATGGCAATGTCGTCAAAGAGATAGCCGAAACAATCGGTATCGCTTCCAATAATGTTGCTGAATATCGTGGATTAGTTGCGGGCCTCGAGGCAATTCATGCTCTCGATTCGGCAGCGACAATTGAAGTGAAAATGGATTCCAAATTAGTTGTTGAACAAATGTCAGGGCGTTGGCAGATCAAGCATCCCGATATGAAAGAACTTGCGCTCCGTGCGCGCAACGCGCATCCGCATTCACTTGTAACTTATATGTGGATTCCGCGTGAAGAAAATGCTCATGCCGATCAAATTTTGAACTCTGTTTTAGATGGAACGCCAGTACCAAATCAAGAACCTATTCAACAGAATTTTCTCATGGAACGATTGATTAGTGGTGAATCACCAACCACCATTTTATTAGTTCGTCACGGTGAAACACCTTTAACTCCTCACCGAAAGTTTTCTGGCGATGGACCGCTTAATCCTTCTTTGACCGAGATTGGCAGGGAACAAGCCAAAAAAGTGGCTACAGCGATTAAGAAGATGAAACCAGATATTTTGATCGCCTCACCACTGGCACGTACTCAAGAAACAGCAGCATTCATTGCGAATGAAACTGGTCTTGACGTAGTGACAGATCCGATCTGGATAGAACAGTCATTTGGGCTTTGGGATGGCATGTCAGTAGATGAAGTTAAAAATCAATATCCCAATGAATATAAACATTGGGTCGCATCAACCTCGTATAAACCGCCACGCGGTGAGTCATACGATGAAGTTCGAGATCGAGCAATCCAAGCGTTAGCGAGCGTTGCGAGTGATTACACGCAGAAAACTGTTGTCGTTGTTACTCATAATGGCGTTATCAAAACTGCAGCAACAGCAGCAATAAACGCGCCAGCCGAATCACTTTTTAACATCGATATATCACCGTGCAGTATTTCAACGATTGCAATCTGGCCTTCAGATGGGTTAATGGCGCTTCGCGGTACCAACGATCGCGCCCATCTGAGATAAGACCTACCGCAAGAGATTCCCATCTTAGATTCATTAATAGTTAGAT
>CAZQWU010000032.1:5498-14782 GCA_964597305.1 uncultured Bifidobacterium sp.
TTAATAGTTAGATACCCTTAGAGTATGAATTGGTTTTATTTTTTATCGCTCGTACTCATACTGGGAAGTTCATTGTATTCCGCACGAGCGCTTCGAAAAATGGGTAGAAAGATTTCGCAAGCTCAGCGTGAGAATCGTCAAGCAAGTAAACACGTATTAAATCAACTTAAGGAAATCAATTCGACATTACAGCTCGTCAATTTGTTAACGCTCAACGCAGGATCAAATGCAAGTTCTCGTGATTGGTCCTATGTTCTCTCCTTTACAAGTCATCCTGCGCGATTTACTTCGCTGCCTCAGCTACTTCCTTCGATTCAAGCACAGCTACTTGCACCAATTGAAATTCACTTTAATGTTGCTCGTGATGAGATGTCACAGCTCTCTGACGAAATGCGTCGACATTTGGAAAATGCCGGAATATCCATATTCGAAGTAGATAATTTAGGGCCAGGAAAGAAATTAATTCCGACGCTCAAGCGAACGAATTTGCCAGTCATTTGTATTGATGATGATTTAATTTTTGAACCTGATCTCACCTTACAATTGATGATTCAGCATCATTTGTTTCCCGAATCCATTATCGCCTGTCGCACTCATCGAGTAACTGTAGAGAAAAATGGCCAACCGAAGACTTTTGAACAATGGGAGAAACAATGGTCCGATGGTTCAGGGCCACTTCCCGAATTAATGGCGACATCTGGCGCAGGTACGCTTTTTACTCGTTCATTGCTTCATGGTGATGCATTGGATGAAGCGCTCTATAAAGAGTTAGCTTTTCATACCGATGATCTCTGGTGGTATTTTCAAGCGCGGCGAATTGGTACGAACGTACGACGAATTCCTGGTGGTCGAGATTTACATTTCATTCCTGACACGCAAGAGGTCGGTCTATGGCGAACCGGAAATAAAGATCGCAACGAGTTAAATTTGATGCGACTTCTCGATAAGTATGGAAAGCCCTTTTAACTAATTCTTAGTTAGCTGGACTTACCGTTGACATATTAAAGTCATTAAATATCAAGGCAGGCATCGCTTGTCGATCGACATCGCCAGCCCACTCGCGAGGTTGAACCCATTGCGTTGAACCTGCAGAGGCAATTCTCGAGAGCAGACCGACTGGTGACTCATTCCATCTAAAGTTATTGACTGCACCGATAACTTCGCCATTTTTCACCTGATAAACGCCATCGCGAGTCAGACCCGTAAGCAGTAGTGAGGTGGGATCAACCATACGGATGTACCAGAGGGTTGTGAGGAGCAAGCCATCATCCATTGTTTTCACCAGATCATTGATTGATCCGTTTCCACCTTCAACAGTGACAATCAGATTATCGCCAAGTGGTGTGTAGGGAAGTTTGGTGAATTCTGCGCTAGCGCGTGTTTGCGCAAGCGCAGTGAGTTCTCCGTGGCGAAGCCAATCAACTCGTGGTTGTTTTTGACCGTTATCAAATACCGAAGAGAAAGGTGAACTAGCAGAGGCAGCGACAAAGGGAGAACCTTCAATTCCCTTGTAGGCCGGATCGCTAAACATATCGAGTGAAACATTCGAAATCTTTTCACCAATTCGGGTTCCACCACCTTTTTTACTAAATACCGATCGACCCTCTTGCGCATCACGAGCGGCGCTCACCCATAACATGTAAACGAGTAGATCTGAGACAGAGCCACCAGGAAGCAATGTTTTATATCGTCCGGCAGGAATATCTAATTTACGCCCTTGCCATTCAAGTCGTTGGCGAATGTTCTTGTCTACCTCTGCAATAGAAACATTGGAGAAATCTTTTGTTGCAACTCCCTCCCACGTAGAGCGGGAACGTTGATGTGACTTGCCAGTCATTTCAATACGACCAACGGGTTGGTCATGTCGACAACGAATACCACCTTTGGAGCCAATCCAGGTTGTTGCGTGAGTGTGCTCTGCATAGCCAAAAAGCTCAATGTTGTCGGCGACAGATTTCTTAAACATCTCACCAAGATCAGGTGCTACTTGTGCAAATACCTCGGGACCGGTTGGTTGATGCGGATCTGCCCATTGTCCACTTACAACATTACGAGCAAGTGGTGCGAAATCTTCGGCTTTTCCGGCAGCTCGCGCTGAAGCAATTGCTTCCGCAAGTGCGCCAGGAATTTCCGAGATCGAAAGATCGGTGCGAGATACAGAGCCCGCCGCCATCCCACCATCTACTGCAACAAATGCAATGATGGTGATCGAACGTTCAGCGATGACGCCATTTGTGGTGAGCGTGCTATTTGCCCAACGAAGATTTGCTTGCGTTTTATCAGTGACAATAACAATGCAATCATCCGATGTTGCTTGTGCAGTAATACGTTCAATGAGTTCTTGAGCGCTGATCATTTTCCTGCCTCCGCAACGGTATTGAGAACATTAATTTTGTCGAATACAGCCGCTGGACAGCCATGACTTACTGCTGCGATTTGGCCTGGTTGTCCTTTTCCGCAGTTAAAGGCGCCACCAAGAACGTATGTTGATGGACCACCGACACGTTTCATGGAGCCCCAGAAATCAGTTGTGGTTGCTTGGTACGCGACATCTTTGAGTTGGCCGACGATCTTTCCATTCTTAATGCGATGGAATTGTTGGCCGGTAAATTGGAAGTTATAACGTTGCATGTCAATCGACCATGACTTGTCGCCTTTGATCAAAATTCCATCTTCCACTGAGGCTAGAAGATCAGCAAAGTTTGGTCCTTGCGGATTAGGCTGAAGTGAAACGTTGGGCATTCGCTGAATGGGTACATGTGCTGGTGAATCTGCAAATGCACACCCATTACTTCGGTCACGACCTACTCGCGCAGAGATTCTGCGATCGAGTTGATATCCAACAAGTACGCCGTCTTTGACGATATCCCACTGTTGGGCTTGGACACCTTCATCATCCCAACCAACGGTGCTTAATCCATGTTCGGTAACTCGATCACCAGTCACGTTCATCAAGTCAGATCCGTATTTCAAAGTGTTGAGTTTGTCGACCGTGGCAAATGAAGTGCCCGCATAATTCGCTTCATAGCCAATTGCTCGGTCGAGTTCGGTAGCGTGACCAATTGATTCGTGAATTGTGAGCCAGAGGTTCGATGGATGAATGAGTAAGTCATATCGACCAGGCTCAACGCTTGGCGCTTTTACTTTCTCTGCAAGTAACGTGGGCAATTCAGCAATTTCACTATCCCAATCCCACACGTCATTTCTCATCCATTCCCAGCCATATCCTGCCGGCTGAGCGAGAGTTCGCATTGATTCAAATCCATGTGCGCCAACCGAGATTGCTTCAATTTGAGTTTGCATGCGTACGCGTTGTTGCGTTGTGCTTGTGCCATGTGAATCTGCGTAATGTTTCTGTTCTTTGACATACATCGTGTGCGCGCTGGCATGATTGACACCATCGGCTTTGAGTAGTGAATTACTCAGCGAAGCGAGTCGATCAATTTTCTCGCTATCACTTACTGAGAATGGATCAATCTCGTATTTCGACACCCATGTTTTCTTGGAATACACCGGCTCTGTTGCAAGGGAAACTTCTTCAGTAGAGAGCGGCTTACTTGTTTTTGCCATTGCCACTGCGGTCAGGGCAAGCTTTCGTGCAATATCAACTGAAATTTCTGGCGACGAAGCAAAACCCCATGCGCCATTCACAATAACGCGAACGCCTACGCCTGCAGTTGTGCCGTCACTTTGAGTTTCAGGCTTTGCATCTCGAAGCTGAAGATATCCGGTGCGGGTTCGCTCGATTCGAACATCGGCATGAGAAGCGCCTGCAGTAGTAGCTGTAGAAATAGCCGCTTCAGATATTTCAGCCAACGGCAGTGCGAGGAAATCTGCATCAACGTTTTGAGTCATTGTTCTACCTTATGTGATGATTTTGCTCTTCACAACAGCTCTTGGGTAATAACCGGCCACACTGAACTATCGCAATCTATTAACTCAAAATGTCCGATCGTGGGTAGCTCGATAAATCGTACGTTTTCGCCTTGAATTCTTTTGCGTTGGATGTAGTTGTGAGCAAGATCTATCGGAACCCAAATGTCGAGTGCGCCATGGATAATTGTTGTCGGTATTCCCATCAGCGAGAGCGTCATTGGATCCAAGTCCGCGCGTTCTGAAGCGGGCCGACCAAGAAACTCGCGGGCGGCGTCATTATCAAGTCTGCGTTGATCTACGGATGCGAGATCGCCAACAGGCGCTAAAGCGATAATTTTCTTAATTCCAGAAACATTTTCTGCAGCCCAGAGAGCCAAATGGCCGCCAGCAGAATGCCCAATCACAATCACTGGGCCATATTTTTGTGCGATATGTTCAATTCCACTTTTAATGTCACTCACCATGGCATCAGGGTTGCCCGGTATTCGACGATACTCCAGCGAAATTACGGTGTAACCCAATTTGGAAAACGCCTGTGCGAAATTTCGCAAATGTTTACGATCATATTCGGGCCGCCAATATCCACCATGGATGAGTACGAGCGTTTGCGAACCGCCGCGAAAAACATCAAAGACGTGATCGGCTAATTCACCATACTTGCCGACAAAATCTGGTTGTGGTTCAGGTTTTTCAAAAACGCTGCGATCTTCCACCGGATCTGTCGTTGCGCTCATTGCGAATCTTTCAATCGGAATCGCTGCAACTTTCCCGTCGTTGTTTTAGGTAATGCCTCGACAAAATTCACTTGGCGTGGATATTTATATGGCGCTATAACACTCTTCACATGATCTTGGATCTCTTTGGCGTGATGGTCATCGCCAATGATTCCTGGTTTGAGCACGATATAAGCCGCAACAAGCATGCCTCGCTCTGAGTCGGGAACGCCAATAACTGCAGTCTCTGCGACCGAAGGATGTGTGAGTATGGCATTTTCAACCTCTGGTGCCGCGATGTTGTATCCCGAGGAAATAATCATGTCGTCAGATCGCGATTGGTATTGAAGATATCCATTGGCATGAGCGATATAAAGATCGCCGGTGAGATTCCAGCCGTTCTGTACATATTTCTTCTGTCGTTCATCGTTGAGATAGCGACAACCCGTTGGTCCTTTAACTGCTAGTCGACCTACCTCGCCAAAGGGAACTTCTTTAAAATCATCATCAACTACTTTTGCTTGATAACCCGGAACTGGTTTTCCAGTCATTCCCGGAATAATTTCGTCGTCCGCTGCCGAAATAAAAATATGGAGCATTTCGGTCGCGCCGATACCATCAATCAATTTAATTCCGGTAGCGGCGAACCATTGGTCCCATGTTGATTTTGGCAGATGTTCACCAGCAGAGATACATCGACGAAGCGTTGCAGTATTTGTCGGTGTCACGTGGGGCAACATTGCACGATACGCAGTCGGCGCAGTAAAGAGGCAGGTTACTTTGTGCTCAGCAATTTTCTCCAGAAGTTGTGGTGGCGTTGCGGATTCAAGTAGGAGTGATGTTGCGCCAACTCGTAGTGGAAAATTTACTAATCCACCAAGTCCAAAGGTGAAGGCAATAGGTGGCGAACCGGCAAACACATCATCGGCATGTGGTTTCACGACATGTGCTGAGAAGGCATCAGCGATGATTAATTGGTCTCGATGAAAATGCATTGTTGCTTTTGGCATTCCCGTCGAACCTGAAGTAAAAGCGAGGATCGAAATATCGTCATGAGCAGTATCGCACGGGGTATGTTCTCCAGAGAAAGTCTCAGCTTGAAAATAAGCGTCGTGACTGGTGCCACCATAAATAAGGGTTTTTCCACTGAAATTACTTACGTGATTCCACTCATTTTGAAAACGGTGATCAATGAGCGCAAAATTCACCTGCGCGATATCAACAATTTTCTCTAATTCACCGGCACGTTGGAGGGGAATCGTAGTTACCGCTACCGCTCCCATACGAAGAATTGCCAACCACCACGCAACAACCTGAATGTTATTAGGTCCGCGCAGAAGTACTCTATTTCCCGAGACGACACCCTCTGCTTCCAGAAACTGCGCTAACTTTTTAACTTTAAGAAGTAATTGACCATACGTAATCTGGCCATCTGCACCAATGAAAGCTAATTTATCTGGGCCAACTTTCGCTACCGTTTTATCGAGGAGCTCCACCGAAGCGTTGAGTCGTTCTGGATAGGAATACTCATCACGTATTAAATCTGGCCATTGATCAGCCGGGGGTAAGTTATCTCGCGAAAAGGAATCTCGGTGTCCACTTGGCGATAACGTCATATGAGCCATCAGGTCACTCGCGATTCTTGGTTATTAATTGCTAGATATTTCTTTGATGAAACAAGATCACGGATTCTGGAAAACCCCTCCCAAATTTCTTCATACGAAGTTTGCAGCGGTGATACAGCAACACGGATGGTGTCGGGAGCGCGAAAATCTGGAATGACATGTGACATCACTCGAAGTGCGATGCAAATTTGAGAAGCATCGGGATGTGCAATAGCAATATGACCGCCACGTAACGAAGATTCACGTGGCGTTTTTAATGTCATTCCCAGCGGCGCAAGCCATGCATCAAAAAGTTCCACCATATATTCAGTACCGCGCGCTGCTTTCTTTTCAATCTCTGCAATTCCTGCTTCGGCAATCATGGCGAATGCAACTTTGATGCATTGCACGCCTAACATCGGGGGAGTTGCTATTTGAAAACCCCGTATTCCATCGGCTTTTTCAAAAGTTGGTCCCATTGCGAACTGATCTTTTTGTGCGAACCAGCCTTGAATGGCAACGTGCAACTCAGCTTGAACGCGTTTATTCACGTAGAGCCAGGCTGGTGCACCTGGACCTGAATTTCCATATTTATAAGTACAGCCCACAGCCAAATCAATTCCATTTTTATCGAAATCCATTTGAATGCATCCCGCCGAATGGCTCGCATCCCAAATTGTGAGAGCACCAAAACTTCGAACAAGGTCAGTAATTTCTTTAATGGGATTGCGAGCGCCTGATCGATATTGAATGACTTCAAATGTCACAAGTGCGACATCGTCATTCAAATATGGCCGAAGTTTGTCAACGGTAATTCGCTCGAGAGATCCATCGGTTTCATTGTCAATAACCACCAATGTCATACCAAATTGCTGTGCAATTCCTTGCAAGATATATCGATCAGTAGGAAAGTTCGCCGAGTCGGTGATAATTGTTTTACGACCAGGCCGCGCTTTAATTACTGCGACACATAATTGATAAAAATTTACAGACGTTGTATCGCAGACAAGAACCTGACCCGGTCCTGCACCTAACGTTGCGCTCCCGATGAGATCGCCAGCCGGCTGAGCATCATCGACCCAATGTCCCCATCCAGTAACTACTTCTTTGCCCCACTCATTAACGAGAAAATTATTTACTGCAGAAATGGTGTCTTTGGGTAAACGTCCCAATGAATTGCCATCGAGATAACACAACGTCGGATCATCGATAATAAATCTCTCGCGATACGAAGCGAGTGGATCATTTTTATCGAGCGATTGCGCGTATTCACGACTGGTGAGTTCAAAGCTTGTCACAAGGGGAGAAGTTACTTGTTTTATTCCTTCTGTAACAGACCAGGATTTACGCCAAGCCCCATTGAGGCATCGATCACAGCGCCATGCAAAATTCGGCCGGCGTCCGAAGCTAAAAAGAATCCAAGCTCTGCAATCTCGGCTGGCTCGATGAGTCGACCCTTCGGTAAGGCAGCAACGACTTTCTTCTTTTCACTGTCAGAGAGATGGTTGAGTGTGCTTGCGTTAAACATTGGCGTATCGGTTGCGCCTGGGCAGATCGTGAATACATCAACGCCAGTTTGTGCAAGATCGGCAGCGAGAATGCGTCCCAGAAATGCAATGGCCGCCTTACTCATGCCATCAGCATGATGAAATCCAGGAACTTGAGTTATTCCTCCACCGACAGACGAAATCAAAATTACCTTGCCGCTATTTCGTTTTACCATTCGCGGTACTAAAAGATTGTTTAACCAGAGCGTTCCTATTGAATTTACTTGAATGAGCGCTTGATCTCGCAGATGTGGTTCGATAGCTATTTTTTCAACTGTTTTCGAACCTAATCCTGCATTGTGAATGAGAATATCGGGCGTATCAGGAAGTGATTCCACCAGAGATGAAACAGAATCGTACTCGGCTAAGTTCAATGAAAAATATTTAATCTCATTTTTTGGATATGCAGAAGCAACGTCGGCAGGATTTTCTGAGCCCTGAAAATAGGTAAACCAGACGGTATCGCCATTGCGAGCAAAGCGATCGACAAAGGCCCGACCTATTCCAGAAGTTCCACCAGTGATCAAAACCTTACGAGAGGAAGTCATAAATTATTTGGCCCTTCGAGCTTTAATGTAGTTTCGTATCGTTAACAGAATAGTTAATGTAACAAAGAAAGCTGCGATGGCTCGTGACGAACCCTTGAGTGCGGGAAGTTGAGCAGAGTAATAACCCAAACATGTAATTCCCATGCCCCACAGTCCTGCGCCTATGGCATTAGCGCTAAGAAACTTGTAGTAATTCATTTTCCCGATACCTGCAATCGGCGGGATAAACGTTCTAATCCATGGATAAAACCGAGCCAAAATTACTGCGCTCCAACCATATTTCTCGTAAAAACTCTCTGCACGTTTCACCATGGATTGGGCACGGTGAGAAGATCCGCGCTCGAGATATTTTCTACCAAATTTCCGCCCGAATACGAAACCCACTTGATCACCGAGAAAAGCTGCTATAAAAACTATCAGAGCAAGAAAAAAGATGTTGACGTCATCCCGCGTCGCAGCGAGTAATCCTGCACCAAAAAGTATGGAATCACCTGGTAGAAAAAAAGCAATTAAAATTCCTGTTTCAATAAATACGAGTATTCCCATGGCAAGGTAAATAAGAAACGGTGTGGCCGAATCAAGATTCTGTTGAATCCAATCGGCGATACTCATGCGGTAACTCTAATGCACGTATTTTTTACGCATTCAAAATTTGGCTTTACACGTCATTAGTTCTAGCATCTGAGGTGAGCCGCCCGGATCACCGCGTTGTAACTGAGAAATTAGTTGTGCCGAGGAAAGTCCGGACTCCAAAGAGCGAAGCGGTGGGTAACGCCCACCCGGAGCGATCCGCGAGAACAGTGCAACAGAGAGTAGACCGCCATATTTCTTGCAAAAGAAAAGTGGTAAGGGTGAAACGGTGGTGTAAGAGACCACCAGTGCATATAGCAATATGTGTAGCTAGGTAAACCTCGCTTGGAGCAAGACCATGTAGTTAACGATTGAGAGCTGCTCGCTCGAGTTAACGGGTAGGTTGCTTGAGTTTGTTAGTAATAA